>CAJOIC010000003.1 GCA_905234625.1 uncultured Oscillospiraceae bacterium | reverse complement strand
TCACACCATAATTCTAACGCAAACAGAGGCACCAGCCAACCCCTTTTCGGGTAAGCTGGTGCCTTTGTTTCATTCGGCGCTATTCTGCAACGCGCCCATCACTTTTTATTCCTGAGGAACTTCCGGTACCGGCTCCGATTCCGGTTCTGTCGGAACCTCCGTCTCCACGGGAGGCGGTGCCGTCGGAGTAGGCGTCGGTTCCGGGGTAGGTTCCGGCGTAGCCGTCGGCTCGGGGACAGGCGTTGCCGCCTGCTGGAATACCGCGTAAAGCGTATGGTCCTTCGTTACGTTCGTGAATCGATAGGTACTGCCGAGCTCCGCCGGCGATCCGTCCACCAGCAGCTGCCCCAGCTCATATCCCGCATCCGGGGTGACTGTAAAGGTGACTTCCTCTCCCTCCTTCACGGTAACGGCTCCCTTGGGCGATACGGTGCCGCCGGAGCCTGCCGTCACGGTAATGGTGTGAGTCGCCGTCTGGGGGGGCGCCGTGGGCGTCACCTCAGGGGCCGGAGTGTCCGCAGGGACCGGTGTGGACTCGGGTTTTGATTCGTCTTCCCTGCTCACCTGAGGCGTCGTAACAGGCGTCTGCGCCTCATCGTCGATGTCTCTCGCTCCGCGGCTGAGAAAGGCCAGCAGCGCGCCCACCAGGATCGCTATGACCACCAGAACCACGACAGCCACCTTCAGGCCCCTGGCTGTTCCCTTGTTCCCGGCAGAGGCTGCAGATAAATATTCATCACCGGAGGGCGGTGTGACATACACCGTGGGCCTCGGCTCCGCCACCACCACCTGCGGCCTCTCCGGCGCGGCATAGCGAGGATCCGAGGTGTCCGGTCCCGTAGGCCGCGGCTCCTCCTGTGTCTCTGAGGAGACCGGCGGACGCTGGGCCGTGCTGACGGGCTCCGGCGCTTCGTGGCGGCCGTGTTCACCGTCTCCGGGGCATCTGGGCACATACTCGCTCACGGACCCGCCGAAGGCGTCCTCCTCCAAAAGGTCACGCCCGTCCAGCGCCGCCGTGATGCGTTCCTCCAGATCGTCCGCCAAAAAGGCGTCGAAATCGAATTCCTTCTTCTCCGCGGCATTTTCCTTTTTCCAGTCCGCAGAGGTCACATCCCTTTGTTCATCCTTTTCAAAATCCATCCTGTCCACCTTCCCTGTCGGCGTCACATACCGTAACCGCCGTCACAGCCGATGATCTGTCCCGTGATGAAAGAGGCCCGGTCGGAGGCGAGAAAGGCGAAAAGCTCCGCCACATCCTCCGGTGTACCCAAGCGGCCGAGAAGCGTATCCTCCGCCACAGAATCGAGATCGATAAAGTCATATTGCGTCAACATATCCGTCAGGATCGGGCCCGGCGCCACCGCGTTCACCCGGATACCGGAAGGCCCCAGTTCCTTGGCAAGGCCCTTGGTCAGGCCGATGACAGCCGCCTTGGAGGCGGAATAGGGCACCTCGCAGGAGGCGCCGTACCGGCCCCAGACGGAGGATGTCAGCAGGATGCAGCCGGATTTGTTGTGCACCATGCCAGGGATAGCCTCCCGGCAGCAGCGGTAAGCACCGTCGGTATTGGTGCCCAGGATATCCCGCCATAGCTCCTCACTCACATCGGAGAGGAGGTTGAAGTCCGCGATTCCGGCACAGCAGACCAGAAGGTCCACGGTCCCGATCTGACGGAACATATCCGTCACCTGCTCCGGGTCACGCACGTCCGCCCGGACGGCTATGGTCCCCAACTCAGTCGCCAGGGCCAGCGCCTTCTCCTCAGAGCGGAAATAGTGTACGATCACATCCCAGCCGTCCGCTGCGAGACGCCTTGCCGTGGCGGCGCCGATGCCCCGAGAGGAGCCTGTCACCAATGCTTTTCTTCTCATTTTCATTAAACCAGTCCAATGATATAAACGCCCAGATACGCTGCAGGAATGGCGAACAGCATACTGTCCATTTTATCCATGATGCCGCCGTGCTCAGGCATGAGGTGCCCGTAATCCTTCACCCCGGCCATGCGCTTTATAAGCGACGCCGCAAGATCACCCACCTGCCCAAAACAGGAGGCGATGAAGGTGATGATCATGCAGGGCAGCGCAGGCACAGGCGCGAAGCTTTTCAGCATGAGGCTGATGAGCAAGCCTGCCAAAACGGCAAAGACCCCACCCGTCACGGCACCCTCCCAGGTCTTGTTGGGAGACACCTCCGGGGCCAGCTTGTGCTTTCCCAGGAGCTTTCCGCCGATGAGGGCCATACTGTCGCAGGCCCAAGCTCCCAGGATCGCCATGGCCAGCACCGGCAGCCAGACTTCGGACGCTGCGGCATGGATCACCACCGCATAGAAGCCGAAGGGCCACATCAGGACAAAGAGATCGTCCATAACGAAGGCGGCGCCTTTTTTCGGATCAAGGATGCCCCAGAAGAAGATACAGAACGCGAACACCAGGAAGCAGACGACCATCCATACCGCTGACAGCCGGAACTGGCACAGCACGCCCTGGATGACGATATATAGGATCGGAAGCATCCGGGATATGGGCCTACCCCCCTGATTCATGACATTATCCAGCTCCAACGCCGACAGGATGCCCAGCAGGACAAAATACCAGATCCGCGTCGGGCGGCTCAGAAGGACGCAGCCGATGGTGACGATCACGATCAGCGCAGCGGGCAGCAATCTTTTTTTGATGTTCATACTATCACAGACGGGCCATGGCCCGAAACTCCTTATATCCGAGTGATCCGCATTCCGGTCCGGCGCTTCGAGAGAGCCTGTTGATCCGCAGAATCCTGGTCTATTATAGGTCAAATCGACCCGCATTACAAGAAAAAGGGCGATAGCGGAGCGGTTTTTTTCCCAGGAACACACCCATGAGCGACTGCAAATACGAAAACAGCCCCGGGGACAGAGGTCTCCGGGGCCATAGGATAAAGCGGTTTATTCTTCTGTCAGCGCCGTCCCGTGAGGGATCAGCGCACGCATGGAATTGAGCACGGCCGCCAGGGCCGCTCCCGCATCCGCCAGCATGGCGAGCCACAGAGGACAGACGCCCAGCATATCCATCGACAGCACCAGGATCTTGAACGCCAGAACGCCGATCACGTTCTGCAGAACGATGCTGCGGGTACGCTTCGCCGTTCGGATGGCCTTCAGAACAGTCTCCGGTCCCGGCTCCGCCGCGGTGATATCCGCAGAGTCGCTGTCGGAGGCGGCAATGCCCACGTCAGCCAATTCAAAGCACGCGGCGTCCTTTGCGGCGTCGCCAACAAAGACCAGGGACTCGTTTTTGCGCAGGCGTTCCCGGAGATCCCGGACAATGCCCGCCTTTCCATCCGCGCCGCATCCGGCGTAATACTGTCCCACGCCCACGAGACGGGAGAATTTCTCCGCCGCGGCGGGGGTCTCCTCGGAGAGCATCACCAGCTTGCGGTCACCGTCCCAGGCGAGCTGGGCCACAGCAGCAGCGGCCGTGGGACGGGCAACAGCGCCGAAAAGGATCCGTCCCGCGTATTTCCCGTCTATGGCAAGGTACATGCTTGTCTCAGGCACCGCGTCAAGTCCGGGGTCCACGCCATGCTCGCGCACGAACTCCTCCGTACCCAAGAGGATACTTACGCCTTCCACCTCCACGGTGATGCCCCGCCCGGGGTCCTGCATGAAGCTCTGGATGAGCTCTATGTAGATCGTGTCCTGATACGCGGCCTTGACGCTCTGGGCGTATTCGCCGTCGGAATAGGCGCAGGCGTGTGCGGCGATCCGGAGAAGTACGTCCGCGTCGATCCTGTCGCTCTTAACGGACACCACGCGCAGGCCCTCCCCCTCCAGGGCGGAATGCTGATCGAAAACCACCGTATCTGCGCGGCAGAGCCGGTCCTCCGCGGCAGTATTGCGGAACCGGACGCCCTGTCTCGCCGCGGCGCCGACACCCGCCATGTATGCCAGGGGCACAGAGACGATCAGTGCGCAGGGGCATGCTATCACCATCAGGATCAGCGCGCGGTATATCCCCTCGACCGCCGTGGTATGCAGCAGCAGCGGCGTGACCACGGCGATCACAACCGCGATGGCGATGATGACCGGCGTATAGAGCCTGGCAAAATGTGCGATAAATTCCTCCGCCCGGGTATGGGAGGCAGACAGCTCGTCCGTATCCGGCTCGGCGCCGTCCTCGGCCAGGATGCTCAGTCCGCGCCTGACCTTGTCTACCGCGACGCCCCGCAGCACGGCGGAGACCTGGAGAAGGATCGTACCTCCGGCCGCCTCCAGCGGATGTCCGATGACTACGGCTGCCACCACGACGATCAGCATGAGGAGATCCTCGTTCACATTCTTTTCACGGACGCACACGGCAACAGCACGCACGAAACGGTCATACCCCGCACACAGAACGGACGCGCAGGACAGCAGCACAGACACCGCGCTCAGCGAACCGCTGAGGATCCACGCCGCTATAAAAAGAGCGGCTGCGATCACCAGGCGTACGCACAGAACTCTGTCAACGCTCCGGGTGTCCGGAGCGTTGTATAAGCGTACGCAGTCATTGCAGCCGCAGCCGTGCCCGTGACCGGACACGGCTTTGTCTATCTCGCGGAAAAAGCCCATGGATCAGGCCTTGCCGTCGCTTCCGAGGACGTTCACGATCTTGTCCTTGACAAGCTCCTTGATATACGCGCGGCCAACGGTCAGATACTGGCGCGGATCGAAGTGCTCGGGATGCTCCTGGAAATGCTCGCGGATACCGGCAGTCATGGCAAGACGCAGATCGGAGTCAATGTTGATCTTGCAGACGGCCATGGTCGCGGCCTTGCGGAGCATATCCTCGGGAACGCCGATGGCGTCCACCAGAGCACCGCCGTTGGCGTTGATGATATCCACATACTTGGGGATGACGCTGGAGGCACCGTGGAGCACGATGGGGAACCCGGGCAGACGCTTGCTGACCTCCTCCAGGATGTCGAAGCGGAGCTGGGGCTTCGTGCCGGGCTTGAACTTATATGCGCCGTGGCTGGTGCCGATGGCGATGGCCAGGGAGTCGCAGCCCGTGCGGGAGACGAACTCCTCCACATCCTCGGGACGGGTGTAGCTGGAATCCTCAGCGGAGACTTTGACCTCATCCTCCACGCCGGCCAGGGTGCCCAGCTCGGCCTCCACCACGACGCCGTGGTCGTGGGCATACTCCACCACCTGCTTCGTCAGGGCGATGTTGTCCTCAAAGGACTTGGAGGAAGCGTCGATCATGACGGAGGTGAAGCCGCCGTCGATGCAGCTCTTGCAGATCTCGAAATCGGCGCCGTGATCCAAGTGCAGCGCGATGGGCAGGCCCGTATCAGCCTCGGCGGCCTCCACCAGCTTCATGAGGTAAACGTGCTTGGCGTACTTGCGCGCACCGGCGGATACCTGGAGGATCAGGGGAGAATTCACCTCAGCGGCAGCCTCGGTGATGCCCTGGACGATCTCCATGTTGTTCACATTGAACGCGCCGATGGCATAACCGCCGTCATAGGCCTTCTTGAACATCTCAGTCGTAGATACGATAGGCATGATTGGTATGTCTCCTTTTGAAATTATGTTGTTTTTGTCTTTATTGTCTTTATTTTACCTCAAATGTATGCTATAATCAACCAAAATCTTAATAATTGGAGGAAAAATAACAATGGCTGATAAACTTATCGGCGCATGCATCATCGGTCAGTCCGGAGGTCCCACCTCCGTTATCAACTCCAGCGCTTACGGCGCCATCTCCGCCGCTCTCGCCGCCGAAGAGATCACCCAGGTCCTCGGCGCGGACCACGGTATCACCGGCGTTCTGGGCGATAAGCTCTATGATATGGGTCTGGAGGACCCCGCGGAGCTGGCGCTTCTGAAGAACACCCCCTCCTCCGAGCTGGGCTCCTGCCGCTATAAGCTCGCCGATCCCGACGTGGACGACACCGATTATAAGACAATCCTCGAGATGTTCAAGAAGCACAACGTCCGCTACTTCTTCTATAACGGCGGCAACGACTCCATGGACACCTGCGACAAGATCAGCCGCTTCATGGCCAAGTCCGGCTGGGAATGCCGTGTCATGGGCATCCCCAAGACCATCGACAATGACCTGGTGGGCACCGACCACTGCCCCGGCTTTGCCTCTGCGGCAAAATATATCGCCACCAGCTGCATGGAGGTCTCCTGCGACAGCCGCGTCTACCCGACCGGGCAGGTGACCATCATGGAGATCATGGGACGTCACGCCGGATGGCTGGCAGGCTCCGCCGCCGTAGGCTCCCGCTTCGGCGCGGGTCCCGATCTCGTGTATCTGCCGGAGCTGGACTTCGATATGGACAAGTTCCTCGCGGACGTGGAGACGGTCTATAAGGCCAAGGGCAACTGCCTCGTTGCCGTGTCCGAGGGCGTCCATTTCGCGGACGGCACCTTTGTCTCCGAAGCGAAGGCCAGCTCCACCGACGGCTTCGGTCACGCCCAGCTGGGCGGTCTCGCCTCCCGTCTGGCGGACGCCGTCAAAGCGAAGCTCGACGTGAAGACCCGCGCCATCGAGCTGTCTCTTCTCCAGCGCTGCGGCGCCCACCTGGCCTCCAAGGCCGACGTGGACGAGGCGGAGCTGGCCGGACGCATCGCCGTGGAGAGCGCCATTGCCGGCGAGACCGGCAAGATGGTCGCCTTTGAGCGCGCCGAGGAGAACGGCGAGTACGTCTGCAAAACGAAGCTCATCCCCCTCACCGCCGTGGCGAACGCCGAGAAGAAGGTCCCCCTGGAGTGGATCACCCCGGAGGGCAACTTCGTTACCGACGAGTTCATCGACTACGTTCTGCCCCTCATCCAGGGTGCTCCGGAACGTCCCACCGAGTGCTCTCTCCCTCGCTACGCAAAGCTCAGGAAGATCAAAGCCTGATAGAAACATTGAACCCCCGTGCATGATCGCACGGGGGATTCTTTTACATATCGAAGGCCGGGTTCATGGCGTAGACGTTTCTCTCGTCCATCCTGTCCGTGGCCAGGCGGAGCGCCTCGCCGATACAATCAACATGAAGTATGTGTATGTGTCATATCTTCCATTCGATCTCGCATGTGTCCTCCGTGGCGCTGATCCGCGCGATCAGCTGATCGACGACGGCGCGTTTGTCATCAAAGGACAGCTCCTCCCAATGGGACATATAACCCCGAAGCTCGGTGAGATCACATCGATTTTGGTTTTCCAGCGGCGACAGTTCCTTCAGTTCCTGACGAAGATCGTTTGCCTGCGCGTCCAGCTCGTGGATACGGCGGTTTATGTACTCCATCATCAACTCGTCCGCGTCGGCCACCTTGTCCATCAGTTTTTCGATCTCGGCCGTGATTTGCTCGAGCTTCACACTGATCTCGTAGATACGGGGGTTCTCGGCCTGCTCCTGCGGAGCCTTCAGCGTTTCAAACTGCGTCAGGTGGTCAGTCATCTCGGCTAGGATCAGGTTTTCAAAGGCAGTGGCGTCGATGCCGCCCACGCCCTCGCAGCGGTGCGTCTGCATCCGGCTGCTGCATATGAAGTACCGTCCGATCCTCGTCTTTGCCTTTTTGATCGTCAGCGCATAGCCGCATTTGCCGCATTTGATCTTCCCAGCCAGCCATGTGTTCTTGGCCTTGAGAGGCTTTGCCACCTGCTTATTGCCGAGGCACTTCAAGCGTGCTTTCAGCCATACATCGGATGAAACGATCCCCTCGTGAGGAGCGAGGACGATGTGCTGTCCCTCCAGCGTCGTCTGCTTTCGTCCGGCGTTCTTGTCCGAGTACAGATAGCAACCAAAGATGCCGACAAAATCCTCCGGGCTGTTGTGGATGACCGTTCCCTGATCCTTATAAAACCGATAGATGTTCAGGTCGGCTTTGACATAGACCGGGTTCTTGACCATCTCCGCGATACGGCAACGATCCCACACTCCGTTTTTCGTGCGGTCGTTCTGGATACCGTTTTCTGTGAGGTAGCGGACGATATCGCCATAGGATGTCTGCGGCTCGGCATACATGGAGAAGATCAGCTTCACGATCTCGGCCTCGGCGGGGTCAATTCCATAGCGGGACGTCTTTTTCCCGTCGATCATATGCGGCTCCAGTTTGTATCCGTATGGTATGCGCCCTCCCATGTAGAATCCTCTGCGGCTGCGGGAGATATAGGCGTCCTCTACGCGCATTTGGATGGTCTCGCGCTCGAGCTGCGCGAATACAATGCAGATATTCAGCATGGCTCGGCCCATAGGGGTTGAGGTATCGAACTTCTCCGTACAGGAGACAAATTCCACGCCGTATTCCTGAAACTCGGCCATCATTGTGGCAAAGTCCAGAATAGAGCGGCTGATCCGATCCAGCTTGTACACGATGACTCGGCGGATCTCACCGCGTCGTATGGCTTCCATCATCGCCTGAAACTGAGGGCGGTCTGTGTTTTTTCCGCTGTAACCTTTGTCCGTAAAGGTCTTGTATGTACCTCCTCTGATTTCGTATTGGCAGTACTCTATCTGGCTCTCGATACTGATGCTGTCGGCCCGGTCTACAGACTGCCTGCCATATATGGCGTCATATTTTTCCATTTGGCTCTTTCCTTTCTTTAGAAAAAGAGCCGCCAACGGCTACATTATAGCGTGGCGGCTCCAAAAGCTCAAGGTATATATTTTTTAAAAATATCGTATAAGCCTTTTTCGATCTTGTCTTTGGTGTCTTTTTTTTCGTCCCGGCTGACAAACACAGGCGTCAGGTTACGAACCGTAATTGTCTTATTCCCGATTTGGGCAACATGATTGGACTGGGCATATTTCATGCTTAGACACCGACCTCCTTTGGCGGGGAAAGGCCGCAAATAAGCCCTGATAGACTTTATTCTCGCTGCGGCTTGGACTATTCTTACGAAGTGGTGTCTGCATGTATCTTGATGATTTGATCCGGATCATCCTCCTTTCATCGTTCCGGCCCTCTACTCCGGAGTTCCCGCTCCGGGTGCAGAGCTGATTCCAGATTCTTTTGGATCTTGTATAGCTTACGGGCTTCCTCACGGATCGCCTTCAGATCCTCATAATCCTTCTTATGCTTTGTCTGTAGTGTCTTGAGTTCTTTGCGCCAGTCTGACAACGGAATCGCGCCGCCTTTGACCTGCTCTTCCAGCTCCCGGCGGGCGAGATAGAACAGCCGCAGTTCACCGTCGTGCTCCTGCCGGTATTTCTCTCGTTTCTTCTTCCATTGGATGCCGTTCATCTCATCGTAGATAGGCTTGATCCGTTGGTAGTTTTCCGCGTATCGAATAAGGTCGGTCAACTCTCTTGCTCGAGCCTCATCCGTTCTGAGCGACTTCGTCATATCGCTGACCTGGTCGCCCATTTGGGAAGCAGCTTCCTTTAAGTCATCCAGGGTGTTGATGCCCTTGGCCTGTAAGTAGTTGAATGTCTCCACCTGCTTCTTGAAATTGTTCGCTCGCGCCTTCTGGCTGTATGCCCCGGCATTACGGCGGTCATAGTAGGTGTTGAGGAGCGTGGCAATGTTTTCCGCGTCATACTTGTCCTGCTCCTTCTTCAGCTTAGTCTTGCATGATTGAGCTCCTTTCTTGTAGTGGACTACAAGAAACACTCTATCACGCAGACCGTTGGTTCGAAAGCCATAGACCGTTCATCCGAAACCGCCAGACCGTTTCAAACGAAATGCGTGGACCGTTGAAGCGAAATATGCAATCTGCCTATAGGAGGGCCGGAATCTCAGATTTGTTATACAGCAAAGGAATTATCACACGTTTCATCGTCGTAAGAACAAAGAAGGACGTGGGGTAGCACCACCTTGCCTTATGCCAAAAAGGTTGATACACTCGTTTGCAAGACCTAAATTCCAGGACACAATTTGCAAAACCAACTTCTAGTTCGCGCTAGAATTTAACTTTGCAGGTGAAGTCGGCCCTTTGGTTGTTCGCATTTGTATTGACATTGTATATCAATATTGGGTATAATAAAGCCAGAGGTGATTTATTATGGCAAGCATCAACATGAGTATACGCACCGATTCGGAACTGAAGGCCCAGGCAGAGAGCATCCTGTCCCAGCTGGGTATGAACATGAATGGAACCATCAATATGTTTCTTCAGCAGATCGTTCGGGACAAGGCTGTCCCGCTGAGCCTGTCTCTCAATTCGGAGCAGGCTGCCTATGCCGATCTTCTTTTCGCTCAGACAGAACGTGCGAAGGGGTATACAGGCAGGACAGCGGATGAGGTTTTGGGCGATATAGATAAGATCATCGCCGCCGCGGAAGCCGGAGAGTGACCATGCCGAAATACAAGGTGATCTTTGGCAGCCGCGTAGACAATATGCTCCTGCGCCACGTGGAGTTTCTCGCGCGTGTCAGCGTTCCGGCGGCAAAACAATTTCGGGATGATTTCAAGAAAGTCATCCGTGATCTGGAGGAGAACCCTTATCAGTTCCCTTATGAGGTGGACATGAACCTCCCGTCGGATACTTATCACAAAGCGCTGTTTGCTAAGCGCTACAAGGCACTGTTTCTCATCGAGGACAAGACGGTGTATCTGGACGCCGTGGTGGACTGTCGTCAGGATTCATCACGCACTTGTTGAGAGGAATAATATATCGACATCTGGACTTGGCATAGCATCGACCCTAGTCTTTGAAACAGGAACAAAACCGAAAAAGAGCAAAACATACTCATGCTCATTTGAGTGTAAGCAACCGAGCATCATAGGTACCGGATACGATGCTCGGTTATTTTTTGTTGGCGGCTCTGTGGTTCACTTCACCTTGATTGTACCGCCTCGCCGAACCGCTGGAAGTGCACGACCTCCCGCTCCCGCAGGAACCGGATGACGTCGATGACATCCGGATCGTCGCACATACGCAGAATGTTGTCGTAGGTGACGCGGGCCTTCTGCTCCGCGCCCATATCCTCCGTCAGATCCGCGATCACATCGCCCTTCACGGCAAAGGTCGCAGCATTGTAGGGCCACCCCGCGGCGGCCTGTGCGTATACGCCAGCCGTGTGATCCACGAAATACGCCTCCATCCCGGCGGCCTTCACATCCTCCACGGACATGTTCCGGGTGAGCTGGTGGATGATCGCGCCGACCATTTCAAGATGGCCGAGTTCCTCGACGCCGATATCCGTCAGTATTGTCTTCAGCTCCGGGTAGGGCATGGAGTACCGCTGGCTCAAATATCGCATCGATGCGCCCAACTCGCCGTCTGGACCACCGTATTGACTGATGATGAATTTCGCCAGGGCGGGATTTGCGTTTTTGATGCGGACGGGATACTGCAGTTTCTTCTCATATATAAACATCAGCCGTTACCTCCATTGCCGAGAAACTCCCACGGCCAGGGCTCATCTGTCCACACCCAGCTGTCGAACATCGCGGTCTGAGAGCGCTTGAGCGGACCGTTTCTCTCCGCATACCGACGGCGTCCCTCCTTGGCAAGCTCCGTGAAGCATTTCCAGGTTTCGAACGCCTCCTTGTCGTCGGCGTGGGTATCCAGATAAAGCGCCAGCTCCTGGGTGACGAAATCCAGCGCCATGAGCTCATACTGCGGCGTGTCCTCCAGCGTACCGGCCGCCACATAGTCCTTGAAGGGCAGGTCAAGCCCCGGGAACAGCGTGCCCTTTACCAGCGCCTGGTCCTTGTCATAGGCAGGCTCCGCGCTCTGCTGCGCAGGGATCGTGCCCAAGGCCAAAGGCGCGCACATGGGCAGCGTTCCCTGTTTATATGTGCATTCATTTTTGTTTGCCAAAAAGATTTCCCCCTTTGCATGTCATTCTATGCAAAGGGGGATCTATGTTGTTACAGGATCATTCCGCCGTCATGACGCGGAAATCCTCTTCCGAAATGATGGGGATGCCCAGACCCTCGGCCTTGGTGAGCTTGGAGCCTGGGTTTGCTCCCGCCAGAACGTAGCTGGTCTTCTTGGAGACCGATCCGGAGGCCTTGCCGCCAAATCGCTCGATGATGGCCTCCGCCTCTGCGCGGGTGAGGGTCTCCAGCGTTCCCGTCAGCACAAAGGTCTTCCCGGCAAAGCGGCTGTCAGCCACCTCCTCCGCGCTGTCGAAGGAGACGCCCGCCGCCCGCAGCAGCTCGATCTGGTGGCGGCTCTGCACGCTGCCGAACCACTCGGTGATATACCGCGCGGTAACGGGACCGATATCGTCGATGGCGGTCAACTCCTCCTCCGTCGCAGCCATGAGCTCGTCGAGGCTGGCAAACCGCCGGGCCAGGACCTTCCCCGCTTTGGAACCCACCTGACGGATGCCGAAGGCGCACAGGAGCCTTGCCAGGCCCTGGGTCTTACTGGCCTCGATGGCGGCGATGAGGTTCTCCGCGGACTTCTTGCCCATACGATCCGCCGTAGCCACGGACTGAGCGTCCAGACCGTAAAGCTCCGCAGGAGTGCGAATAAGGCCCAGCTTATCCAGAGCCTCTACTGCGGCAGGGCCGAGTCCGTCGATATCCATGGCCTCCTTGGAGGCGAAGGGCATTCCGCGCCGGTGCACCGGATAGCGGCGCCGTCTATATCCCGCTCCACAGGCGCACCGCAGGCAGGACACACGGAGGGCAGGCGGAAGAAATCCACGCTGTCCTTCTTCACCACCTCCAGCACCTCGGGTATGATCTCTCCCGCTTTCTGGACAAGGACCGTATCGCCGATGTTCACATTCAGGTTTTCGATGAAATCCTGGTTGTGGAGCGTGGCGTTCGTCACCGTTGTTCCGGCAAGGCGGATGGGTTCGATGACGGCCTTGGGGGTCAGCACGCCGGTGCGGCCCACCTGCACCAGGATATCCACCACCTTGCTGGGTTTTTTCTCCGGCGGGTATTTGTACGCCACGGCCCAGCGGGGATACTTGGCCGTACTGCCCAGCGTCTCCCGCTGGGAGAGGTCGTTGAGCTTCACCACAGCGCCGTCGATATCATAGGCATAGCCCTCCCTGCCTTCGCCGATGCGCTCGATGGTATCGACGCACTCCTCCGCTGTGCGGCACAGGGTGTGGGGCACCACGGGAAGACCCATGGCCGCCATGGCCTCCAGCGTCTCGAAGTGGTTCGAATACGACGCTCCCTCCGCCAGTTGGATATTGAAAAACACCACGTCCAGCATACGCTGTGCGCACACGGCGGGGTCCTGCTGACGCAGGGATCCGGCGGCGGCGTTCCGGGGATTTGCCAGAGGCTGCTCCCCTTCTATCTCCCGCTGGGCGTTGATGGTGTTGAACGCCTCGTGTGACATATACACCTCGCCCCGGACGATGACTCGCTCCGGAGCGTTTATCAGCTTCTTCGGCAGACTGCGGATGGTACGGAGGTTTTCCGTCACATCCTCCCCCACCTCGCCGTTTCCCCGGGTGGCGCCGCGGTAAAAGACGCCGCCGCGATACTCCACAGCCACGGACAGTCCGTCGATCTTCGGCTCGGTGACATAGTCGTGGGGCGCCTGCACAGCCTCATCCATCCGGGCTACGAAGCCTGCCACTTCCTCGAAGGAGAACACGTCCGCCAAGCTCTCCAGAGGCACCTCATGGACCACGGGAGCGAAAGCGTCGCTCACATGGCCGCCCACATGCTGAGTGGGCGAATCGGGCCGGATCCACTCGGGATGCTCCGCCTCCATTTTCTTGAGCTCGTTGTTCATCCGATCGTACTCGAAATCGGAGACCAGCGGCGCGTCGTTATCGTAGTACGCCACGGAGAGGGCCAGCAGGCGCTCTACCAGTTCGTTATAGCTTTCTAATGTGTGTTCCATGTTCGTTCTCCTATATCAGTTCGTCCAGTTCAGGTAACTCTCCGGTACCTCGCCCACGATCACCGTCTCGGAGACGAGTATCTCCGTATCCACCGAGGTCCCCACGGTGCGCCACGGCATCAGAAGAGACACCTGCACATTCAGGTCCAGCAGGATCTGGTGCCGGGTTTGGTTGATCCCCGCCGTGGTCAGCTCGCTGCGAAACCCCGCCACGCTGGAGGACAGCATCACGAGCTGGACCGGGATGGACGGCCCCTTCCCCAACAGCAGCGTGCTCCCCAAAAGATTTCCCAGCGGGATGCCCACGGAGATGGTGTTTTCCGACGTCTGCTCCACCGCCCGCTCCAGTACCTGGGCCGCCAGCATGTTCACCGCCGCCACATTCGTGGTCACCGCCGCCACGCTCCCATCGGCGCTGCGCTCCAGGGATACCAGGCCGGAGGGATCGAAGTCCCGGTCCGTCATGATATCCTTCACGATGGAGTTCACCGCCATGACCACCGCGTCCTGCGCAGAGGATACCGCAAGCTCCGTCACAAGGCTCCGAAACGCAAGGCTTCCCGCCACGACCGCTGAGAGCAGCAGGACCGCCAGAAGCAGCAGAAGCGTTCTGCGCGCTGACATGACCGCTCCGCTTCGCGGCCATCTGCCCTTTGACATAGCATCACCCCCTATGCCGCAGACTATGCGGCGGGGGCCGGATTCATGCCTTCGCCATGTCCTCCAGGAAGAGGCGGGCCAGCCTCAGCTGCGCCTCGCACTCCGAGATCTTCGCCACACCCGCAGGGGAATGTATGTTCCGCACCGCCACGGATACCGCCGCGACCCGGACCCCCGTCATGCTCCGCTGAATGACGGAGGCGTCCGTACCTCCGGCGATACGGGTCTTGGTCTGCCAGGAGATTTCATTTTTATCCGCAATAGCGGTCAGCTGCCCGTAAAGCGCCTTGTCATAAATGGTGCCCCGGTCCATGAAGGGGATCACGACACCCTGCCCGAGACGGCAGATGCGGTCGGCGCCTTTCACGCCGGGGATGTCTGCCGCTGTGGTACCCTCCAGGATAAGAGCCACATCCGGCTGGATGCTCCTGGCGGCGGTGACAGCACCGCGGCAGCCCACCTCCTCCTGGACGGTAAAGGCGAACCAGCAGTCACAGGGCAGGCGGCTCTCGATCAGCTCCAGCATGGTTGCACAGCCCACACGGTCATCGATGGCCTTCGCTTTCAGAAAGCCATCGCCGAAGCGGATGACGGTATCGTCGAAGGAGACCGTGTCCCCCAGGCGGACGAGCTCCTCCGCCGACTTCCGGTCCGATGCGCCGATATCGATGTACATATCCTCAAGCTCAGACAGCTCCTTCCGTTCCTTCGCGTCGGTCATGTGGACTGCCTTCATGCCCACAACGCCAAGGGTGCGGCTCTCTCCAACATACACCCGCTTGCCCGGGAGCACACGGCGGTCGATGCCGCCGGCAAAGGCGAACTTCAGAAAGCCGTCGTCGGTGATATCCGTCACAATGAGGCCCACCTCGTCCATATGCGCCGCCAGCATGATCGTTTGATCGGGCGACACCTCGCCTTTTTTGAACACCATGAGATTGCCCATGGGATCAGTACGGATCTCATCCGCAAAGGGCATGACCCGCTCCAGGATATAATCCCGCACCTCGTCCTCATTGCCGGAGACGCCGCTCAGGCAGCACAGAGTTTCCAATGTATCCAGCATGACTCAAGCCTCCATCGACGCGACATATTCCGCCACAAGACGGCGCACGCTCTCCATATCCTCCGGCAGTGCGCACTCGATGGGCGTATGCATATACCGGATAGGCAGGGACACAAGGGCCGTGGCGACACCCAGACGGGAGATCTGGATCTCTTCAGCGTTCGTGCCGCTCCGCCCGGGACAGACCTCGATCTGGTACGGGATCCCCTTCTCCTCCGCCAGCCGGACGAGCTCCCGGGTCATAGCAGTATTCATGTTGGGGCCCACGGCGATGGCGGCGCCCTTGCCCAGGACGGTGGCGACGCTCTTGCCGTCCGTGCCTTTATCGAAGGTCACGTCCGACACGATGGCATAGTCCGGGTCAGCGCCCCAGGCGCCGGTGACGGCCCCGCGGCCGCCTACCTCCTCCTGGGTGCTGATCATCAGGCACAGGTCCACGTTCAGGTCCCTGCCGCACAGGTCTTCAAAGGCCTTCACCTGGATCGCGGCGCAGACACGGTCGTCCAGGGACTTGCCGCAGAGACGGCCTCCTGCCATGGTATCGCAGCCCGCGGCATATACCGCGGGCGTCCCCGGGGGAACGCGCTTTTCCGCCTCCTCCTGTGACAGGCCCACGTCGATATACAGGTCGTCTGCGTCCACGGCTTTGTCGGAATCCCCCGCCTTCAAGGCGTGGGGCGGCATGGTGCCGATAACGCCGAAAAGAGGCCCGTCCTCGGACAGGACCTTCACCTCCAGCGCAGGCAGGATGCGGGCGTCGATCCCGCCCAGGGTAGAGAATTTCAAAAATCCTCCTTCCTCCACCGCCGTGACGATGAAGCCCACCTCGTCCATGTGTGCGTCCAGGAGCACTGTTTTCGCTCCGGTCTTCCCGCAGCGCTTCCAGGCGAGAAGCGTCCCCATCACATCGATCTTCACATCGTCTGCGAAGGGTCTTACATATTCCGCGATATATTCGCTTACGGGCGACTCAAAGCCGGAAGGCCCCGGGATGGCGCTGAGCGCCCTGGTAAGTTCCGTCAATTCCATATTCACGCCAATTCCTCCACGACGCGGCGGAAGCGGTTGCCGCGCTCCTCAAAGTTTTTGAATCGGTCGAAGGACGTGCTGGCCGGAGAAAGCAGCACCACATCTCCCGCCTCCGCAGCAGCCGCCGCCGCGCGAATAGCCTCGTCAAAGCCGTCGATCCGGTAGATCTCCGGCGCTCCCGGCTCATATTCCGCCGCTTTCCGGACAGAATCCTCGATGACTTGGGCCGTCATGCCGGTGAGATAGAGCTTCTTCACATGGGCGCAGATCGCGGGACCGACTGCGTCGTATGAAATACCCTTGTCCTTGCCGCCGGCGATGAGGATGACCTTCTCCGGGAAGCAGGCGAGCCCCGCGATAGTCCGGTTGGGACTGGAGGCGATGGAGTCGTTTATGTAGGTCACGCCCCGCAGGACGCGGATCTTCTCCAGTCGGTGGGCGACGCCCGTGAAGCTGCGGGCCACCGTCCGCATGACCTCCGGACTCACGTACCCCCACACCGCGGCAAAGGCCGCCATCATGTTCTCCACGTTGTGGACGCCAGGGATGAGGAGCTCCGACGCGGACAGAAGCTCCGTCGTCTCCCCCGCGGAAGCATGGCAGATCATGCCGTCCTCCCGGAGGAAGCAGCCGTTGTCCACAGTATGGCGACGGCTGAACCAGGAGACGCCGCCACTTACCTCCTCCGCGCAGGATGCGGTCACGTCGTTGTCCAGGTTCAGAACGAGGCGAGAGCCCTCCGACTGGTTCCGGTAGACCTGCTTTTTCGCGTCGATATAGTCCGCGTAGCTGGGATGCACGTCCAGATGGTTCGGGGAGATGTTCGTAATGACGGCCACCTCCGGCGAACAGGTCATGCTGTGGAGCTGGAAAGAGCTGAGCTCCAGCACCGCGGCATCCTCCGGAGACATGCTGTCCACCTCCGAGAGCAGGGGCTTTCCGATGTTGCCCCCCAGCCATACGGTATAGCCTGCGGCCTTCAGGAGCTCTGAAACGAGGGTCGTGGTGGTGGTCTTTCCGTCGGAGCCCGTTACGGCGAATACCCGGCAGGGGCAGAGCTTCAGAAACAGCTCCATCTCGCTGGTGACGACGCTCCCCCGCTCCGCCGCGGCCCGCAGGGCAGGCTGGAAGGGATGCATCCCCGGTGTGCGGAAGACAACGTCCCCCATCTCGCCGTCCAGATACCCGTCCCCCAGGATAAAGCAGACGCCCTTGGCGGCGTTCTCGTCATAAAACCCGCCGAGAGCTTCCGCGCTTGAGCGGTCCCTCACGGTCACGGAAACGCCCGCCTCCGCCAAAAGCGTGATGAGCGGGCGGTTCGATATCCCCGCGCCGACGACCGTGACGGTCTTCCCGGCAAGGGAGTCGATATAGTCTTTCAAGGTCATGGCATACACCTCCATGCATCGCTATTATAATACCACATCTTGTGTCAGGACAAGAAACAGATTCCTACAACTTGATATAAAAAGAGACAGGAGAAGCTCCTGTCTCTTTTGCGGCGAGTTTCCCTGTAAGCCGGGTCCTGTTAAAAACGGCCATCTATCTAGGCGTACCGTTGCCGGCACGCTCCAGCCACCTCCTCGGGGAGACCGGGCAGGTCTTGCAGGGGTCGAATGACCCTTCCCCTCCACGGTGTTGCTCCGGATAGAGTTTACAGCGGCGGGCTGTCGCCAGTCCGCCGGGTGGTCTCTTACACCGCCTTTCGGGGACGGCGGTCTGTTTCTGTTGCACTTGTCCTGATGTCGCCATCGGCGGGCGTTACCCGTTATCCTTGCCCTGTGGAGCCCGGACTTTCCTCACGCACAGCCTTTCGGCTCGTACCCGCGGCCGTTCAGAAAGCTCGCGGGTGTATTATATCATATATATCCGGGTTTGCAAGCCGAACACAATGAAAAAGCGACTGAAGAAGGTCCCCCTTCTTCAGTCATTTTCCCTTTATCAGTCGTTGTTCTCCCAGTTGTGCCAGACGTTCTGGACATCGTCGTTATCGTCGAAGGCGTCCAGCATCTTCTGCATGTTCTTGATATCGCCCTCGGCGGTGAGCGTGATGTAGTTCTGGGGGACCATCTCCTCCTGGGCGGAGAGGAGCTTATAGCCGTGCTCGGTCATATAGTCCGCGACGGTGGTGACGTCCGCGGTAGCGGTGTAGAGGGTGAAGATGCCCTCCTCCGTCTCCATATCGGCGGCGCCGGCTTCCATGGCGTCCATGAGGACGCTGTCCTCGTCCAGGTCGCCGTCCTCGTTGTCCACCACGATGACGCCCTTGCGGTCAAAGGACCAGGAGACGCAGTTGGCGGCGCCGAGATTGCCGTTATATTTGTCAAAGCTGTGCCGGACCTCGCTGGCGGTGCGGTTGCGGTTATCCGTCATAGCCTCCACGATGACCGCCACGCCGCCGGGACCATAGCCCTCATAGGTGACGGACTCGAAGCTGGAGGTATCGCCGTTGCCGAGCGCCTTTTCGATGGTGCGCTTGATATTGTCGTTCGGCATATTGGCGGCCTTGGCCTTGGTAATGACGGCCGCTAGACGCATATTGTTCTTCGGGTCGCCGCTGCCGCCCTCCTTGACCGCGACGATCATCTCCCGCGCGATCTTCGTAAAGGCCTGCGCGCGCTTGGCATCGGCCGCACCCTTGGTCTTCTGAATATTATGCCACTTGGAATGTCCGGACATCTATTTCATCTCCCTGTAAGTTTTTACAGGGTATTTTACCACATTATCCGCGCAATATCAACACATTTATCTTCCCTTGGGGATGAGAAGGAGCCCGTCCCGACGGCCCTCGTTCACGAGAAGGATATCCTCCACAGAGGAGCGATATCTCCGCGCCACGGTCCAGAGATCCGTCCCCGCAGGGATGCGCAGAAGCACGGCGGAGGGCATTCGTCCCCGAGCGCTCCATGCGTCTGCGTCCTCCTCCACGGCGCAGACGCAGGAGATCTCCGTCTCCTCCACCGCCAGCGCGTCCAGGCGCAGGGTCACCCGCACGTCCCCCGTGCCGGGTACGCAGTAGATATCCGTCACGGCCACAGAGACGTTCCGCAGCGCCGCTCCGGCAGGAAGCTCCGGCAGAGTGAACTCCGCAGGCAGCCTGCCCCGTACCGATGAGCAGCCGCCGTCCGGCAGGATGTACATAAGGCGCACGTTCACGGCGGTTTTCACCGCGCCGTCCTCAACCATAATGCCTCCCACGGACGCTCCCGTCTGCAGAAGCTCCGCCTCCCGTTCGGCGCCTTCGATCCGGTTTGCCACCGTCTGTCTCATGACCACCGCCCGCACATCCCGGACGAGACGCACGTTCTCACATCTCGGTATCAGCTCCGTGCGGCTGCTGTAAAGGTCCGCCATATACGGAAGCTCCCGCCGCTCCCGGCAGACGCATTGGGCCCCCATATGGATCTCCGCACGAAGCCGGTCCCCGTCGGAGCCCGGCTCCGGCAGGTCGAAATACACCCCGGTGAAAAAGATCGTAAGCTCCGGCTGCGTATCCTCCTGCTGTGCGTCCACCTCCATGATCTGTGAAAACTCCGTTTCATACCGGCCAAAAAAGGTCTTTTCCGAGGCAGGATCGGCCAGCAAGAGCTCGCTGCGCACGCGCCCCCGGAACAGGACCTTCCCGCCCACGAATTTTACATCCTCCGTCACCACGTCCACCTGACGGGAGAGGATCTTATCCGCGCCGCCGCAGCCCGAGGGCCACGGATACTCATCCGTCACGGCGAAGGTCTTTTCCCGCACATCGGTCACCAGCATGGCCTGCGCCGTCTCCATGCGGATATGCGCGCCGCAGCCCTCGTCCTCCATACCCGCCGAAAGGCTGAGGGTCTCGCTTCGGTAACAGCACACCTCCGCCTCCGCCTCCGCTCTCACGGCGATCTTGCGGGAGTTCAGGAGCCTCGCTTCCACGGAGCGCACGCGCAGACGCGCCACGGTCCGGCAGTCCGTATCCGCCTCCGGCGCGTCCAGACGGATATCTGCCGGAAGCGTCAACTCCAGACTTCGGATCCCTCCGCAATCCTCCGGCGCATAGACCACGGACACGGACAGCGACGCGTTCAGATGCACGCTGCCTGCCTCCGTGTCCTTGCCCTGCACCGTCAGGACGCCCCTGGCGTCCAGGATCTCACCCACATCCGGCATACTGTCCGGAACGACATATTCCTCCGTCAGCTCTTTTCCGGCGCTGCCGCACCATATCAGCGCCAGCCGCTCCGTGCTGTTCGTCTTCAAAGCCGTATCCATGTCAATATCGCTCCTTGCATAGTTTCTATGGAAAAGCTATGCCGACACAGTGCGGGATATGCCTATTTCCGCAGCAGAAGAAAACCGCCTGTCAGGAGCGCGCAGCCGCATACCAGCCACCAGAACCACGCCGGGAGAACGAGGATGCACAGGATGACAGCGCCCACCACGATGGCCGCCCAGGCGATGAAGCCGCCCTTTTTTCTGCACCTCATAAGAAAAACCACCTCTTCCACAGTCTATGGAAAAGGCGGTCATATTGTGTAGTTATCGGAGCTCCCATCTTTTCAGATGAGAGGCCTCCTCGTACATCCGGAGATAGGACGCGTACCGGCTGGGATGGATCGCTCCCGCCTCCGACGCCTCCCGCACGGAGCAGCCGGGTTCTCTTCGGTGGGTGCAGTCGTCGAACCGGCAGGTATCCCGATAGGGTCCGAACTCCGGGAACAGCGCCGGTAGTTCCTCCGGGAAGATAGGCTCCTCCGTCTCGTCGCCGAAGGAGGCAAAGCCCGGAGTGTCGGCGATGAGCGTATCCTCGCCCAAAGCGAAAAGCTCCACGTGCCGCGTAGTGTGCCTGCCTCTGCCCAGCTTGCGGCTGACCTCCCCGGTGGGGATGGTGAAGGCTGGGTCCAGGGCGTTCAGGACGCTGCTTTTGCCCACGCCGGAGTTCCCGGTGAAGCAGCAGATCTTTCCGGCGAGGCCCCTGCGGAGCTCGCTGATACCCTCCCCCGTCGCGGCGCTGACACGCCAGACCGGATAGCCCGTCGCCTCGTAGACAGCAGCGAGCCGGTCCCCGGGAGAGAGATCGCACTTGTTGACAACGATCGCCGCGCCGCAGCCGTTTTTCTCACAGCGCACCGTGACGCGGTCGGCCAGGTACGGCTCCGTCACAGGGATAGCCTCCGACACGATCATCACCAGCAGATCCACGTTCGCCACGGCGGGCCGTGAGAAAGCGTTCCTGCGGGGCAGTATCTCCGCCACCGTGCCGGAACCGTCGGCATTGCGCTCCAGCAACACCCTATCCCCCACGAGAGGCGTTATGCCCTCTCGGCGGAAGCGGCCCTTGGCGCGGCAGGCGATCTCCTCTCCGGCGCTGCGTACATAGTAAAACCCACTCATGGCGCGGATGATGGTACCCTCTGCGCTCAAGCGATCACCCTTGTCCCGCGCCCATGGCGGAGCCGCTGCCCACCTGGATATAGACCTTTGTGCCGATGATCTTTTCGTCGTCGGACGGGTTCTGCCAAATGACCTTGCCCTCCTCGTCCGCCTCGGAGCTGACGTAGGTGACCTCAGTCTCGGAGCACACGAATCCCTGCTGCTGCAGCTTCATCATGGCTTCTGCTTTGGTCATGCCGACCACATTCGGGACCGTGCGCATGGTGACCTCCGGCCCCGCGCTGACCACCATGGTCACCGTGCTGCCGCTGGAGACCGACGCGCCGCCCTCGGGCTCGGTGCGTATGACGTAGTTTTTCGTGATGTCCTCCGAGGCTTCCAGGATCGTCTCCACATTCAGACCGATGCTCTGCAACTCCACCTGGGCGTCAGTATAAGCCAGGTTCGCCACATCCGGCAGGGGCACGAGCTTGATACCGGAGCTGACGGTGAGCTCCACCTTGATGCCGTCGGGAATGATCATGCGGCTTGCGCCGGCGTCGGGATTCTGCCCTATGATCTCCCCCTCGGGATGGACGGAGTCGGCCTTGTAGGTCACGGCGAAGTCGAATATCTCCGTCATGCTCTCGTCGTTCAGGATGGAATCTTCGGTCTGTCCCACGAAGCTGGGAACATTCATGCGCTCGGCATCGGAGAATATCTCCTGGAGCCAATACTTCCAGACGAAGCCAAACAGGAACAGCGCGAAGGCGATGACCAGGCTGAAGCCCAGGAGCGTGCTGATGCGGTTGGCCCGGGTACGGCGGCGCTGATATCCCTCCTTTGAGAGCTCACCGGCGGTGCTGATCCGGGGAACGTTTCGGGTGATGATATGGATCTCGTCGCGGACGACGGGGGTTTTGTCCTTGGCTGCCTGATCCGCCAGCGCCCTGCGCACGACGGATGTGATGGCTGCGGTCTGGCCCTTGCGGAAATCCTCCAGGTCCGTCAGCATCTCGTCGATGGTGGCGTAACGGTCGTCCGGATTCGGCTGCATGGCGTGAAGCGTGATCTCCTCCAGCTCCGGCGGGATCTCGGGATTGATGACGGTGGGTGCCTCGGGCACGACGGTGTAGTGCTTCACCGCCACCTCCGCCACGGATTCCCCGTCAAAGGGGAGCCTGCCCGTGAGCATCTCATACATGACGACACCCAGGGAGTAGATGTCGGACCGGGCATCCACGGCCTCGCCCCGGGCCTGCTCTGGGGAGATATAGTGGATGCTGCCGACGGCCTCCTCGGAGTCCCCGTCGTCCTCTCCCGTGTCACCGAACTGCGCGATGCCGAAATCAGCCACCTTCGCCGTCCCGTCTTTGGGAAGCATGATGTTCTGGGGCTTGATGTCCATGTGGATAATGCCCTTGGAATGGGCGTGGCTGAGAGCCTTCGCGATCTGCGTGGCGAAGTGGAGCGTCTCCTTCCAGGAGAGAGCGCCCTTTTTCTTCATGTATTGCTTGAGGTTGATGCCCTCCACATACTCCATCACGATATACTCCGTGTCCCCGGAGGAGACCACGTCATACACTGCGCGAATATTGGGATGGCTCAGCATTCCGACCGCCTGATACTCCGTGCGGAAGCGGCGGCGGGACTGTGCGTCCATGGCCACATCGTCCCGAAGGACCTTGATGGCCACGTTGCGCTTGAGCTTATGATCGAAGGCTTTGTAAACGACGGCCATGCCGCCGATGCCCAGGACGGAGATCATCTCATATCGTCCGTCAAGCGTCTTACCCAGACGCCAGCCGACTTTATTATCCACGCTCTCCGCCTCCCTTCACATAGGACACCACCACAGCTGTGACATTGTCCCGGGTATTGTTTTCTAGAGCCTTTTCCACCAGGGCGCGGCAGGCGCTCTCCGTATCCTCCGCCGCCAGCGTCAGCCGATGCAGCTCGGCGTCCTCCACCGCGTTCGTCAGACCGTCGGTGCAGATGAGGAAGATATCTCCCTCCCGCACCGGGACCGTGAAGATATCGCTGGTGACGAACGCCTCGCTGCCCACCGCGCGGGTGATGATGTTCCGCCGGGGATGCTTCCGGGCCTGCTCCTTCGTCAGCTCTCCTGTGTCCACCATCTGCTGTACGAGGGAGTGATCCTTTGTGATCTGGACGATGCCGTCCCGGGCGATGCGGTAGGCGCGGCTGTCTCCCACGCTGACGATGGTGGCCGTATTCTCCCGGAAGATGGCGCCCACCAGGGTCGTTCCCATACCGGCGTATTCCTCCGACGTGGAAGCGAAGTGGTAGATCTGCCGGTTCGCGGCGTCCGCCGCCTGGCGCAGGACATCGTCGTCCTGATCGGCGCCGCCTACGTCAAAGCCCGCTTTCGCAAAGGAAACAAAGCGCTTCACCGCCATATCGCTGGCCTGACGCCCCGCCGCGGCGCCTCCCATACCGTCGCACACGACGGCCAGGGTATCGGTCCCGCAGTCGGCGATATCGAAGGCGTCCTGGTTTTCAGCCCGATATCGCCCCTTGTCCGAGTAACCAAAGCTAATTATCATTCTCTGTAACTCCCCCGGCGCAGCTGACCGCACGCCGCATCTATGTCGCTTCCCAGACGACGCCGCACCGTTACTGTCACGCCGCCGTCCGATAGTGTTTTTTCAAATTCCCTGACACGCTCCTCCGGGGACGGCTGAAGTCCCCGTTCGGAAACATAGTTGAGACGAATGAGGTTCACATGCGCTCCCGTTCCCCGGAGACGCTTTACGAGAAGTCCCGCGTGCCGCGGGGTGTCGTTCACATCCCGGATCATGGCGTACTCAAAGGATATCCGCCGTCCCGTCTTCTCAAAATACCGCCGACAGGCGTCGTATAAAGACTGCACGTTGTACGCTCTGTCCACCGGCATGATCTTGAGGCGGGTCTCATCGTCCGGCGCGTGGAGCGAGACGGACAGCGTTAATTGTAGATTAAGCTCCGCCAGTTTGTCAATTCCCTCCACCACGCCGCAGGTAGAAAGAGAGATATGCCGCATGCCGATGTTCGCCCCCTCCGGGGAATTCACGAGACGCAGGAACCGGACTACATTGTCAAAGTTGTCCAGGGGCTCGCCGATGCCCATGAGAACGATGTTGGATATCTCCGCCTCCGCCTCGATCCCGGTGCGCAGGACCTCATCCAGCATTTCGGAGGCCCGCAGGTCCCGGATCTTCCCTCCGATGGTGCTGGCGCAGAAGGCGCAGCCCATCCGGCAGCCCACCTGGCTGGAGATGCAGACGGAATTGCCGTGCTTATACCGCATGAGGACCGTCTCGACACTCTCACCGTCCGGCAGCTCCCATAGGAATTTGACCGTCCCGTCCAGGGCGGATATCTGCTTTCGCAGCATCCTCAGACTGGGGATCTCATACCGCTCTGCCAGACTCTCCCGCAGGCTTTTCGGCAGGTTCGTCATATCGTCGAAGGACCTGACGCCCCGGGCCAGCCAGGAAAACACCTGCTTTGCCCGGAAGGCCGGAAGGCCCATCGCCGTCAGCTCCGCGGAGAGCTCCTCCGGCAGAAGGGATTTTATATCTCGTTTTTCCGCTCCATTCGGCATATATAAAACCCGTCCGTCCCGTCGATATCGGGCCAGAACGTCCTCTCCAGCGACTTTTCAAATCCCGGATGCGTCTTGAGAAACGCCTCCGTCACGGCCTCGTTCTCCCGACGCCGCCACGTGCAGGTGGAGTACAGGAGCCTTCCCCCCGGCTTCACGCCGCGGGAGACGGCCTCCAAAAGCTCCGTCTGGAGCTCCGGCAGACGATCCAGCTCCGCCTTCTCCCGGTACCGGATATCCGGCTTCTTCCGGATGACGCCGAGCCCGCTGCAGGGCAGATCCGCAATGACGAGATCATAGCCACCCGCCTCCGTTTCCCGGGCATCCCGCTGGGAACACTCGATGATATGGAGGGAAAGCCGGTCTGCGCCGTCCATGACGAGACTGAGCTTGCTGTCGCTGATGTCCCGGGAGATCACGGCACCCCGGTCCTCCATGGCCACAGCCGCGGCAAAGCTCTTGCCGCCGGGGGCTGCGCAGACGTCCAGCACCCGCATCCCGGGCTTGGGGTCCGCCGCCATCACGGCCATCCTGGCCGCAGGGTCCTGGACGTAAAACTGTCCCGCCAGAAACTCCGGCGTCTTCGTAAAGTCCCCGCCGGGAAGCTGCAGGCATCCGGTGACGCCTTCGAAAGGCGCCGCTCCCAGAGCCTCCGCCAGCGCCTTCGGCGTGGTTTTCAGCGTGTTCGTCTGGATATAGACGGGCGCGTCCTCATTGTCGCAGGCAAGGACCGCCTCCGCGCCGTCGTACCCCCGCAGGGATATGAGCTCCTCCGTCATCCAGAGGGGATGACTGTATTTCACGGAGAGATATGCCGCCGTGCCGATGCCCGGCACCTCGGGAAGATCGTCCCGCTCCCCGCCGATCCTGCGCAGGACGGCGTTCACAAGCCCCGCCGCCCGGTCATACCCCAGGCTGCGCGTCAGCTTCACGGATTCGCTCACCGCCGCGCTGACGGGGATCCGGTCCATGAACAGGATCTGGTAAACGCCCAGCCGCAGGATATCCCGCACCTTCGGTTCCAGCTTTCCCCTGGCATAGCAGGAGATGTAATAGTCGCACAGCGCCAGGTTCTGCAAAGTACCGTAAAACAGCCGCGAAGCCAGGGCGGCGTCCCTGCCTTCCAGACCGTGCTTTTTCACCACGGCATTCATCACCTGGCGGCTCCATGCTCCGTCCCGACGAAAGCGTTCCAGCGCCTCCGCCGCGGTCCTGCGGGGCATTTCAGCCCACCTCCATGGGATGGCCCAGGAGGTACGCCCCCGCCGTCATGCGCTTGCCGCCGGCGGCCTGGACCTCCGTGATAAGGACCGTACGGCCTCCGCCGCAGGCTACCTCGATGCCCCGCTTGTCTGCGGCGATCACCGTCCCCGGGGCTTTGCCGGTGGTATGGGACGTGGTCTCCGCCCCGTAAAGCTTGAAGGATACGCCTCCCAGCTCCGCCGTGGCACATGGCCAGGGCTGCATACCGTAGATGTGGTGCAGGATCGGCGCTGGCTCCGCAGACCAGTCCACCGGCGCCTCGTCCTTGGAAAGAGGCGGCGCATAGGTAGCCTGAGCGTGGTCCTGGGAGACCCTTGGCGCAGACCCGTCCTCTATAGCCCGGAGGGTCTTCACGAGAAGCTCAGCCCCCATGGGCGCCAGCCGGTCGAAGAGCTCGCCGCTGGTCTCCGAAGGGCCGATCTCCGTCTCCGCGGTAAAGATCATATCACCGGCGTCCATTTCCTTCGCCAGATACATGGTGGTGACGCCGGTGATCTTCTCGCCGTTGATCACCGCCCGCTGGATGGGTGCGCTGCCTCTGTACTTGGGCAGCAGCGAACCGTGGACGTTTATGCAGCCGTATTTCGGCAGAGCCAGGATATCGTCCGGCAGGATGCGGCCGTAGGCCACCACGACGATGACCTCCGGCGCAAGCTCCCGCAGCACGGCCAGCGCCGTACCGTCCCGGAGCTTCTCCGGCTGGTAAACGGGAATTCCCGCCGTCAGAGCAGTCTGTTTCACCTCGCAGGGCTGGAGCTTGTGGCCCCGGCCTCTGGGCTTGTCCGGCTGGCAGAAGACCCCGGCCACATCGAAGCCCTCGTCGATGAGCTTTTGGAGAGAGCACGCCGCGAAATCCGGCGTACCCATGAAAACGATCCTCATGCCTCGTCGCCGGAGGAATAGTACTCCTCCAGCTCCTCCTCCGTCATGAGATGCTCGCTGACCTCCAGAAAGAGCTGCCCTTCCAGGTGGGCGATCTCATGGCAGAAGGCCCTGGCCGTGAGGCCGAAGCCCTCGATCTCGAAGGTCTCGCCGTTACGGTCCTGGGCCCGGACCACCACATGCTCCGGACGCTTCACCCAACCGTACACGCCTGGCACGGACAGGCAACCCTCAGGTCCCTCCTGCTCCCCGTCGGAGGACAGGATCTCGGGGTTCACCAGCTCGACGACATAGGGCTCCTCCCCTTCGGGCACGTTGGTCTCCAGCACCACCACCGCCCGGCGCAGGACGCCCACCTGGGGCGCGGCAAGGCCCACACCCTCGGCGCTGTTCATGGTCTCCGCCATGTCGTCCAGCAGGATGTGGAGACGGTCGTTGAAGTCGGTCACGGGACGGCAGTGCTTTTCCAGCATCTCGTCCCCTTCTTTTAAGATATTGCGCAGAGCCATAGCTTTCTCCTAGGTTCAGTCCAGGGGGTTGTAGTCCGCATACAGCGAGACGCCCCGGTAGATTTTACTGTTGTTGCACTCCATGAGCGCCTGACGCACGGCGTCCCGAACGGGACTTTTCTCCGGGCACTCCACGGTCACCCGGTAGCGCCATACGCCGCCCATCCTGGCAACCGGCAGCGGCGCGGGGCCCAGGACCTTCGCCTCCGGGATATCCCGGGTCAGCCGGAGCATGGCGTTTCGCACGTCACGGCAGCAGCGCAGCACGGTGTTCTCGTCCTCGCCCATAGCCGTAAGGACGTACATGTCCGAAAACGGGGGCGTTCCCGTAAGCTCCCGAAGGGCGATCTCTCCCTCGTAAAAGCCGTTGTAGTCCTGACGCGCCGCCTGACGGATGATCTCGTTTTCCGGAGTGAAGGTCTGGATGACGGCCCGGCCCGGCTTTTCGAACCGCCCGCTTCGTCCGATGACCTGGGTGATGAGGGAAAAGGTCCGCTCTCCCGCCCGGTAGTCGCTGTTATACAGGCTCTGATCCGCCGATAGCACCCCCACAAGGGTAACGTTTTCAAAGTTGAGGCCCTTCGTCACCATCTGCGTCCCCACCAGGATGGGGATGCGTTCGGAGCGGAATTTCTCGAACAGCGTGCGGTGGCTCCCCACCGGGGCGACGCTGTCCGTATCCATGCGCAGGACGGGGACGTTCGGGAAGAGCTCTCCCAGCTCCTCCACCACCTTCTGCGTTCCGGAGCCCACGAAGCTCAACTCTCCGCCGCACTCCGGACAGCTCCGGTCCAGACGCCGCACATGCCCGCAGTAGTGACAGATGAGCTTGTCCCCCACGCTGTGATACGTGAGGTATGCCGTACAGTTCGGGCATTGATACACATGCCCGCAGTCCTGGCAGGTCACCATCTTGTTCGCGCCTCGCCGGTTGATGAACAGGATGCTCTGCTCCTCCCGGCGGAGGTTCTCCTCGATCTCGTCCCGGAGAAGCGAAGAGATGGTGGTATTGTTGCCGCTTTTGAGCTCCCGCTTCATATCCGCGATGCGGACCTCCGGAAGCTGCATGGCGTTATAGCGCCCCGGCAGGGTGAACAGCTTATAGCGTCCCGTCTCAGCATAGTACCGGGAGCATACGTCCGGCGTGGCGCTGCCGAGAAGCAGCGTCGCTCCGGCGTGGGCGCAGAGATACTTCGCCACATCCCTGGCGTGATAGCGGGGCGTCGTCTCGGATTTATAGGTATCCTCCTGCTCCTCGTCGATGATGACGATGCCAAGGTCGGACACCGGCGCGAATATCGCGCTGCGGGTGCCGATGACGAGGCGGGCGTCTCCCCCGCGGATGCGCTTCCACTCGTCATACCGCTCCCCCATGGAGAGGGACGAGTGCAGCACGGCTACGCTGTCGCCGAAATGCCCGGAAAAGGTCTGGAGCATCTGAGGCGTCAGAGCGATCTCCGGCACCAGGAGGATAGCGGACTTTCCCTTTTTCAGCACCTCGTCTATGAGGCGGATATAGATGGTGGTCTTGCCGCTTCCGGTGACGCCGAAGAGCAGCGCCGCCTGAGGCTTCCCGCTCTCCACGAGAGCATGGAGACCCTCGAAGGCCTTCTGCTGGTCCGCGTTCAGGACAGGCATGGGCTTCCGCTCTCCTGTGTCATAGTCCGGACGGCGGTAGACCTCCTGTCGGGAGACGGTGACAAAGCCCTTTTTCTCCAGGCTTTTGACCGTTTCGCGGGTGGCGCCGGTGAAATAGCAGATATCCGCCACGGCGGCGGTATGCAGCTCCGCCAGGACCCGCAGGATGGAGCTCTGACGCAGCGCACGGCGGTTCTTTTCCGCCTGGGCCAGGGCCTCCTCCGGAGAGATGGCGAGCGTCACCTTCCGGATGGTCTTGTCCCCCGCCCGGCGCACAGCCTCTGCGTCCGCGGTTAGGACGCCCTTTTTTACGAGGCTCGCCAGCGCGGGTCCGGGGTTTTTCGTCCGGAACAGAGCCTCGATATCCGCCAGCTCGCACCGGCCGCCATGGCCGAATACGGCGTCCAGGATGAGGCGCTCGTTTTTTGACGTTCCGGCGGCGGCATAGGCCTCGCCGCTCTCCAATCCGTCCCGCAGGCAGTAGACGGGGCTCACCCGATACCACAGTCCCGCCGGGAGCATGGCCCGGATACCGTCCATCACCGTGCAGAAGAACCGCTCCCGCATCCACAGGGCCAGCTTCAGCTGCCGCTCCGTGAGGAGGGGCTCGTCGTCCAGCACGTCCAGGATGGGCTTGAGACGCTTGTCCGTATCCCCGCCCAGGGCGAGGACGATGCCCTCCCGGGGCCTGCTGCCGCCGAAAGGCACGGCGACGCGGACACCGGGTCTGACCTTGCCCGCCAGCTTTGCCGGAACGGAATAGGTATAGGGCTTATCCACCCAATAGGTCACACCGGATACGGCGATCCGCGCGGTCACGGCCGCCTCCGGCACAGCGGTCCCCTCAGTCCTCGGGGGATTCCTCATCGTCACGCTCGGTGCTCAGGGTGAGCTTGCCGGTATAGACCTCGTCGATGGCGGCGGAGACGGCCTTCTTCGTCATGGGCTCGCCTTCTGCCTCCGCTGCGGCGGAGATGGCCCTGGCGCGCTTGGCGACCAGGTTTACGAGGGCATAGCTGCTGCCGACCTTGTCCACCAGGTCGGCTACGGGGGGATAGAGCATCATAATGTGTTTTCTCCTTCCAGAAAGTACTTGCTGCGGCATCGTTCCGCGGTTATGATCGCGTCCAGTTCACGGACGGCGGTATCTGCGTCATCGTTTATGATGATGTAGCTGTATTTATGTGCCTGGGAGTATTCCCGGTGGGCAGCCATGAGCCGGTCCCGGATCTTCTCCTCGGTGTCCGTGCCCCGGCCCCGGAGACGGCGCTCCAGCTCCTCCAGGCTCGGCGGGCAGAGAAAGATGCTCACGGCGTCCGGACGCTTCTCCATGACCTGGGCGGCGCCCTGGACCTCGATATCCAGGATCACGTTATAGCCCTGAGCGAGGTCGTTGTCCACCGGCGCGGCCGGGGTACCGTAGGAATTCCCCACATACTCGGCGTGCTCCAGGAACGCGTCGAGCTTGATCATCTCCCAGAATTCCTCCTGGGTCTTGAAGTAGTAGTTCACACCGTCGATCTCACCGGGACGGGGATCCCGGGTCGTAGCTGAGACGGAAAAGCGGATATCGGGCCGAAGCTGGGATACCCGGGATATGATCGTGCTCTTTCCCGCGCCGGAGGGCCCGGATACGATCACCAGAACGCCTTTGTTATTCCTCGTCGTCATTACTGCCTCCTGCCTTCCCTGCGACCCGCTGGGACACGCCCTCCGGCGTCAGCGGGCATAGTATCACATGGCCGCTGTCCATGATGAGGACGGTCTTCGTCTTGCGGCCGTATGTCGCGTCGATGAGCCTTCCGCTCTCCTTCCCCTGGGACACGATGCGCTTGATGGGATTCGACTCGGGGTCCACCGCCGCGATGATCCGGTCCGGGGAGACGTAGCTCCCGAACCCGATGTTGATGAGCTTCAAGATCTTATCTCCTTACTCGATATTCTGGATCTGCTCGCGGATCTTCTCCAGCTCCGCCTTCATGGCGATGACGGTATTGGCGATCTCGCTGTCGGAGCACTTGGAGCCGGTGGTGTTGATCTCCCGGTTCATCTCCTGCACCAGGAAGTCCAGCTTCCGTCCCACAGGTGACCCGCCCTCCAGCATCAGCCGGAACTGGGCGATGTGGCTGCGGAGGCGGACGGTCTCCTCGTCCACGGCGATCCTGTCGGCATAGACGGCGGCCTCCTGCAGGATGCGGGCCTCATCGATCCCGGCCTCCCCAAGCACCTCCGTCATACGGGCGGTAAGCTTCTCTCGGTACTCCTTCACCGTCTCGGGAGAGCGGCTCTCCACGAGGCCCACCATGGTTTCGATGTTTCCGAGCTTATCGAGGATGTCCGCACACAGCTTATCCCCCTCCCGGGAGCGCATCGCGTCGAACTGCGCGAGAGCCTCACCAAAGACCGAGGCGACAGCCTCCAGGACCGCGTCCTTGTCGGTATCGGCGCGCTCGGTGGATATCACCTCCGGCATGCGCAGAAGCGTGGCGGCGGTCATATCATCCGTGACGCCGAATTTGTCGAACACCTGGTGCGCGGCCTTCACATACGCGGCGGCAAGTGGCTCGTTCACAGCGATGGTCACCTCGTCGGCATGGGAGGTGTCCACGGAGATGAACACGTCCACCTTGCCCCGGGAGATGGCGTCCTTCACGGCGTTTCGGACAGCCTCCTCCGCGAAGAGACAGCTCTTGGGGAGCCGGATGTTGGCGTCCAGATGGCGGTTATTGACGCTGCGCAGCTCGGCGGAGACGATGATGCTGCGGATCTCGCCCTTGGCGCCGCCGTAGCCGGTCATGCTTTTGATCATGGGAAATACCTCGCGATTTTTTCAATGTAGAATCGAATGACGACGGAGCAGCACCAGTCATAGACGGCGAAGGCTGCCGCTCCGATAAGAAACAGGGCATACCATGGCAGGACCACCGCCCCGGCGGTCAGGATCTGACCCAGAAGCAGATACACGACCATGAACACCGCCGCGTACAGGGCGTACTTCAGGACCCAGCCCAGCCAGGCGGCATGCAGCCGCTCGAACAGGCTCTTTGCCACGAAATAGTACCCAAAAAACAAGGCGTACAGAGCCACCGCCCCGTTGGGAAACAGCAGGCCGCTCAGAGCCGCCGTCACGGCGAACACGCCCAGCGCCCAGCCCCAGCCGTACATCATCAGGGCCGCGCCGACGGGAAGGCTCGCGATCAGCATGAGCCAAAGCCGTCCGGTGGGTATGATGCCCGTCAGAAACAGGAGGACCGTGCCCAGGGCTGTCAGGATGCCCAGGCGGGCCGCTCGCTTGGTACGATCGGTCATATCAACAGCACGGGATGAGATCGCCTCCCATCATCTCGCAGCAGCAATCCGCGCAGATGAGGGAGTTGCAGACGGTGCACATGTCCGACTGAGACATGGAGGAACGGACGTTGGCCGGACGGTAGGCCTGTCCGCCGCTGTTCATATACTGCACGGCGTTGCGGTACTCGATGTTTCCCGGCTGCATGGTGGCCGCCGTACGGAAATACCGCGCCGCCTCATCCATCAAGCCCCGCCGCCAGTATATGCTGCCCATGAGGTAGTTCCACTCCGCGTCGTGGTTCTGGATCGTGCTCAGCATCGCCATGGCCTGGTCCAGCTGGTTTTGGTTGATGAGGCTGCGGATGGTGCCATAGGCGGCGCTGCCCGACGACGCGCCGCTCCGGGGGCCGGAGTAGGACTGCTGGTACTGATAGCCCTGGCTCTGATAGGCGCTGCCGCCATAGGAGCCGCCGTTTTCGCGGCCCTTGGTGATGGCGTCGTACGCCTCGTTGATCTCCTTCATCTTCTCGGAGGCCAGGTCCGCCAGGGGATTGTCGTGGTAGTTGTCGGGATGGTACTTCCGTGCCAGGTCGCGATAAGCCTTTTTGACCTCATCATCGCTGGCGGACGGGGATACGCCGAGGACGCTATAGGGATCGTTCATAAGCCGCTCCGTTCCTTCCGTTTTCTTGCAGAAGCCCTCCACTCGCCGGAAAACACCGCCTGGGTCACGGCGGGAAGGCCGATATATAGGATGTTCGTAAGGATGCTTGTATAAGGGGTATCGTCCAGCAGCGCGAAGGCCGCGGAGATACTGTTGTGGGAGTGCTGGAGAGACAGCCGGAGTTCCTTTTCATCTTCCGGGGATAGCTTCCCGTTCTCCGGGGAGAAGCGATAGCGCAGCGGGTTGTAAGCGCCGGTCTTCATGTCTTCCGGAAGATCGTCCGCCGCGTCCAGGATATACACGACCCGGCCCAGGTGATACAGAAGCTCCCGCAGCACCCGCCGCCGATCTGAGCCCTCTGCCCCCTCCCCGGCAGCTGCCAGGATCCGGGCGAACCGGTCCGCCGGAGGGTCCACGCCGGGACAGCTCTGCCGTTCCAGCTCGCCGAGAGCCGCAAGCTCCGTCTCCGTGACTGAAGCGAACTCCGGCCGGAGGAGCACCGCTTTACGGTAGGCGCCTGTCATGAGCCACGCCAGGAGGCGGTATCCCAGTCCGGCAGCAAAGGGCTTGTCCTCCGCCCCGTCCCGCAGCTTCCAGTAGGACAGAATGACCGTGTAATCCGCGGCGGCGTCCATAGCCTCCGAGGTTTCCGGGCATTGGGCCGTCCGCAGAGGGTGGTACGGGCACCGCTTCGGGCAGGTCGTCACAGGTCCGGGTCCCGCCAGGAGCATCGCCAGGAAAGTCAGATCATAATTCACCGCGAACCGCAGGAGCGGACCGTACCGTTTTTTCAGCGTATGGCAAAGGCCGCAGTACACGCCTCGGAAGGTCTCATACTCCCGGACCTTCAGCTCGCCCTTTTCCGGCCGAACGTAACCGTACATCAGCGCTGGAAGCCGACGATGCGGAAGACGATCTCCTTCCGCCGGCGTCCGAAGAAGACAACCAGCGCACCGCCCAGGACGAGGCCTGCAAGGCTCGTCACGACACACAGCCCCTGACCGAGGCCCGACGCCGCGCCGGCGGCGTAGCCGACGAACAGCAGCAGCACCGGCATGAGATACACCAGCATGGCGGCGCCCATGACGCCTCTGGTCCCGCTCTCCAGGACCACCCGGTCGCCGGGCTGAGCGTACACGGTATTCTCCGCCGGGATCCGCAGCGTGGAGGCGTAGATGCAGGTCTCGCACCCGTCGCAATGCCCGCCGCAGGCGGTGCCCCGCTCCACGGAGACCTCGGCTCTCCCGTCACCCAGGAGCTTCGTTACAACGCCGTTTTGGGTCATCCCTCCGCCGCCTCCTCCTCTGCCGCCGCGGGGACAACCCGGACGTAGAGCACGTAGTCGCCCACGGCTCCGGCTTCGCTGTATCCGTCCACATACACCGTAACAGGCGCCCGGGACGTAGTGGTGATGTCGGTCAGATCCGCCACGGCGCGGATATTGTTGGCCTCGATGGAAGAGAGGACATCCGCCGGAGCGCGGATCGTCACGCCCAGCGTGATATCCATGACGTCAGCGTCATAGCCCTCCGCAAGGTTTGTGTATTCGAGATTCGTCACGACGTAATACGCCGTCTCCAGACCCGTGAAGGTCAGATCCACGGAGGCCGTCGAGACGCCGGAGAGGTTCTCCGCGTCATTCGGCAGGATGATGGAATACTCGGTATGCGGGAAGGCGAGATAGTCCGAAAGATCGATGGTGGCAATGTAGATGGTGTTGATGCTGTCTATGGCAGCCGCGTCGCCCGCGATGGTGATGGTCTGGGGGCTGATGTCCTTGACCACGTGTTCCTCCGTGACACCGCCGCCATAGACGAGGCTCACGTCCAGGGCCACTTCCTTCGTCATGTTGATAGGCACATACACGGAGACAGTATCGGCGTCCACAGTAACGTCGTCAAAGGACAGCTGCTCGCCGTTTTCATCCACAAGGTTGTAGTTCGCGGCGGCGGTAAAGGAGCTGCTGACATTGTCTCTGCTTATGATGACCGCGGCTGTCGCCACCTGCTCAAGCTCCTCCTCAGGGCCGTACAGCGTGATATACGCCGGATCGAAGCTCATGCCCGCCGCGTCCAGAGCATATCCCTCCGCCAGGGAGCCCTCGAACCGGCCGCTTACCTCCACGAGGCGGTTCGCCAGCTTACTGATCTGGAGACCCACCGTCTGGGGCTGCTTGACATCCTCCCGGATGGAGGCACTGTTGACTGAGCTGGGATAGGAGATGGTGTACGCCATCGTGCGATAGCCCGGCGAAACGACGGTGGACAGGTTCACCACGGCTTTCAGATCCTCGCTGGTGAGCTTCGACATCTCCCGACGGCTGCCGGAGAGGGTCAGGGTGACGCTGGTAGTCTCCTCCTCGGAGATGATGAGGCTCTGGGACTCGCGCATGGCGTCGCGCCCCACATAGGTGACCTCCACACCGTAGAAGGTGCGGGTGACCTCCGTGCCGTAGTTCGAGACGTAGTACACCCAGATGAGCATAGCCAGAACGACGGACACCGCCATCCACAGTATCCGGTTGTCAAGCAGCGATTTACTCTTCGCCTTCGTCTCGTTTGTCTTTTGCATCGGTTTTCCCTTTCCCGTTTTTCAAGCGGCTGAAGAAGCCCTGATTCACCGGCTCCTCCAAGGGAAGGAGCTCGCGGCGAAGGATGGCCTCGAAGGTATCCTGGGTCAGATGGCGCTTAAGCAGGCCGTCCACGGCGACGCTGATGCCGCCGGTCTCCTCAGAGACGATGACCACCACCGCGTCCGACTGCTCGGAGACGCCGATTCCGGCTCTGTGGCGCATGCCCAGATCGCGGCTGAGGCTGGCGTTGGTGGACAGCGGAAGCATACAGCCCGCGGCGGCAAGGCGCCCCTCCTTGATGATGACGGCGCCGTCGTGCAGCGGCGATTTGTCGTAGAAGATGTTCTTCAAAAGCTCTGTGGAGACGTAGGCGTCCACCGGAGTACCGGAGCTGAGGGCCTCGTTCAGGCGATTGTCCCGCTCAAACACGATGAGGGCGCCGGTGCGGGTCCTGGCCATATCCTCACAGGCGTAGACCGTCTCCATGATGACGTGGTCGATGGCCTGACCGCCCCACTCCCTGCCGAAGAGGGAGAAGAGCTGGCTGGAACCGACCTTCTCCAGAGCGCGTCGGATCTCGGGCTGGAACAGCACGATCACCGCCAAAATGCCGATCTCGAAGACCTGCCGCAGGATGAAGCTGGTCACGGTGAGGTTAAGCGCGGTGGACAGCCACATCGCCACCACCAGGAAGAGTATCCCGTTTGCGACCTTATTGGCGTTGGTGCGCCGGATAAACCGGATCAGCAGGTAGATCAGCGCCGCTACGATCAGTATGTCCACAACGTCGGAAAAGGCCATGGAGCGTATGACCTTTCCGGCGTCGGTCAGATTCGTGAGTATCCTGTTCATAAAACGTCCCCATTGCACATTCTAGGTCAAAATATTATACATCAACCGGACGGATATAGCAACATATATTTATTTAAATCCAGCCTCGGACCGTCTTTATACAAGCGACCCATTGGCCGCGATCAGCCGAATGTCGGCGGCTGCGGTCAGCACCTCCCGCTCCGTAGTGAAGGGAGAGACGCTCATCCGCACCGTGCCGCTCTCAAAGGTGCCCGCCGTGCGATGGGCCAGGGGCGCACAGTGGAGCCCCGCCCGGACGGCGATGCCCCTCTTTCCCAGCTGGTCCGCCGCCGTCTCGCAGTCCATTCCGGACAGCGAAAGGGACAGGACCCCGGTCTGCAGATCGTCCTCCGTCGCTTCATACAGCGTCACTCCCTCCGTCTGCCGGAGTTCTCGGCACAGGACGCGTCGCAGCCGTTTTTCCTTCTCCCGGATCGCTGCGAGCCCCTGCTTTTTGATCCAGCGGACACCGGCCAAAAGTCCCGCGATCCCCGGCATATTGTGTGTCCCCGCCTCCAGCCGGTCCGGCAGGAACAGGGGCATATCGGGGCTCTCGCTCTCTGAGCCCGTCCCGCCCTCCAGGATCGGAGCGGCGTCCTCTCCCGCGCAGAGGAGGACCCCCGTCCCCTGGGGACCCAGGAGGCCCTTATGCCCCGGCATGGCGAGGAACGCACAGCCAAGCGCCTCCATATCCAGCGGCAGGACCCCCGCAGACTGGGACGCGTCAACAATGAGGGGTATCCCCTCCTCCCTGCAGGCGGTAGCGATCTCATCCAGGGGCAGGACATAGCCGAAGACGTTGGACACATGGCAGCAAACCGCCGCTTTCGCTCCGGGGAGCTCCCGGCGGAATGCCTCAATGGCCGCCTCCGGATCGAACAGGGGCGACGACGCCGTCCGAACGTCGGCGCCTATGGCATGCAGCGGACGGACGACGGCATTGTGCTCATAGCCGGAGACGACTACCTTGTCGCCCCTTCCAACGAGGCTCTTGACAGCAATATTCAGGCTGTGGGTGGCGCTGGAGGTAAAGACCACCTTCTCCGGCGACGCCGCGCCGAACATGTCGCCGATCTCGCAGCGGGCCTCGAACAGGAGCTCCGCGGCCTCCATTGCGCTGGTATAGCCGCCCCTTCCGGGACTTGAAAGGCACTCCATCGCCCGCCAGACGGCACGGCGCACCTCTGCCGGTTTTCGGAAGCTGGTGGCCGCGCTGTCAAGCCATATCATCCCGTTCCTCCTTCAGAGAGCCGTCCTGTCGTCGCAGATATATACGCTCCGGCGAGAGCCCTCCGCCTGTGAGCACGGAACGCGCTCTGTCCCGATTTCCCGGGGACACCAGAACCCCGTAAGCGCAGCCCTTCGTCCCCGCAGAGCGGGGCATCCGCGTGACCGTACCCGTGATGCCGGAGCGCTCCAGGAGCCGGGAGGCCCGCTGGGCGTAGGTCAGGCTGCGGAACATAAATAAATAACGCATAATGATCCTCCCATATCAATGGTTCGGTCCATTGTATGTGGGAGGATGTGTATTCTGTTCCTTTTCAGACGAGCAGGACCACCGCGTGGGTACACATCCCCTCGCCGGTGCCGGTGAAGCCCATATGCTCCTCCGTCGTCGCCTTCACGCTGACGGCGGAGATATCCACGCCCAGATCTTCCGCGATGTTCTGCCGCATCTGCGGGATATACGGCGCGAGCTTGGGTCTCTGGGCGATCATGGTGACGTCGCAGTTGCCGACGGTAAAGCCCGCCTCCCTCACCCTGCGGACCGCCTCCCGGAGGATGACCCGGCTGTCGATGCCCTCCGTGGCGGGATCATTGTCAGGAAAGAGCTTCCCGATATCCCCCAGCGCGGCGGCGCCCAGAACGGCGTCCGCCAGGGCGTGGAGCAGCACGTCCGCGTCCGAATGGCCCTCCAGTCCCTTCTCGAAGGGGATCTCCACACCGCCCAGGATGAGCTTCCGCCCCTCCACGAGCCTGTGGGCGTCATATCCATGTCCGATCCTCATTGGCCTTGCCTCCTCCGCAGTATAAGCTCCGCCATGGCCAGGTCAAGCGGCGTCGTTATCTTGATATTCTCCTCGCTGCCCTCGGTGAGCCAGATCTGTCCGCCGATGCGCTCCACCGCCATGCTGTCGTCAGTGATAGTCCAGCCCTGCTTCACCGCCTCCATCAGCGCTCCGCGTATCACGTCCCGCTGGAAGCACTGGGGCGTCTGGACAGCGAAAAGCCGCTCCCGCGCCGGGGTGGATTCCACCACATTCTCCGAGGCGAGCTTGACTGTATCACGTACCGGGATCGCCGGGATCGCAGCGCCGTGGCGGTAGGCGTCCCATACGGCGGCGTCGATGAGCGTCTCCGTCACGAGAGGCCTCGCGCCGTCGTGGATGGCGATGATCCCCGCCTTGTCCGACACGGACATCACTCCCGCGAAGCAGGAGTCCGCCCGGGTCTCGCCTCCCGGCACGATCTTCGTCAGCTTCGTCAGCTCATAAGGCGCGCACAGGGCGGACAGCTCCTCCTCCGCACCGCTGCGGGTCACCAGAACGACCTCCGTGATCAGAGCCGAGCGTTCAAAGGCCAGCAGGCTGTGCAGCAGCACCGGTATGCCGCCCAGCTCCGCCATGAGCTTATCCCCGCCGAAGCGCGTTCCCGAGCCCGCGGCCACGATCACAGCCGACGCCGTGGGACAGCGTGCCGTCCGCAGCCGTTCCGATAAAATGCTCATACCGTCCTCCCTCATATCCCCGCGGATCTCCACATAGTATACGCCATGCGGTCCTGTTGGTATTATACCCGCTGACGGCGGGTTGCGCAAGGGAGGAGTACGATCCTATGAAAGATAAGAAGCTGGCGCTCAACACCGCGCTGCTCACCGCCTCTGGTCTCGCGCTGCGGTTCGTGGGCATGGTGTGGCAGGTCTGGCTGGTGGGAAGGATCGGTGATGCGGGCATCGGCCTTTTCCAGCTGGTCATGAGCGTCGGGACCCTGGCAGCCACGGTGGCCGTCTCCGGCAGCCGCTACACCACTACGCGCCTCGTATCCGAGGAACTGGGCCTCCGGCAGCCGAAAGGAGCGGCTCAGGCTATGACGGTCTGCCTGCTGTACGGTCTGTTTTTTGGATTGGCAGCAGGGACGATCCTCCTGTTTCTGGCAGAGCCTGTGGGGTTTTTGTGGCTGGGTGACGCCCGCACCGTGCAGCCTCTGATGCTGCTGGCGCTGGAGATGCCCCTCACCGGTCTCGACTCCGTGATGCATGGCTATTTCACCGCCGTGGGCCGGGTGTGGAAAAGCGTTCTCATCGCCATCGGTCAGCAGGTAGTCACCATCGCGGTCACGGCGCTTTTTCTCACGGGGATGCCCGCCGGGAACCTGGAGTACGCCTGCCTCGCCATCACGGCGGGGCGTCTTCTCGGCGCGGGCGCGGAGGCGGCGGTCATGGGCATCGTGTGCTTTTTTGATCGGCGAAGACACGGCATCATCCGGAAAGTTCGCCAAACCTCCCTTCCGGGCATGACGAACCGGGCCCTTACCATCGCGCTGCCGCTGGCGTTCGCCTCCTACGCCCGCAGCGGACTGTCCACGCTGCAGCATCTTCTCGTTCCCGTAGGCCTGCGAGCCTCCGGCCTCGGCGCGGAGGCCGCTCTGGCGGGATACGGCGTCATCCAGGGCATGGCCTTGCCCGTGGTGTTGTTTCCCTCCTGCGTCATGCTGGCTGTGGCGGAGCTCATCGTGCCAAAGCTCACGGAACAGCAGGTCCGGCAGGAAAACGCCGACATACGGGATACTGCGGAGCGGATCCTGCGGTACGGTTTTCTGTTCTCCGCTTTGTGCGCGGCACTGTTTCTCGCCCTGGGCGACAGCCTGGGGACAGCCCTCTACCGCTCCGCCGACGCCGGACGTTACATCCGCCTGTTCGCGCTGATCGTACCGGTCATGTATCTTGACATGCTGACGGACGGCTGTCTGCGGGGGTTGGGAGAGATGATGTTCTGCATGTACGTGAATATCGCGGATGCGGGTCTATCCGCCCTGATGGTATGGCTGCTCCTCCCCCGCCGGGGCCTTGCCGCCTATATCGCGACGATCTGCTTCACCGAGATCTTCAACTTCGTCCTGAGCATCCTGCGGCTGCGGAGAGTGTCCGGCCTGCGTATACGGTGGCGGTTTCTTCTCGGTACTTTCGCGAGGTCCTCGCTTGCGGGAGGCGCCGCCTGGCTCACCGGACACGCAATAAGCGCCGGAAACGGCGTTCCGGCGCTTATCATGTCGTTTATTGTCGGTATCGGACTGTACGCATATTCATGCGGCCTTTTCCATACCGAAGTTGTCGAGAGATTTTTTCGCGCGGCCAAGCTGAGCGAGCAAAGGCACATAAAAGTATGCCGTGCGAGCGAGACGGCGGTGCGCGGAAAAAGATCCGATGAGAAAATTATTTCTGGGGCGGGAGCAGGCAAACCAGCATCTGGGTGACGGTGCTGCCGGTGTTGGTGACGGACTTGGAGACGCCGCCGGCGCAGTGATAGGAGTCACCGGCCTTAAGAACGGTCTCGCCATCCTCGGTCTTCAGGGTCATCTCACCCTCGAGGATGTAGTAGATGGATTCCAGGGGGTTGGCGCCGAAGTCGGTGCGTCCGCCGGGCTGGAAGTAGGTGATGCCCATGATCATCTTGCCGCCTTCGATATCGTTGGGGCCGGCGCCGTCGATGTCGTGCAGACGGGTAGGCTCGCAGTCATAGTGACCCGGAGCGCTGTAAGTATAAACGGTGCTGCCTTCGGTATCCTTCTTGCGCTGGATTCTGTACTTAGCCATGGTAAGAACTTCCTTTCAAGTATTGGTTCCGCAGTAAACTACGCGAAATCTTTCGTTTTTATATTAGCACACTAACTGTCAACATGCAAGAACAATCGTCCGTTTATCCGGAGGGATGCATGTAAAAAGACGCGGCAGAATACCGCGTCTTTTGGATGCTTTTAGATCACTTGTTCGCCAGATAGTCAACGATGCCGGCCGCGGCGACCTTGCCCGCGCCCATGGCCTTGATGACGGTAGCGGCGCCGGTGACAGCGTCGCCGCCGGCAAACACGCCGGGACGGGAGGTGGCGCCGGTCTCATCGCTGGCCACGATGCCACCCTTCTTCGTCGCTTCCAGACCGGGGGTGGTGGTCAGGATCAGCGGGTTGGGGCTGGTGCCGATGGCGATGATGACGGAATCCACATCGATGACATACTCGCTGCCCTCAATGGCAACGGGCTTGCGGCGGCCGGAAGCGTCGGGCTCGCCCAGCTCCATCTTCACGACCTTGATGCCGGTGACCTTGTCGTTCTCGTCGCCGATGATCTCCACGGGGTTATTGAGGACCTTGAAGATGACCTCTTCCTCCTGGGCGTGGTGGACCTCCTCCTTACGGGCGGGAAGCTCCTCCATGCCGCGGCGGTAGACGATATAGACCTCGTCCGCGCCGAGACGCTTCGCGGTGCGGGCGGCGTCCATGGCAACGTTGCCGGCGCCCACGACGGCGACGCGCTTGCCGATGCGGATGGGGGTATCGTATTCGGGCAGATATGCCTTCATGAGGTTCGAGCGGGTCAGCAGCTCGTTGGCGGAGAAAACGCCGAGAAGGTTTTCGCCGGGGATATGCAGGAACTGGGGCAGACCGGCGCCGGAGCCGATGAACACGGCCTCGAAGCCCTCCTCGAACAGCTCGTCGATGCTCTCCGCGCGGCCGATGACGGCGTCGGTGATGATCTTGACGCCGAAGTGCTCGAGCTTCGCGATCTCCTTGGCCACGATGGCCTTGGGCAGACGGAACTCGGGGATGCCGTACACCAGCACGCCGCCCGCCTTATGGAAGGCCTCGTAGATGGTGACGTCATAGCCCTTGCGCGCCAGGTCGCCCGCGCAGGTCAGGCCGGCCGGGCCGGAGCCGATGACAGCGACCTTATGACCGTTGCCGGCGGGGACTGCGGGAGCGCCGTCCTTATGTCCATGGTTCATGTGGTAGTCTGCGACAAAGCGCTCCAAGCGGCCGATGCCGACAGGCTCGCCCTTGATGCCGCGGACGCACTTGCCCTCGCACTGGTTCTCCTGCGGGCAGACACGGCCGCAGATGGCGGGAAGGCTGTTGGTGGAGGTGATGATGCGGTAAGCCTCGTCGAAGTCGCCCTCGGCGACCTTGGCGACGAATTCGGGGATGCGGACGGCCACAGGGCAGCCCTCCATGCAGGCGGGACGCTTGCAGTTGAGGCAGCGCTTGGCCTCGTCGATGGCCATCTCGTCAGTATAGCCGAGAGCGACCTCGTCAAAATTCTTGTTGCGAACCAGAGGCTCCTGAGAGGCTCCTGCTCGGGCATCGGGTTCTTGTCCATACGCATATTAGCCATGCTCTCTTACACCTCCCGTGATGCGGCAGATGTGGTCCATCGCCGCTTTCTCTTCATCCGCATAATAGGTGGACCGCTTGATGATACCGTCCCAGTCGACCAGATGCCCGTCGAACTCAGGGCCGTCGACGCAGGCGAACTTGGTCTCGCCGCCGACGGTGAGACGGCAGGCGCCGCACATGCCGGTACCGTCCAGCATGATGGGGTTCATGGAGACGATGGTCTTGATGCCGTACTCCTTGGTCGCATCGCAGACACGCTGCATCATGCGGGTGGGACCGACGCACATGACCTCGTCGTACTGGTTGCCCGCATCCAGGAGGGCCTTCATCTTGGTGACGTTGAAACCCGCCTCGCCGTAGGAACCGTCGTCGGTGGTGATGTAGAGGTTCGTGACGCCCGCGCGCATCTCATCCTCCAGGATGACGATGTCCTTGGAACGGAAGCCGGCCACCATATCCACCTCGATGCCCAGGTCGTGCATGCCCTTGGCCACGGGATAGGCGATGGCATTGCCAACGCCGCCGCCGACCACGCAGACGCGCTTGAGGCCTTCCATGTTGGTGGGACGGCCGAGAGGACCGACGAAGTCCGCGATGGAATCCCCCGCCTCCAGCAGGTTCAGCATGCGGGTGGTCTGACCCACCGGCTGCACCATGATGGTCACGGTGCCCTTTTCGGTGTCCGCTGCGGCAATGGTCACCGGAACGCGTTCACCGTACTCATCCAGCCGGAAGATGATGAACTGGCCGGGCCTCGCCTTGCGGGCGACCAGCGGAGCCTCGATCACGAATTCCACGACGGTCTTCGCTTCGTTCAGAGGACGCTTGCTGACAATTTTGAACATATCTATCCCCCTAGAAAAAATATTTGCAGAAATACATTTTTATTGTACCAGAACACGCTCCGATTGTGAAGTAAAAATTATTCTTTAACGATCTCCCTCGGTCCCGTGCTTTACCAGGGCCTCCACCACCCTGTCAAAGCCCATGGCATGACTGGCCTTCACCAGGACCGCGTCTCCGGGCAGGATCGCCTCCGGCAGCGCGGAGATGAGCTCGTCCGCATCGGTAAACCAGCGGGCTCCCTCCCCCGCTCCGGCTGCTATATGCTTCGAAAGCGGACCGCAGGCCAGGACGACAACGCCCCGAGCCGCGGCGGCACGGCCGATCTCTTCGTGCAGGGCGGCGCCTCTCTCACCCAGCTCCAGCATGTCCCCCAGAATGGCCACATGCCGTCCGGGAAGGGCCGCCAGGCTCTCCAGCGCCGCGGCGGTGCTGGTGGGGTTGGCGTTATAGCAGTCGTCCACGACGGTGACGCCGCCGGCCTCGATCACACGGCCTCGGCTTCCCACGGTCTCGTAAGACGCGACGCCCATGGCGATCTCTTCGTCCGTCAGACCCAGCTCCAGGCCCACCGCCGCACCCATCAGCGCGGCATAGACCATGTGCTGCCCATAGGCCGGGATGCGCAGGGGGATGCGGCGCTCCCCCGCGGCGACTACGCATTTCATCCCGGAGATCCCGTCGTTTTCGATGTCTTCAGCGCGGACATCACAGCCCTCCGAGACACCGAACAGCACCGTCCGCCGCCCGAAATCGTAGGCGCGGAGCAGCTCGTCGTCTCCGTTGGCGATAACGACCCCGTCCTGCCGCATGCCGGAGACGATCTCCCCTTTGGCCCGCAGAACGCCGGGCCGGTCCCCCAGGAATTCCAGGTGGGCGTCCCCGATGAGGGTGAATACGGCGATATCCGGATGGACCATCTCCGCCAGACGCGTCATCTCTCCGAAGCCGGAGATGCCCATTTCCACCACGGCGGCCTCATGCTCCTCTCTGAGGCGGAACAGGGTCAGAGGCACCCCCAGCTCGTTATTGAAATTCTCCTCTGTCCGGAGAGTATTGAACCGGCGGGAGAGCACCGAGGCGATCATCTCCTTGGCGGTGGTCTTCCCCACGGAGCCCGTCACCCCCACGAAGGGGATATCGAACTGGCATCGGTAAAACGCCGCGATACGGCGCAGCGCCGTCTGCGTGTCGTCCACCATGATCTGCGGGATATCCGCCTCGGCGAAACGCTGGCACAGGGCGCAGGAGGCTCCCTTTTCCGCGGCCATGGGGATATAGTCGTGGCCGTCCACCTTACTGCCGGGGATGGCGGCAAACAGTCCCCCCGGCATGACGGCGCGGCTGTCCGTGGTGATATCGGTGATCTCCTCCGACGGGAGCTCGCCCTTCGCCTCTCCGCCGGTCACGTCCCGCAGGACGGCAGGTGTCAGATGTCGCATCGCAGCTTCCTCCGTCACGCGTACTTTTTCATGGAGGCCTCGATGAGCTTCTCGCACAGCTCGCCGTAATCGAGGCCCATAGCAGCGCCCATCTGGGGCACAAGGCTCGTAGGGGTCATGCCCGGAAGGGTATTCGCCTCCAGGCAGCGGCACACGCCGTCCTTCCCCAGGATCATATCCACCCGTCCATAGGCCTCCAGACGCAGGGCGGCGTACACTCGCTCCGCCAGACGCTGGACCATGTCCGTCTCCTCCGGCGTGATGGGCGCAGGACACAGCTCCACCGTGAGGCCGGGCTGGTATTTGTTCTTATAGTCGTAGAATCCGTCCTTCGGAATGATCTCGATGACAGGCATGGCCTTGCCGTCCAGGACACCAACCGTCAGCTCCCGGCCGGACACGAAGCCCTCGGCGATCACAGCATCCTCGTACCGGAAGGCAAGCTCCAGCGCCGCGGCGTACTCCTCCGGGCCGCGGACGATGGTGGTCCCGACGCTGCTGCCGCCGGAGCACGGCTTCACCACGCAGGGGAAGCTGGGGTCGGGATAGGGCTCCCGGCCCTTATGTATGGTGATGCCCTCTGGCACAGGGATCCCCGCCTGGGACAGGACGGTCTTCGTCAGACTCTTGTCCATGGCCAGAGCGCTGCCGAGGTAGCCGCTGCCGGTATAGCGGATGCCGTAGATATCCAGCAGGGCCTGGAGCTTACCGTTCTCTCCTTCTTCCCCATGGAGCGCCAAAAAAGCGATATCCGCGCACCGGCAGAGCTCCAGGACGTTTGGTCCCACGAGCCCCTGGCCGGGACGCATGGCGCGCACCGCGTCAAGATCCGGGGCGGCCTCGGCAACGGAGAAGGCGTTATCCCTCTCTTCCGTGGTAAAAAGGTCCTCCGAGGCGCTCTCGCACCCCAGGAAGAGATCCAGCAGCGCCACCCGATGGCCCCGGCGGCGCAGCGCACGGGCGATGCCGGTACCGCTGGAGATGGAAACGTCTCTTTCGTTCGACAGGCCTCCGCAGAGGACGGCTATTTTCATTCGGAGCACACTCCTTACTCGTTTCATGTTTAAGTTACATAATATTTTATCACAAACAGAGGATGATAGCAATTATATTGTTATTTACGAAAAAATATGATAAAGTGATATGGTCAGTCTTGTTAGAAAGAATAGGAGCAGCCATGTCTTACATCGTCATCGACCTGGAATGGAACCAGGCCATGAGCGCAAAATCCTCCGTCTACAACCATCTTCCCATCCATCTGAGAGGCGAGATCATACAGATAGGCGCCGTGAAGCTGAATGACGACTTCACTCCCGGCGAGGAGTTCCAGTGCGACGTGAAGCCCGTCTGGTTCCGGAAGATGCACTATAAGGTCAAAAAGCTCACGGGCTTCGACAACGACCGCCTGTCCCACGGTCTGCCGTTCACGGAGGCCATGGAGAAGTTCATCGCCTGGTGCGGTCCGGCCCCCGTCTTCATGACCTGGGGCTACGACGACCGGGGCATCATGGAGCAGAACCTCATCATCCACGACCTGGAGATCGACTGGCTGGGGCAGTGGATCAACCTCCAGCTCATCTACAACCGCCAAACCGACGGCGACAAGAACCAGAAATCCCTGGAGACCGCCATGGAGCACTTCGGCATCGAACAGACCCGAGTGGCCCACGACGCTCTCGGCGACGCCTACAACACCGCCCTTGTCTGCTCCCATATGGATATGACGTCCGGTATCGCCCAATACAGCGAGACCCTGCAGCTCCTCACCCGGCATCCCAGGGGCTCCTCCCCCGCCGACCAGGGTCCCCAGCCCCTGCTCCACGCGGTGTCGGATACCTACTACTCCCGGGAGGCTCTATGGCAGGCCGAGGAGGAAGCCGTGATCAAATGCCCCGTATGCGCCAAGCCCATGGAGCGGACGAAGTGGCTCAGCCAGGGCGACCACAGGTATATGTCCCTCGCTACCTGCGAGACCGACGGGGATTTCCTCCTGCGCATCCGCACCCGCCATGAGGACGATGGCACCTGGCACGCGAACCATCTGCTCTACCAAGCCGATGAGAGCATGGTGAAGGGCTTCCGTGAAAAGCAGGCCAATCCCAAGCGTCGCCGCCGCCGCAGCCGCAAAAAAAACGGTCCCAGGCCCCCGGAAAACACCCAGCCCGAGACGCTGAAGACCCAATACCACGACCGCCGCCCCGAATGAGGGCGGCGGCTGTTGTTTATTTTCCCAGGACCGCAGCGACGGAGTCCTTCACGATGGAAAGCCCCTCCTCCAAAACGCTGTCCTCGATGGTCAGCGGCGGCATGAGCTTCAGAACACCGTCCTGACGTCCGGCAACCTCGCAGATAAGGCCCCGGTCAAAGGCCGCGTGCACCGCCTCCAGCGCCAGCTTCGGGTCCACAGCGCCGAAATCCACGCCCCATAGCATGCCGATGCCCCGGACGGAAAGGCGCTCGTCCATGGACGCCACCTGGGAGCGCAGGAAGTCGCCGACGAGCTTCTCCTTCCGGCGGACCTCCTCGTCCAGCTTATGGCCGACGAAGTATTTGATGCCGGCGGTACCGCCCACAAAGGAGAGCTGGTTGCCGCGGAAGGTGCCGTTGTGCTCCGCGGGACGGAATATGTCAAGCTCCGGCTTCAGCAGCAGCAGAGCCATGGGCATGCCGAAGCCGCTGATGGACTTGGACATGGTGACCATATCGGGCACGACGCCCGCTCTCTCAAAGGAGAAGAACGTACCGGTGCGGCCGTTGCCCACCTGGATATCGTCCACGATCATGAGGATATCCTTCTCCGTGCAGATCTCCCGCACGGCCCGGAGCCACTCGACACTCGCGATATTGATGCCGCCCTCGGCCTGGACCGTCTCCAGGACGATGGCCGCGGGCTTGTCCACGCCGGAGTGGTCGTCCTCCAGGACCCAGCGCAGATAGGCGATGGAATCGAAGGTGCCGTCATAGGGGGCGAAGGTCACGTTCTCCAGAGGAACGAAGCCGCCCTCCCTGCTGACCCGGTCCGTAGTCATGGCCAGCGCGCCAAGGGACATGCCGTGGAAGGCTCCGGAGAATGCGATGACGCCGGTTCGCTGCTTGTTCTTGCGGGCGAGCTTCAGCGCAGCCTCCACCGCGTTCGTCCCCGTGGGACCGCAGCACATGACCTTATAGTCCAGGCCCCGCGGCGCCAGGATATCCTCCTCAAAGGTCTGAAGGAACTCCGCCTTCGCGGAGGTGTACATATCCAGGGCGTTGATGATCCTATCCTCGGAGAGATAGTCCAGGACAGCCTTTTTGATCTCGGGGTTGTTATGTCCGTAGTTCATGGACCCGGCCACCGCAAGGAAGTCTATGTATCGATGGCCATCCTCCGAGAACATCTCCGCATTCTTCGCCCTGTCGAACACGACGGGGTACTTGCGGCAGTAGGATCGGACCTGAGATTCTTTGTTTTCGAAAATAGTAAACATAATGCATCCTCCATATGTTCCAAAGCAGTATAACAGCATACTGCGAAAAATGCAAATACAATCGGAATATGGAGGGCATAAAAGTTTCCCTATGATGACCGCCGCCAAAACTTAAAGGACAGCGCCCCGCAGGGCGCCGTCCTTCCAAAGACGGTTTTTGTCATACAGCTCTCGGATGCGCCTTGTTGTAGACGTCCTTGAGCTGCTTTTTTACAAGCTGGGAATAGATCTGCGTGGAGCTGATGTCCGCGTGGCCAAGCATCTCCTGGATACTGCGGAGATCCGCGCCGTTTTCCAGCAGGTGCGTAGCGAAGCTGTGCCGCAGCGTGTGGGGGGTGATGTCTTTTTCGATCCCAGCCTTCTGCTGGTAGGATTTCACGATCTTCCAGAAGCCCTGGCGGCTCATCCGCTCACCGCTGACATTTACGAACAGAGAGCGCTCCGCGGGCGTCGCGATCATGTCCGGACGGATGAAGTCGATATAGTCCTTAAGGGCCTTCAGCGCCGCCGGATAGAGCGGGATAGAGCGGATCTTGTCCCTGCCGCGGCAGTTGATGATGCCGGCGGAGAGATTCACGTCCGTCACATCGAGGCTGATGAGCTCCGTCACCCGGATGCCCGTAGCGTACAGAAGCTCCAGCATGGCCTTGTCCCGGTAGCCCTTGCGGTCAGTGCACTCCGGCTGCTCCAGCAGCAGCTCCACCTCCTGGGCCGTCAGGACCTCCGGCAGCTTATGGGTCGCCTTCTCCGGCACGAGACGCCCGGTGGGGATCTCATCGACGAAGCCCTGGAGCTTCATCCAGCCGTAGAAGTTCTTCAGCGAGGCGATGTTCCGCGAGACCGTGGCAACGGATTTCCCGATGGTACGCAGATGTTCGATGTAAGCAAAAAGCTCGTCCTCATCCGCCTCGGTGTACGCCTCTCCCGCGCCGGCGTCGAGGTACTCTCCGAACTGACGGATATCCCGCAGGTAAGAGCTCAGCGTATTCTTGGACGTCTTTTTCTCGTCCGTCAGATATCTCTCGTATTTCGCGAGGCATTCTGCATTCGTCACGGTCGCACGCTCCTGGTTCATAGGATTGACATAATCGATGTGACTACACTATACAACGGTTTCTCCGCGTAATCAATAGAAAAATTTACAAAAATGTAATTTTTGTTACTTTTGCTAGGTTTATGTCACCTTCATTTGTCATAATAGTTACATTTTGTAACATTTATCAATGCTTTCCACCCGCATTATCCGGGTATTCATGGTTATACTTCCACCACCGTCCAGAAAATTCTGTATCTTTTGTAACTTTTTGTGTAACTATTCTATTATTACATGTTGTAATCCAGAGTCCGCCGTCTCCTATTCCGCTTTACCGGCTTTTTCCCGATAGACATAACCGCAGCCAGGAAGGCGCCAAGTCCTGCGGCGACAGCGTCCCTTCCGAGCCAGGCGCCGAATTCGAAGCCGCTGCCGCCGAGGGCGCATACGAGCGCCGCCAAAAGAAGGTAGCCTCCCGCGATGATGCCCGCGGTGGGCATGGCCTGACGTCCGCGGCTCTTCGATACATAGTAGACGGCGGCAAACACGGCAAGCCCCGCCGAGACGCACCCGGCGGAGGACGCGCTCTCCGGCGGCAGGATACCCCGGGTAATGATCGGCGTCAGGGCAAGGCACAGGAGCGCCGTCAGGATCACCGCAGCCGCAAGCCCCATGATGCTCGAGGGCAAAAGCCCTCTCTTTTTCCTTCCAAACATAAAACGATCCCTCCGAGAATTTGGCTGTTCTATGCCTATTCCCGGAGGGATCGAAATATGCGGACAGGTTTTACGGGATCACTTCTGCTCCTCGGTCTGCTTGCCCTTGCTGGAGATGGCCCACTTGGCGATCTCGATGCGGACCCGGTCCTCGCTGGTCTCGAAGACGATGGACTCGCTCTTGACCATGACGATGCGGCCGATCATGCCGCCGATGGTGGTGATCTGGTCGCCCACCGCCAGAGAGCTGCGCATCTCCTCAGCCTGCTTTTTCTTCTTGTTTTCCGGACGGATCAGGAAGAAGTAGAAGATGACGACCATGACGACGATCATGATGATCATGCTGTATCCGCCGCCGGCAGCCGTACCGTCGGCAGACGCCGAGGCGTCCGCCGTCGCGCAGCCCGCAAACAGGAAGACCATCAGAAGAGCAGAGAGCACAAGAGCCGTCGCTCGGAAGATTCTGTTGAGTTTCATGCGAAGTACCTCCAAAAATTATCGCAGTTATTATAAATTGTCTTATATCCTCGTGTCAAGAAGTTTGGAATATTTCTCCCGGTATTCCGCGAAGGTCCCCGCGTCCAGGGCCTCACGGATCTCCGCCATGAGGTTGTTGTAAAAGCTGAGATTGTGCAGTACCGCGAGCCGCAGCGCCAGCATCTCCCCGGCCTTGAACAAATGCCGGATGTACGCTCTGCTGTACCGGCGGCAAACGGGACAGTCACACTCCGGGTCGATGGGACCATCGTCCAGGGCGTATTTTTCGTTTTTGAGATTGATGATGCCCCGCTTTGTGAAGAGGTGGGCGTGCCGCCCGTTCCGGGCTGGCATGACGCAGTCGAACATATCCACCCCGCGCCATACGCCCTCAATGATATTGCCCGGCGTGCCCACGCCCATGAGATACCGTGGACGGTCCTTGGGCATATACTCCTCCACCGCCTCGATGGTATCGTACATCTCCTGATGGGTCTCCCCCACCGCCAGACCGCCGATGGCATAGCCCGGAAGGTCCAGGTCCGCGATGGCCTTCATGTGTTCGATGCGCAGATCGGCGTAGATGCCGCCCTGGTTGATGCCGAAGAGCATCTGTCCGGGGTTGACGGCGTCCGGCTCGGCGTTATACTCCGCCAGCGCCTTTTTGCAGCGGACGAGCCAGCGGTAGGTCCGCTGGCAGGAGGCGGCGAAGTACTCCTTCGGCGAGGGGATCTTCACGCACTCGTCGAAGGCCATGGCGATATCGCTGCCCAGGTTCGCCTGGATGCGCATGCTCTCCTCCGGACCGATGAAGAGCTTTCTCCCGTCTACATGGCTGTGGAAGGAGACGCCCTCCTCCGTGATTTTCCGAAGTCCCGCCAGGGAGAATATCTGAAAGCCGCCGCTGTCCGTCAGGATGGGACCGTCCCAGGTCATGAACCGATGCAGACCTCCCAAAGACTTGATGAGCTCGTCTCCCGGTCGGACGTGTAGATGGTATGTATTGGAAAGCTCGATCTGGCAGCCAATGGCCGTCAGATCCTCTGCGGACACGGCGCCCTTGATAGCCGCCACCGTGCCCACGTTCATGAAAACGGGCGTCTGGGCCGTACCGTGGGGCGTCGTGAGTTCGCCCCGGCGGGCCCTTCCCTCTTCCTGTTTTATTACTTTGAACATAATATCCCCTTTTCCGACAGTTTCAGGGCGTCAGCTCCGCAATGAACATCGCGTCGCCGAAGGAGAAAAAACGGTAGCGCTCTTCCACGGCGGTCTTGTAAGCGTTCAGGATACTCTCCCGTCCCGCAAGGGCGGAGACCAGCATCACCAGCGTTGAGCCGGGGAGGTGGAAATTCGTCACCAGCGCGTCCACGCATTTGAACGTATACCCCGGATAGATGAAGATGTTCGTCCAGCGGCTGCCGGCTTCGATCTTTCCGTCAGTCTCCGCGAAGCTCTCCAGCGTCCGGCAGGAGGTGGTGCCCACGGCGATGATACGCCCCCCGGCGGCTCTCGTCCGGCGGATGGCCTCGGCGGTATCCTCGGGGACGGTGCAGTACTCGGAGTGCATCTCGTGCTCCTCCACGTTCTCCGACTTCACGGGACGGAAGGTGCCGAGACCCACATGCAGCGTAACGAAGCGGACATCCACGCCCATGGCCCGGATCCGGTCCAGAAGCTCCGGAGTGAAGTGCAGTCCCGCCGTGGGCGCAGCGGCGCTTCCCGGTTCCCGGGCGTACACGGTCTGGTACCGCTCGGGATCCGTCAGCTGCGTCTTGATGTACGGCGGCAGAGGCATATTCCCCAGCCGGTCCAGAAGCTCCAGGAAAATGCCCTCATACCGAAAGCGGATGATCCGGTTGCCGCCCTCCGTCACCTCTTCCACGACGCCGGTGAGCTCCCCGTCACCGAAGCGCACCTCCGTCCCCGGACGCATCTTCTTTCCGGGACGGCTCAGGCACTCCCAGCGGTCGTCCCCCAGCTCCTTCAGGAGGACCACCTCCACCGCGCCCCCCGTAGGACGCACGCCGAACAGCCGCGCGGGGATCACCCGGGAGTCGTTCAGCACGAGGCAGTCCCCCGGACAAAGATAGTCCGGCAGATCGTAAAAATGCCGATGCTCCATGGCGCCGGTGTTCTTATCCAGCACCAGGAGACGGGAGGCGTCCCGACGCTCGGAGGGTGTCTGGGCGATCAGCTCCTCCGGCAGGTCATATGTAAAATCCGATGTTTTCAAGGTCAGTATGCTCCGTATCGTATATGTGTTCCGTCATAGTAGAACCCCAGGATCTCCTGGTAGCTCTTGCCGTAGGTCCCCGCCATGGCGTAGGCCCCCCACTGGCTCAGGCCGATGTTATGGCCCCATCCCAGACGGGTACAGGTGAAGGAGTCGGAGGCGGCGTCATACGTCACGGTAAAGCGATAGCTGTACGCCGTGAAGCCGAAGGCGGAGAGAAAATCCCAGCGTCCGAAGCCTGTGTTCTGGTCGATGGTGACGGTCGCGCCGTTGGTCCCGGTGAGGGTGATGCTCTTGACATTCCCCGTAGCGGGATAGGTCTCGATGCGGATGCCGTTCTGCGCGATGCTCGTATTGCCGAGCCCGGCGCGGCTGGCCAGAGAGTTCATGGCGGAGCCCGTTCGGCTGTTGGTAATGGAATAGGTGTAGTTCGACGCGTATCCCGAGGCCGCCTGCTCATAGGGGTCCACCTTGCCGATGAGATAGGGGTATCCGCTGCCGCCCCAGATATGGGCGTAGTCCTCGGTGGCGCCGCCGTCGCTGGAGGAATAGACCGTCACACACAGATCGCCGTTATACGTCAGGTACTGTCCCGCCGTGGCGTCCGCCGCAGCGTCCGTACCGGAAAAATAGCTCTCGCTGTAGGTGATGGCCCGGCCGCGGTAGGTCTGGGAGTTGGCGTTTCCCATGATATCGAAGCCGTAGGAGGAATAGGCGCTCCAGTCCGCCACCATGACATACGTCCTGGCACAGACAGCGGCGGCCTTCAGAGCCTCCGCGGGCCAGGTATTGCCGTACTCATACGGGATGACGCCCTTCACGTAATCCTCCACGTCAACATAGTTGATGACCGAGATATACCCCGAGGCGTTGTACGCCTGACGAAGCTCGAAGGCGCCGCGATAGCGGTACTCACCGTTCACTCTGGTGACGGATGTCCCATCGCTGTTGGCCCGGAGAGCCAGGCTCCCGCCATAGGTCAGGAGCACGTTCCCGCCGCTGTCCTTCACCGTGAAGGTGCCGCCGTCCGTGGTGACGACGACGGTGGAAGCGGAAAGCTCCCCCTCATATTGGAAGCTGCGGTCACCGGCGAAGGAGCCGTACTGGAAGCCGGAGCCGGTCAGGTTCTCGAAGGTCACGCTCTGCACGGCATATTTGTAACTCTGGGTGTTGGTCAGGATGCCGACACGGATCGTGCGAGCCCTGACGGAGACCGCGCTGTCCTCGATGGTCGCTGGGCTGATGGACTGGTCCGTGCTGGCCGTGGGCGTGGGCTGCGGCTGGGACGAAGGCTCCTGGGCAGGCGCCGGGGTGGCGGAGGGCGCAGCCGTTGGCTGGACCTCCGGATGCCCGCCGGATCCGGCGTTGGCGAATCGCTGGAAGATGGTGGCAGCCTCCGCCCGGGTGGCGCTGCTTCGGGGGCGGAAGCGGTAGCCGGAGCCGTCCGACTCCCCCACCACGACGCCGGCCCTCTGCATGGCGGCGACGCCGGCCGACGCCCAGGAGCTGATGGAGCTCTGGTCCGTGAAGGTCACGGACGTCCCGTTGGACGCCAGGGTGATGCCCGCATAGGAGGCGTAGCCGTTCAAAAGCTTGCAGATCTGCTCCCGGGTCACGTCGCTCCCCGGGGCGAAGACCGTGGAAGACATGCCGTCAACGATGCCCTTTTCATAGCCCCAGATGACATATCCCGCGTAGTACGCGCTGTAATCCACGTCGGAAAACCGATGGTACGCCGGCTTGCAGTAATCCTTGGAGATATAGCCAGACAGACCGCCGTATCTGACCTTATACCAGTTGCCGGACTCCCCCGTCAGGGTGACGGCGGTATTGCGGCTGAGACTCGTCACCACGGAATAGGACGTGCCGGGACCGCTGCGCATATTGACCCCGGAGCCGGTGACGGTCCCCGCGCACCAGGCGGAAGGATCCACCCCAGCGTAGCGCCCCAGGACCGTGATGAACATACCGCGGGTCATGGTGCCCTTGGGCGTGAAGGTGTTCGTAGTTGTACCGTTGAAGAGCCCCCGGGAGACCACGTAGGACACGGCGTCATAGTACCACGCGCCGGAGGATATATCCGTAAAATCGCTCACGGAAACGGCATCCGCTTCCGCCGACGGCAAAATGGCCGTGACCGCCAGCAGAAGACAGATCGCCAAAAATCGGCGGAAAAACGCTGTTTTTTTCAGCTTATGTAACAAAACCATCTTATCCCCTAATTTGAATCATAGTGAATTCTAATGATTGACCGTGAACACGCGGATGTGCTATACTTCACATAATTCTACAATACTATAAATTAAACAAGCGCGAATGTCAAATCCATGTGTACGCTGCTCTTCACACCGGAGGTCCGGCGTCATACAATGTATCAGGAGGTCAATACCATGAATAAGCTCAAAGTCGGCGTGATCGGCGGCACCGGGATGGTGGGACAGCGTTTCGTGTCCCTTCTTGCCGAACACCCCTGGTTCGATCTGACGGTCATCGCCGCCAGCGCCCGCAGCGCCGGAAAGACTTACGAGGAGGCCATCGGCAGCCGCTGGGCCATCGATGTGCCAATGCCCGAGAAGGCCAAATCCATCATCGTGAAGGACGCCGTCGGTGATATGCAGGCCATCGCAGGAGAGGTGGATTTCGTCTTCTCCGCCGTGGACATGAAAAAGGAAGAGATCGTGGCCTTCGAGGAGGCCTACGCCAAGCTGGAGTGCCCCGTGGTCTCCAACAACAGCGCCCACCGCTGGACACCGGACGTGCCCATGGTGGTGCCCGAGATCAATCCCGAGCACCTGGACGTCATCGCCGCTCAGCGCAAGCGCCTCGGCACGAAGCGCGGCTTCATCGCCGTGAAATCCAACTGCAGCCTGCAGAGCTATGTCCCGGCCCTCCATCCCCTGAAGGACGAGTTCGGTCTGGAGAAGGTCCTGGTCTGCACGTATCAGGCGATCTCCGGCGCGGGCAAGACCTTCGAGAGCTGGCCGGAGATGATCGACAACGTCATTCCCTACATCGGCGGCGAGGAGGAGAAGTCCGAGCAGGAGCCTCTCAAGCTCTGGGGCAAGGTGGAGGACGGCGTCATCAAGACCGCCTCTTCCCCCGCCATCACCGCGCAGTGCCTGCGCGTTCCCTGCTCCAACGGACATATGGCCGCTGTGTTCGCCAGCTTCGCGAAGAAGCCCACCAAGGAGGAGATCCTGGACCGCTGGGCTTCCTTCAAGGGCCGTCCTCAGGAGCTGGAGCTCCCCTCCGCGCCGAAGCAGTTCCTCCAGTACTTTGAGGAGGACAACCGCCCCCAGACCAGGCTCGACCGCATGCGCGAGGGCGGCATGGGCGTGAACATCGGCCGTCTGCGTGAGGATACGCAGTACGACTACAAGTTCGTCTGCCTGAGCCACAACACCCTGCGTGGCGCTGCCGGCGGCGCCGTGCTGCTGGCGGAGCTTCTGAAGGCCGAGGGCTATTTCGACCGCTGACCTCCGAACCATCAAGCCAAAGATACCGTGGACAGATGATCGTCCGCGGTATCTTTTTCTTTAGGAGGAATCATTTTTGAAAGCACCCTTATTCACCGGTGCATGCACGGCCATCGTCACGCCGTTCCGTGACGGCGGTCTGGATCTCGAAACATTTTCCCGGCTCATTGAGCTGCAGTACGCCGGCGGCGTATCCGCCCTGGTGGTATGCGGCACAACAGGAGAGGCGGCCACTATGACTCCCTCGGAGCAGGCGGCCCTCTACCGCCGGGCTGCGGAGCGCAGCGCGGGGCGGATGAAGATCATCGCCGGCATCGGCTCCAACAACACAAAACACGCCGCCTACATGGCCCGGGCCGCGGCGGACGCGGGCGCAGACGGCGTCCTCATGGTCACGCCCTACTATAATAAAACGACCCAGGCAGGCCTTGTGGAGCACTTCACGTACACGGCGGACCGCTCTCCCCTGCCTGTCATCCTGTATAACGTCCCCTCCCGCACCGGCGTCGGCATCGCCCCGGAGACCTACGCCATCCTGGCAGATCACCCCAACATAAACGGCGTCAAGGAGGCCTCCGGCGACATCGGCGCCTTCGCCCGCACTATGTCCCTCTGCGGCGACCGGATGCACTTCTGGTCCGGAAACGACAGCGACACTGTGGCCATGATGGCCCTGGGCGCCAGGGGCGTCATCTCCGTGGCATCGAACCTGGTGCCGGACGTGGTCTCCCGGCTCTGCCAGCTCTGCGAGGCAGGAAATTACGATGCCGCCTCGACCCTGAACCGCCGCTACATGGAGCTTTTCGGCATGATGTTCCGGGAGGTGAACCCCATCCCGGTGAAGACTGCTATGGGGCTGCTTGGGCGGTGTTCCCCGGACATGCGCCTGCCCCTGGTACCCATGAGCGGCGCGAACCGCGCGGACCTGGCGGAGTGCCTCGTCCGATACGGTCTCATCCTGTAAACAACAGTCGGAGCGGTCCCGAGGACCGCTCCGATCTTCGTTTTTACGGCTTGGTTGCCGGTCGGGGCGTGGCGGCAGCGTTATCGTCGCGTCCGTTCATCGCGTCCCGGGCGCCGTTCGTCATATCGTTCACGGCGTCGCCCACACCTTCCACAGCGCTGTCAACGGCGTTGCCCACACCGCCGACCACATCGCCCACGGCCTCGCCGGCGTCATTCACGGCGTTTCCGACGGCATTGCCCATGTTATCGTTCCGGTTGTCCTCGCCGGTGTCGATGGGCTTGGGTGTGGCGGTGGCTCCGGGGGTCGCTGTTACGGTGGTGCCTGTCCGCCCTTCCGCCACCTGGGTGTTGGTATTCGCACGGCCGCAGGCCGTCAGCGCCGACAGCAGCATGACTGCCGTCAACAGGGTCGAAATTATGGATCTCATCCTTCTGCCTCCGATTGTTTGAAAGTTACGGCCATAGTATGACCCGATCGAGCACGATTCTTTCACGGAGGAAAAATTTGCATTTTTTGACGCAAATACTCCCGCCCGGACCGTTTATGGACCGGACGGGAGCCTGCGTCTTTATCAGATGACGTGCGCCAGGACCAGCGCCAGGAGCACAAAGGTCGCCAGCAGCACCGCGGATACGCCCACGACGCCCCACTTGGTGGTGCGCTTGCCGCCGGCGCTCTCCTCCACGAGATGCGCCTTGCGCAGCGCCGTGACGATGGGCTTGTACAGCAGCATGGCCAAAGTGGCGTTGATGCCGCCCTTTACGAGGTTGAAGGGCAGGAACGTGGGGATCAGCATACTCACCACCACCGCCCGGTCCACATGCATATACAGGGGCGTTATGAGCCAGTTCCAGAGCAGCATGACAGCCGTCATACACAGGACGCCGGCGATCAGGGCGATGACCGCGCCCTTCATACTGTGGTCCCGGTGATAGATGATGGCCGCCACGCAGGCGAAGGCACAGGACGCCAGGACGTTCATAAGAAGACCGATGACGCCGGTGCTGCTGACGGTGAGCATCTCGATGACCGAGACGACGATGGAGATGATCGCCGCCGTCATGGGTCCCATCATGAAGCCGCCGATGACGATGACCACGTCCTTCAGGTCAAAGGACAAAAAGCCCGCAACCGTCGGGAAGACGTTGGAGATGAGCTTGGCCACAAAGGCGATGGCGCAGAGCATGCCTATGGTGGCGACGGTTTTGGCGCTGACGCGCCCGGTGCCGGGGTTTTTCATGGTTCCTCCGATGTCTTGTAGATTTGGGCAAAAAAATGACCCGGAATCACTTCCGGGCACACAAAAGATCGGACGAAGACAAGGCCTCGTCGTCCTCTTCCATCCAGACTGTAACTGTCGGCGCCGTAGTTTCAACGGCTCAACGCTCTCGCGCTCGCGGGCTATACCGCCGGTGGGGACTTTCACCCCGCCCTGAAGACGTACACATTATAACACAATCCACGCCTATTGCAACCCCTGCGATCCTAATTTATGCCCTTTCTTTTCCGAAAAACCATGTTATAATCGTGGCATGAACGAAATAACGCTGGAAAACACCTGCTGCTTCACCGGTCACAGAGCCGTGAAGCTGCCATGGCGATATAACGAGGACGATCCGGACTGCCGTATCCTGAAAGCCGTCATCGATGACCTGCTGACAGAGGCATACGCCGCCGGATACCGGCATTTCATATGCGGCATGGCCACCGGGATCGACACTTACTTCGGCGAGGCCGTAGCGGCGCTGCGCACAGACCACCCGGATATCACCCTGGAGGCCGCGATCCCCTTCCCCGGCCAGGAGGCGCGTTTTCCCAAGGCGCAGCGGGAGCGCTACGCCCGGCTGAGAGACGCCTGCGATACCGTCACCATGCTGCATGAGGAGAAAACATCGGACTGCATGATGCACAGGAACCGGTATATGGTGGACAGGTCCTCCCTCCTGATCGCGGTCTACGACGGAAAGCACGGCGGGACATGGAATACCGTGCGCTACGCGGAAAAACAGGGACGCACCGTCGTTGTTCTGCCGGTTACGGGCCTTGAAACCGTGTGACCGATCTCCATCTCAAGCCGTCCGTGTGTCGACCCTTCAAAGATTTCCAAAAAACAGTCCCTCAGTACGCCGAATCTTTGTTGAAATATTATCTTTACGATGATATAATATTGTCAAATCTGTATGCAAACAGGAGGTGAGCGAATGACGGAAGAACGCGTGCCATTGATCGAACTGAAAAACATCACCAAAGTCTTCCCAGGCGTCAAGGCGCTGTCGGAGGTGTGCTTCACCCTCTTTCCCGGTGAGGTCCACTCACTCTGCGGCGAGAACGGCGCGGGAAAATCGACCCTCATCAAGGTCATGACCGGCGCCCATCAGGCGGACGGCGGCGAGTATTTCATCGACGGCAAGCCCGTACATATCAGCTCTACACAGGAGGGCATCGCCCTGGGAGTTTCCTGCGTCTATCAGGAGCTCTCCATCGCCCCGCAGCTTGATGTTGCCAAGAACCTCTATATCGGCAACCTCCCCATGAAGGGCAAACTCATCGATCACAAAAAGCTCTACCACGACGCGGCTGACATCCTCAGCCAGCTGGGCATGGAAATTTCCCCCAAGACCATTGCGGGCGACCTGTCCGTCGGTCAGCAGCAAATGATCGAGATCGGCCGCGCACTCACGAGAAACGCCCGCTGCATCATCATGGACGAGCCTACGTCCTCCCTGTCCGAGGCTGAGACCGAGACCCTTTTCAAGATCATCGGCATCCTCCAGGAGCGGGGCATCGCCATCATCTACATAAGCCACAAACTGGACGAGGTCATGCAGCTTTCCGACCGCATCACGGTCATCCGCGACGGTCAGAACGTCATCACCATGAACACCGCAGACGCCACCCAGGAGAGCCTCATCACCAACATGCTGGGCCGTGCGCTGGACACCATGTATGACAAGCAGGACATCCCCTTCGGCGACACGGTCCTGGAGGTAAAGAATCTCACCTCCCCCGGCGTTTTCGAGGATATCTCCTTCGACGTTCGCGCGGGCGAGACCGTGGGCTTCTTCGGCCTTGTAGGCGCGGGACGCTCCGAGATCATGCGCGCCATCTTTGGCGTGGACAAATACACCGAGGGCTCCGTGGCCATCTGCGGCAAGCCCCTCAAGCCCAACAATCCCAGCGCCGCCATCGACGCGGGCATCGGCTTCTGCACAGAGGACCGCAAGAAAGAGGGCCTCATGCTCAAGCTGAGCATTCTCCTGAACATGACCCTCGTGAAGCTCCCGGAGATTTCGAAGCTCGGCGTCATCGACCGGAAGAAGCAGAAGCAGCTGGGCGATCACTACGTAAACGCCATCAGCATCAAGACCCCCTCCCTCATGCAGCTCGTGGGGAATCTCTCCGGCGGCAACCAGCAGAAGGTCGTCGTGGCCAAGTGGCTCATGATGGACCCGAAGCTCCTCATCGTGGACGAACCTACCCGCGGCATCGACGTGGGCTCCAAGGCGGAGATCTACTCTCTGCTGACGGAGCTTGCCAAGCAGGGCGTGGCCGTCATCGTCGTCTCCTCCGAGATCGAGGAGATCCTGGGCACCTGCGACCGCGTCATCACCATCTGCGAAGGCAAAAAGACCGCCGACTACCAGGTCGAGGGTCTGGAGCCGGAGACGGTCCTGGCCGCCGCCCTCGGTCACGCGGAATATAAATGGGAAGGAGGCGACAAGGCATGAGCAAGCTGAAAGAAGGCTGGAAAAAATTCCTGACCCTGAACGGCGCCTCCATGTTTGTTGCGATGGTCGTCATCATCATCCTGTTTGAGATCGTGATGCAGCTGACGAAGACCACCTCGGGCCTCGTCTTCATGACCCCCGGCAACCTCCTGGGCATCCTGCGCCAGCAGGCTTACATCGGCATCATCGCCTTCGGTCTGACACTGGTGATGATCACGGGAAACATCGATCTTTCCGTAGGCAGCATGCTGACCATGCTCTGCTGCGTCTGCGCCAAGTTCATGATGTCCACCGACAACGGCTTTCTCGGCTTCTTCGGTACCATCGCCATCGGCGCTGTCTGCGGACTTCTGAACGGCGTTCTCGTTAGCCACGTCAAGCTCAACTCCTTCATCACCACCCTGGGCACCAGCTCCATCTTCACCGCCCTCGCCCTGAAGATCTCCGCCGGTACCGTGCTGGTCATCCCCAACGATTGCTCCCCCTTCTTCCAGTTCATGGGCACAGCCGCCCTCGGTCCCATCCACATCCTGATCATCTGGCTTGTGATCGTGGCCGTGGTCCTGGGTCTTCTGCTTTCCCGTACGGTGTTCGGCCAACAGCTCTACTCCATCGGCTCGAACCCCGTTGCCGCCCGGTTCTCGGGCATCAAGTCCAAGCGGAACATCTGCATCAGCTACGTCATCACCGGAGCCTGCTGCGGTCTGGCCGCCGCGGTCATGATGGCGAACGCCCTCAGCTCCAACCCTCAGAACGCCAGCGGCAAGGAGATGGAGATCATCCTCTGTGTCGTGCTGGGCGGCGTGTCCGTCACCGGCGGTAAGGGCTCCGTCTGGGGCACCATCATCGGCGTGATGTTCTACGGCGTTCTCTCCGCCGGCTTCACACAGCTCAACCTGTCCATCTACCTCCAGTGGGTCATCATGGGTGCTATCATGGTTGCCGCTCTTTCGATGGACGTACTGAAAGAAAAGGGGGTCAGACTGTGGAAAAAGAAATGATCGAGACCAATCGCAAAAGACAGATGACCCGAATGATCAAGGACAACAACTCCGTCCTGATCCTCGTGGCTCTGCTGGCGATATGCTTCCTATTCGTAGACGGTTACACCAACGGTTTCTATAACGTCCTGGTGTACTCCAGCATTTACGGCGCCGTGTGCATCGGACTCGGCATCGTGATGATCACGGGAAACATCGACCTCTCCGTGGGCTTTATCGCCGGCGTATGCGGCATCGCGGTGGTCATCGCCTTCAACGCAGTATACGCCGCCACGGGCAGCGCCGCTCTAGCGCTGGTGGTAGGAATCTTCGCCGCTTTCGCCTGCGGTGCGCTGCTGGGCTTTATCAACGGCTTCGTTATCGCGAAGGTCGGCGTATCTCCCCTCATCGCGACCATCGCCACGAACTACATCTTCAAAGGTCTGGCCTTCTATTTCGCAAAAGCCTCCTACGCCCCGACGTCGCCAGACATCGTCAAGGTCTTCGCCAAGACACAGCTGTTCGGTCTGCGCTGGCTGACGCCCTCCGTCATTCTGTTTTTCGTACTGATCGGCGTCGTAGCATTCTGGATGCATAAGACCCGCTTCGGCAATAACCTTTACATCGTGGGCGATAACCCCGAGGCGGCCGCCTTCTCCGGCATCTCCGTCTCCAAGACCGTCCTTCTTGCCTATGTGATCTGCGGTCTTTTCGCAGCGCTCTGCGGCTTCCTGATGGTCTCCTTTGACGGCTATGCCATCTACACCCAGGGCAACGCTCTGTCCACCTTCCCCATCTCATGCTGCGTCATCGGCGGCATCAAGATGGCAGGCGGCAAGGGCACCGCGATCCACATCCTCCTGGGCGTTCTCATCATGCGCGCCATCTCCACTATGATGAGTGTGCTGTTCCTCAGCACCGACATGGTGAACCTCATCACCGGCATCCTTCTGATCGTGGTCCTTGTTATCGACCGTTTCACCAGCACGAAGGAAGCCGAATAATCCCCGTTGATCCCCCTTTGGGTATCATATATCATTCAAATTTGAAAGGATGCAAAAGATGAAAAAACTCACGAAGATCCTTGCCCTCGTCATGGCTGTCGCTATGATGCTGGCTCTCGCCTCCTGCGGTGGTTCCTCTTCCTCCGGCAGCTCCGCTGCCGAGAGCGGCGGCTCCGACCTCTCCGGCAAGACCATCGGCTATGTCACCATCACCTCCACCGCTCCCTGGGGCGGCCTGGTGGGCACCGAGTTCGAGCGCATCGCCAAGGAAAAGGGCGCTACTGTCCGCGTTCTCGACGCTCAGACCGACGTGGCCAAGATCGCCGAGTACTGCCAGCAGATGATCGACGCCGGTGTTGACGCTCTCGCCATCTTCGGCGGCGACCCCAACGCCAACGCAGAGATCGCCAAGGCCGCTGACGAGGCCGGCGTCCCCATGTTCATGTGCGCTCTTGATGTGGCCGAGCCGGGCCGTCAGTATGTCAAGGCCTGCGTAGGCCCCGACCAGGAGCAGATGTGCTATGACATCGCCCAGTACATCATCGAGGCCAACGGCGCCGACAGCGGCATGAAGGTCGTGCAGATCTCCGGCGTTCCCTTCCTGGACGACTACATCCAGCGTGAGGCCGGCTTCGCCCGCGCCATGACCGAAACCAACTACAACGTTCTCGAGGCCGACTACGCTTACTCCTCCCGCACCGACGCCAAGACCTTCATGGAGAACCACATCACCGCCGAGGGCGACACCATCGACATCGTGATGGGCTATGACGACGACTTGACCATGGGTGCCGTGGCCGCCATCGACGAGGCCGGCCTCACCGGCTCCATCAAGGTCTACTCCCTCACCGGCCAGAACGACGCCATTCAGGCTGTCGCCGACGGCAAGATGGAGCTCACCGTCATGAACCGCGCCGGCGATATCGCCGAGGAGACCGTGAACGCCATCATCGAGTACCTCTCCACCGGCTCCACCGAGTATTATCACTATACGCCGCTGACCTTCATCGACAAGGACAACGTCCAGGATTATATCGGCAAGGGCGAGTTCTGATAACCCCGACTAATCAAAAAACGCAGAGAGCTTCCCGCTCTCTGCGTTTTTCAAAGGTATCATTATGAATATTCAGATCTTCGGAAAAAGCAAGTGCTTCGACACGAAAAAGGCGGAGCGCTATTTCAAGGAACGCCGCATCAAATACCAGTTTGTGGACATCCTCCGCTACGGGATGAGCCGGGGTGAGCTGGGCAGCGTTAAAAACGCCGTGGGCGTCGAAGCTCTCAGCGACGATCCGGAAATCACATACCTGGCTTACGACAGCGACAAGCTGGACAAGCTGTTCGACTACCCGGAGCTTCTAAAGACCCCTATCGTCAGAAACGGGAAGCAGGCCACCGTGGGCTACTGTCCGGACATCTGGAAGACCTGGGAATGAACCGCGGAAACAAAACGCCGCCGTGAGGCACGATGCTTCGCGGCGGCTGTTTTTTCGCAAAAATGCGCCGCTGAAACCAGCGGCGCATGAAAGGTCAGAGAAAGCTCACACCAGGTTCAGGACCAGGGTCAGCAGAACGAAAGCCAGGGCGACCCACTTGGTCATCTTGGCGAGCTTCGCGTCCCAGGTCTTGGCCTTGGACTTGGACATAAAGGTATCCGCAGCGCCGCTGATGGCGCCGGAAAGACCGGAGCGCTTGCCGCTCTGGAGCAGCACGACGGCGGTCAGGAAGATCTCGGTAAGAAGGAGCAGTATCGTAAGAACAATCGTCATGACAGGTTCATCCTTTTCCATAAAATCGCAAAATTGAATATACCATAAATATCTGTGCAAATCAAGTGTTTTTCAGCGGAAAAAGGAAAATATCGTTCATTTCTCCGTCGAAAGCCGAAACGCTCACAGAAGCGCGGCCTCCCACTCCGCCTCCCGGAAGCCCACAAGGACGGTATCATCTGTCACGACGATGGGGCGCTTCACCAGCATCCCATCCGTCGCCAGAAGCGCGAACATCTCGTCCTCTGTCATATCCGGCAGCCGGCGGCGGAGATCCAGCTCCTTATACAGCAGGCCGCTGGTATTGAAAAACCGCTTCAGGGGCAGGCCGCTCCTCCCGTGCCAAAGGCGGAGCTCCTCCTCCGTGGGGTTTTGGAGCTTGATGTCGCGGGTATCATGGGTGATCCCGTGGGCATCCAGCCACGCCTCCGCCTTCTTGCAGGTGGAGCATTTGGGATAGCATATGAACAGCATATCAGACCTCCATGATGACAGGAAGTATCATCGGGCTGCGGCGGGTAGCCTTATAGAGATAGCCGGAGAGGTTCGTCTTCACCTTGCCCTTGATGCCGGCCCAATCCGTGATGTGCTGGCGCTCGCAGGACTCGATGCTCTCCTCCACGACACGCAGCATCTCCTCCATCAGGTCCGCATTGTCCTTCACATACACGAAGCCCCGGGTGATGATCTCCGGGTCGGAGATCATGGAGCCGTCCTGGGAGGACATGGTCATGATGATGACGATCATGCCGTCCTGGGCCAGGTGCTGGCGGTCCCGCATGACGATATTTTGGACGCCGCCTTCGATCTCTCCGTCCACCAGGGTCCGGCCGGAGGGAATCGTCCCATTTTTCTTGATGGTCTTGGGTGTGACCTCGATGACGTCGCCGATCCCCGCCACCACCACATTGCTGGCGGGGATACCCATGTCCTGGGCCAGCTCCGCGTGGCGGCACAGCATACGGTGCTCGCCGTGGACAGGGATGAAGAAGCGCGGTTTCGTCAGAGCCATCATGGTCATCTGCTCCTGCTGGCAGGCGTGGCCGGAGACATGGATGTCCATGGAGCGGTCATAGATGACCTCAACGCCCTTATAGAACAGCTCGTCAATGACCTTGGTCACCTGGCGCTCGTTGCCGGGAATGGCTGAGGCGGACATGATGACCCGGTCCCCCGCGCCGATCTTCACCTGGCGGTGCTCGGAAAAGGCCATCCGGTACAGGGCGGACATGCTCTCCCCCTGGCTGCCGGTGGTGATGATGACGGTCTTGGAGACGGGCAGCGAGTTGAGCTTGTTCATCTCCACCAGCACGCCCTTGGGGATGTTCATGTACCCCTCCTCCACCGCCATCTTGATGACGTTCTCCATGCTGCGGCCGGTGATGCCCACCTTCCGTTTATAGCGGGCGGCACAGTCGATGATCTGCTGGATACGATGGACGTTGGAGGCGAACGTGGTGACAATGATGCGCTTGTCGCAGCCCTGGAAGAGCTTATCCATGCTCTGGCCCACATGCCGCTCAGAATCGGAATAACCGGTCCGCTCCACATTGGTGGAGTCGGACAGGAGCGCCAGGACCCCCTCCTTCCCAAGCTCGGCAAAACGGGTGAAGTCGAACACGCCGCCCTCGATGGGGGTCAGATCGATCTTGAAGTCACCGGTATGGATGACGTTGCCGATGGGCGTTTTGATAGCCACGGCAATACTATCGGGAATGGAGTGGTTCACATGGACGAATTCGATCTGAAACAGTCCGACCTTGAACACGTCCCCCGCGGAGCGGGTGATGAGCTTTACTTTATCCGCAAGGCCGTGTTCCTCCAGCTTCAGGCGGACGAGGCCCGCCGTCAGCCGGGTGGCGTACACGGGGCAATCCAGCTTGCGCATGACATAGGGCATGGCGCCGATATGGTCCTCGTGGCCATGGGTGAGAACGATGCCCCGGACACGGTCCTTATTCTCGATGAGGTAGGTGATATCCGGGATCACCACGTCGATCCCGTACATATCCTCATCCGGGAAGCCCATGCCGCAATCCACGACCAGGATATCCTTCCCGTATTCGTAAACATAGAGGTTCTTGCCGATCTCATTGAGACCGCCAAGAGCCATGATTTTCAGTTTTTGAGCCATTTTTCGATCAGTTTTCTCCTTACATTATGTATTCAGCTTTTCCGTAAAACGGACGGTCCGATCCGTCCGATAAGATCATACCCAGTTCCCGAAAACACTATTCCGGGTCATCAGAGCTCCCGGCGTCCTTCCAGGGCGCGCATAAGGGTAGCGTCGTCCGTGAACTCCAGGTTGGAGCCCACCGGGATACCGTAGGCAAGGCGCGTCACCTTCACATCAAAAGGCTTCAAAAGCCGCGCGATATACAGCGCCGTGGTGTCTCCCTGCGTATCGGGATTCGTCGCCATGATGACCTCCTGCACATCCCCCGCCGCGACACGCTTCACGAGCTCCGCGATGCGGATATCATCCGGTCCCACATGGCTCATAGGCGACAAAACGCCGTGGAGCACATGGTACACGCCGGAATACTCCCGGCTGCGCTCCAGACTCGCCACATCCCGGGCCTCCGCCACGACGCAAATCACCGAGCGGTCCCTGCGGCTGTCCGAGCATACGCCGCAGACCTCAGCGTCCGTGAGGTTCTGGCAGATGGGGCAGGTATGGACGCTGCGGCGCGCCTCCAGAATGGTCTCCGCAAAGGCCTCCGCCTCACCCTCCGGCAGGGCAAGGACATGGAATGCCAGACGCTGGGCGCTCTTGCGCCCGATACCCGGCAGGGACGCGAAACGGTCGATCAGCGTCTCAAAGGACGCGGGAAATGTTGACATCTTTCTATCTCACCTACAACGCAGTTCTTCTATGGCAGTCCGGCGGTCCTTCCGTCCGAAGACGGCGCTGCCCGACACAAGGACGTTCGCTCCCGCCTCGATAGCCAAAGGCGCGGTCTTGGCGGTGATGCCGCCGTCCACCTCTATATCGCAGTTGAGGCCCCGGGCCTCGATGGCGGCTCGAAGCTCCTGGATCTTGCCCAACTGATCCAGCATGAAGCTCTGTCCGCCGAAGCCCGGCTCCACGGTCATAATGAGTACCATGTCCAGATCATCCAGCCAACGCTCCAGGGCGGAGATAGATGTTTTGGGCCGGAGAGACACACAGGTGCGCACCCCGTGGGCGCGGATCTCGTTCAGTGCGAGGCCGATATACGCGGGATCGTCCGCCTCAGCATGGATCGTGATGAGGCTGGCTCCCTCCTCAACGAAGGCCTTCACAAAGCGTCCCGGCTGCTTGATCATCAGATGTACGTCCAGGAAGGCCTCCGGAAAGGCTTTGCGAAGACTGGTGACGATGGGGATCCCGAAGGAGAGGTTCGGCACGAAATACCCGTCCATCACATCCACATGGATATAGTCCGCTCCCCCGTCCAGCACGTCCCGGACCTCGTCACCGAGGCGGGAAAGATCCGCCGCTAGGATCGATGGAGCTATCCTGATGTTTGTCATCTCTGTCTCCTGGCGCATAGAATGATCCAGCCCTGCCGCGCGATACAGGCTTTCATATAGGGAGGGGAGCCGTCAGGCGCCGACCGCTTCCTTCCCACCGCTTTCGAGCATCGGAGGGTAGTATACCATATATTGGGTAAAATAAGCAAGTAATCCTTGACGATACACCGTATTTCGCATAAAATAATGGTGGTTTATTATATGCTTCCCGAAGTCTCTCAGGTCCGAAACAGATAAAAACAAGCTATACGGAAAGGACAAGTACCATGGCTGACGAACAGAAATACGAGATCAATCTCACTCTTGACCCCAATCCCCCTGCCCCGGACGATGCTCTTGCCCAGGCCATGCCCGATGCGGAGGCCGCCATCGCCGCCGCGGACGCTTCCCTCGGGAAGGACGCCGCCCCGGTGATCCCTGCGGCGCCTACCGCCGCCGCTGTCGCCGCCGCGGCGACCCAGGCCGTGCCCACGCTTGTCCTCGGCGCCGACGCTCCCGCCGCCCCCGCTGTCGCCCAGGAGGCTGCTCCCGTGGTTAAGCTGGACATCGACTCCCTCTCCCCCGCGGAGCAGGCCGCCGTGCGGGAATTTGCAAAAAAGATCGACATCACCGACTCCGCCCAGGTCATGTCTTACGGCTCCAACGCCCAGAAGAACATCGCGGACTTTTCCGCTCAGGCGCTGGAATCCGTCCGCACCAAGGATCTCGGCGAGGTGGGCACCATGCTCACGAACCTTGTGGGCCAGCTCCAGGGCCTCAACACCGACGGACTCGACACCAAGGGCATCAAGAAGATCTTCACCAAGGCCGCGAAGAACATCTCCGAGCTCAAGACCCGCTACGACAAGGCCGAGGTGAATGTGGACAAGATCTCCGCAGCCCTGGATCAGCACTATATCACGCTGAACAAGGACATCATCACAATGGACCAGATGTACGAAATGAACCAGGCGTACTTCAAGGAGCTGTCCATGTACATCATCGCCGGCAAGCTCAAGATCCAGGAGCTCCGCGAAAATGAGCTGCCCATCCTCGTCCAGAAGGCTGAGCAGACCGGCCTTCCCGAAGACGCTCAGGCCGCCAACGATTTCGCGAACCTCATCGGCCGCTTTGAGAAGAAGGTCCATGACCTTGAGCTGACCCGCATGATCTCTGTGCAGATGGGCCCTCAGATCCGCATGATCCAGAACAACGACGCCCTCATGGCTGAGAAGATCCAGACCGCCATCAGCAATACCATCCCCCTTTGGAAGAGCCAGATGGTGCTCGCCATGAGCATGTATCACTCCCAGCAGGCCATGGAGGCCTCCCACAACGTCAGCGAGGTCACGAACGAGCTGCTCAAGAAGAACGCTGCCGCTCTGCACACCGGCTCCGTCGCCGTTGCCCAGGAGGCCGAGCGCGGCATCGTGGACATCGAGACCCTCACCCAGACGAACCAGGAGCTCATCGCGACCCTGGAGGATGTCCGCCAGATCCAGAACGACGGCCGTCAGCGCCGCGCCCAGGCGGAGGTGGAGCTGGGCCGCATCGAGGGCGAGCTGAAGAAGAAGCTCCTGGAGATGCGCGGCTGATCTTTCACGCAAACAATTTCAAAGCCGCCGCGGAGAAGCTCCGCGGCGGTTTTATCTGTCAGGGGATCGTCTCGTAGTATCCGTAGCCCTGGGGCATGTACGGCACGCTGTCCATACCCCGGGTGTTCACATAGTATGCGCTTCCGTAGCCTCCGAAGAGGATGCTGAGGATGAGCCGCACGAAAAACACCATCATCATCACGCCGAGGATGACGCCCATGGGACTGCGGCGAGGTCCCCTGGTGTATGTATAGCGGTAGGTGCGTCTCATCGTCTCAAAAGGATCGTAGGCATCGCCGTTTCCGGCGTTTCCATAGCCTCCCGCGCCAGGATAGGCGTTATACGCCTCGCAGCTCTCGCCCCGTTGGCGCATGGCCTTCACATTGTCATAGGCGCGGTTGATCTCTCCCATCCGGTCGGCGGCGTTGGGATCGTTGGGATGCAGGTCAGGATGATAGCGCTTAGCGAGAGTCTTATAGGCCCTGGTCAGCTCCTCATCCGTCGCCTGCGGCGAGACGCCCAGCACGTCGTACGGATTCATGATTTCCGCTCAAACCGGTTCCCGCATTTCCGGCAGGTCAGGAGCAGCTTTCCTTTGTTCTTCGGCACCCGCAGCAGCGCATGGCAGGAGGGGCAGCGGAAAAAACGATAATCCTTCCGCTGCTGCCAGCGGTCCTTCAGGGAGTGGAACCAGTTCACCACCGCCGAGCGTTTTTGCAGGTACCACGCGTTTTCCCGCTGCCGCTTGTAGATATCCCGGGAAAACACGCGCAGATAGCAGTACACGAGCCCGGCAACCTCCGCCACGCTCAGGAGCGAGCGGAGGATACCCGTCGTCACCCAGCTGAGCAGGATCAAGACCAGAACGGCGATCAGGAGGAACCGGGAAAACTCGTCCATGCCGCGGCGTCCGTACATGAATTGTGCCAATTTTTCTCTGAATCTCATGGACATTCACCTTGTGAGAAAGTATCGTTTCGCTTATATAAGGATAAACTACTTCTCCCTCCTTGTGTTGAACAAACTGTAAATAAATCCAAGAAAAGCGCCCCTCTCCCGAAGGAGAGGGGCTATCGCCATTGGACAGGGACTTTTGTTGATCTTTGGAAGGAAGGCTCAGCAGCGCCCTGCCCAAAATGCGGACCTTCCTTGCATTAACGATATTTTTCTTTTGCCAGCCGCAGCAGATCATGCTCCCGCGCTGAAGCGGGCAGTGTCTTTGGCGAATCCGCTCTCACAGCAGGCTCAGTCAATTTGGGAATCGGCGCGTCTTTGAGCGCGGGAACACGCTTCTCCGCCGGCGCTGACTCCGCCGCAGCGTCAGCTCCGTCGGATACGGCGGCATCCGTCATCTGCGTCAGCATGACGGCCATGAGGCTCCCCTCCTCCGCCGATATCTCGGCGACGTCCGAATCCTCATCGTAGCTCATAACGATCCCGAAAGCGGAAAACAGCTCCGACACATCGAAGGTGTATACATTCTCCTCCACGGTAATGCCGATCGAAACGGCGTCGTATTCCTCCCCGTTCAGGAGGATCGTGATCTCAAATGACGACGGCTCGCCGGAGGGTTCTCCGGACGGTTCCGCAGAGGCCGAAGCCTCCATCTCCCCGGAGGGCTCGGCACTCGGCTCACCGGACGCGAACGCGCTGACGATGAGCAACGCGCAAAGCGCCAGCAGCAGCAAAAACAGCTTTCCCGCTTTCCTCATAATTATGATACCTTCCTTCCACAGAAGCGCATATTCATGCAGTATCATTATAAATATTTTACAGGTTACAAGAATAGCTTAAACCGGAAACAAAAATTACAATTTCAGTTGCCATAATCTAATTACAATTTGTAATCGTCGCTTTTTGCACAAAAATATAATAATTGTTATATTTGACAAGAATTGTAGTTGAAATCGTCGAGGGTTATGCATTAATATATTTGTGTCATTTTTTGACTATATTTTTGGAAGGAGAAACACCATGAAGAAACTCAGCAAGCTTTTGTCTCTGTTCCTCGCTCTCTGCATGCTCCTGTCCCTGGGCGCATTCGCGAGCGGCGAACCCTCCGGCGAAGGCTCTCCCGAGCCCTCTGCTGAGGCTGCGGCTGACGGCGTTCCCGCCACCGCTGAGACTAAGGATGTGGCCGATATGACCGCCTCCGAGTACGAGTACCTCACGAACTATTCCAATCGCAAGACCCCCGGCGCTATTTTCATTGAGAACGACCTCACCGCCTCCGGCGAGATCGCTCTGGACGAGACCGTCTCCGGCGAGGGCTTCACCGCCGTGTACGCTCACGGCGAGGACGCCGACGTCACCGTCTCCGGCACCCTGGTGGTCTTGGACGACTCCGACGGCCAGAACACCTCCGACTTCTCCGGCCAGGGCTCCGCTACCGTTGCCTACGACGGCGCGAAGCTGGACCTGAAGGATCTGACCTACTACTCCACCGGCTTCGAGCGCGGCGTCACCGTCGTATCTCAGAACGCCGAGGTCACCATCGAGGATTCCGACATCACCGTCATGGGCAACGATCCCCTGACCAACGCCTGGGAGGGCTATCACTCCAGCGCGGATCAGAACTACATGATCTCTCCCCCCTGGCCTCTGGGTATCACCGGCGGCGGCCGTATCCTCAACATGATCGGCACCACCCCCAAGCTGACCATCATCAACTCCAAGCTGGTGGGCGGCCGGACCTGGGGTCTCCTCTCCACCGACTCCGGCTCCAATATGACCATCAACGTGGTGGACTCCGAGCTGATCTCTCTGCCCGAGAGCGAGGGCGGCTCCGACTCCGGCTGGCGCATCTTCGGTTACGATGAGGACGCCTACGGCTCCGCTTACGGCTCCTACTACATCGGCAGCCCCACTCAATATTATTATGGCGCCACTTTTGACGGCGTGACCTATGCTGCCATCATCACCGGCGCCGAGAAGGGCGTTTACGCCTCCTCCAACGGCACCGTCGACATGGTGGACGCCTCCGGCGAGCCCATGGGCTCCGTCCAGGGCAAGGGCCAGCCCACCGTTATCAACGGCGTGTTCGGCTTCATGCAGCACAACTCCATCTCCGACGGTATGTACATCATCGACGGCACCGTCATCAACTCCGCCGACGCTATCGTCATCCACAAGGCGGCCAAGGGCAGCTGGATCTTCGACGGCGCTGAGCTGAACTCCGCCAAGGGCGTTCTGTTCCAGATGATCGACAACGACGATGACTCCCGTATCGGCGGCATGCCCATGGCTGTGGATCCCGGCTTCGATGAGACCTACTCTGACAGCAAGCTGGCCTCCTACGGTATCGGCTTCCCCGGCGTCAACTATGATGTCACCACCGGCACCGGCGGCTACGACGTGAACGTCTCCTACGCAAACGGCACCTATGAGGGCAACATCTACAACGGCACCGGCTACTACGGCAAGTCCGGCGACAACCTCGCCATTACCCTGGGTGAGAACGCGGTCCTGAACGGCGATATCGCGCTGACCTCCACCATCAAGGGCGTGCCCTACAGCGCTGAGGCCATCGAGGGCATCCAGTACTACGGCGACGACATCAAGTATGTCCTGCTGGACGAAGACGGCAACGAGACCAAGGACGCCTCCAAGGCCGCCTACATCCAGATCACCGATTACACCATCAACGAGTACTTCCTGCAGGGCCACGTGGAGAACCTGGTCCACTTCAACGGCGCCTCCACCATCACCGTGACCGTCGAGCCCGGCGCTGAGTGGAACATCGCCGGCGAGTCCCTGGTCACCAGCCTGACCATTGCGGACGGCGCTGTCGTCACCGGTAAGCTCGTTGAGAATGCAGACGGCTCTGTCACCATCACAGCTGGCAAGGATGTCATCCCCGCCGGCACCTACGGCGGCAAGGTCGAGGTCGTTGGCGGCGCTGAGGTCGCCGGCGGCGGCGTGACCGCGGACGGCGTTCTGGACGTCGGCGCGGCTCTGGACGCCATCGAGGCCGAGCAAGGCGTGGCCGGCGGCTCCGAGGAGCCTGCGGCTGCGGGCGCTTCCTGGGCTGACTATCAGGAGTACCTGATCGCGGCTGCCGGCGGCAACGCCCCCAGCCTGGACGAGTTCAAGGCTCAGGTCTATGCCATCAACTCCTGGGACGAGATGCCCCTGGATCAGAGCCCCTGGGATCAGCTTTTCACCACCCTCGGCATCAGCACCTGGGAGCAGTTCCAGGGCGGCGAAGCGGCTGCCAGCCAGGTGGAAGGCACTGCCGACACCGGTTCCGCTGAGCCCACCGCTTCCGTCGCTTCCATCGCTACCATTCTGATCGCCACCTCCCTGTCCGCAGAGCCCTCCGGCGAGCCTTCCGCTGAGCCTTCCGCTGAGCCCGCTGCCGACACCTCCGAGACCGTTATCGTCATCGGCGGCCAGGAGTATGTCCTTGACGTGTACGTCATCGACGGCGAGGAGTATGTGAAGCTGTCCGATCTCGCCTCCCTGTTCGGCGGCGAGGAGGAAGCTCCCGCGGCTGCTGCGGGCGACGTCACCTGGGCCGACTATCAGGAGTACCTGATCTCGGCTGCCGGCGGCAACGCTCCGGATCTGGACGAGTTCAAGGGCCAGGTCTATGCCATCAACTCCTGGGATGAGATGCCCCTGGACGAGAGCCCCTGGGACATGCTCTTCACCACCGTAGGCATCAGCACCTGGGCTGACTTCCAGGCCGGCCAGGCCAACGCCAGCCAGGTTGAGGGCGCGATGGCCTGACATCGCCCGACCCTATCGATTCTTCCAAATAAATATAAAGGCGGGGGAGCATCGCGCTCCCCCGTTTTTGTAAAATGCGGCGAAAAATGAGCTGAAAATACTTGACAGTAACCTAATTGTCTGGTACAATTTCTAATGCTGTTTGGCGGTGTAGCTCAGTTGGCTAGAGCATTCGGTTCATACCCGAAGTGTCACCGGTTCGAATCCAGTCACCGCTACCATGGGGGGAGAGCTCCTCTCCCCCGTTCCTTGTGGAGGCTTAGCTCAGCAGGTTAGAGCGCATGCTTCACACGCATGAGGTCGCGCGTTCGAGTCGCGCAGTCTCCACCATTTTCTTCGGCCCGTTGGTCAAGTGGTTAAGACACCGCCCTTTCACGGCGGTAACATGGGTTCGAGTCCCGTACGGGTCACCACTCTCGTTCATACGAACGGGAGTTTTTTGTTTCTATAAACACAGTTTGGCCGGAGAGATCGCTCGTCTCTCCGGCCGTTTTTATATTATACCTTCTCTTCCTCCTGCCCCATCTCACGCAGGAGCTGCTGCACGAATTTATTCACAGCCACGCTGTTCTGCTCTTTCTTGAGCCAGGAGACGCCCAGGTGTCGATAGAACGCCGGCTCCGCGGGATAGGCATAGAGCCTGTACGGACTGCGCTGGAGCATGAGCTCCGGCAGCAGGCTCACGCCAAGGCCGCTCTCTACCATGGACATGACGGTGTAGTCATCCTTCACCGTATATTGCTGTTTCGGGCGCATTCCGGCCTCCTGGAACATCTTTTCTGTGATGAGGCTGTATCCGGACTCCAGGAGAACGAACGTCTCCTCACGCAGGTCTCTGAGGGACACAGGGCCGTTTGCCATAGGATGCTCCGGCGGCAGGACGATGTTCATGCGATCCGCCAGCAACTCCCGAAAATAGAATTCGTCCGATTCCGGAGGCGTCATGAAGCCGATGTCAACGATCCCGTTGCGCAGCCAGTCTGAGATCTGGGTCACGTCCCCCTGGAGCAGCTCGAATCCGATGTTGGGATACTGCTGCCGAAAACGCTTCAGATAGGGCGGCAGCCATTGGCAGGAAAGGCTCGTGAAGATCCCAATACGGATCAGGCCAACATTCATGTTCTGGAGCTCCAGAGAGCGCTCAAAGACGCTCCGTTCACCGGATACGATCTGACGCATACCGGGCAGCAGATACTCTCCCTCGGCCGTCAGGCGCACGCCAGCCTTGCTCCGGATGAGCAGGGACACGCCCAGCTCGGACTCCAGCGCCTTTACCAGCTGGCTCACCGCGGACTGTGTGCAGCCAAAATAGGCCGCCGTCTTCGTCAGACTCTGGGTCTCAACGATCTTCAAAAAAACTTCGTAACGTGATGTTCTCATGGATCTTCCTTATTAGTAATATTGATAAAGCAAATCATTTTCTTTAAGATTAATTATAATCCTTCCTGACCATTTTACAAGTCTTTTTTTGATTTTTCTAACAAATTCTCCGCCGCAGGACACATATTATCCTGCGGCGGAGCTCTGTTTTATCTTCAGACCGCAATACTCAGAAGGAGTCCGGTCGGTCAAAGTGTATCAAAAAGTGCGTTTCTATTGTAATTTATGTTAACTTCATTCGACAAAATTCGTCAAAATGCCAATACCTTCCGCCTCACACCGCACAACGTCACCTTTTTTCAGGAATTTGGGGGGATCGAAGCCCATGCCGACTCCCGCCGGCGTTCCCATGGAGATGATCGTTCCGGCCTTCAGCGTCATGCCTGCGGAGAGATCTTCGATTACATCCTGTATTCCATAGATCCACTGCCGGGTGTTTCCGTTCTGACGGAGCTCTCCGTTCACGCTGCAGCGGATGCCGATCTCCGGCGGGAAGGCAAATTCGTCCGCCGTCACAATGCAGGGACCCATGGGAGTGAAGGAATCCAGGCTCTTGCCAAGATAGAACTGCTTGTGCCGCGTCTGGACCTCCCGGGCGCTGACGTCGTTCACGATGGTATAACCGAACACATACTCCCCCGCCCTGTCCGCCGGGACCCGATAGGCGTCCTTTCCCAAAATGAAGGCGACCTCCGCCTCATAGTCCACCTTCCGGGTGACGTCCGGGTGGCTGTCGATGGCTCCGCCGTCGGGAACGGCCTCATTCACCCGCTTGGAGAAATACACAGCATAGCTCTCCCGGACCATAGTGGGGTGAAAGCGCGCAGCCTCCTCCGTGTGGTCGGCAAAATTCATGCCCAGACAGATGAGATCCTGTTTCGGCCGCGGTATCGGCGCCAGGATCCGGACAGCATCCGCGTCGATCCTCTCCTCCGGCAGGGACGCCGGAATCCCGGCGCGGATGAGCTCCGTCATGGAGGCATAGTCCCGCAGCGGCGCTATCCCCGTCTCCGTCAGCGCTCCGACGAGCTCCTTCCCTTCATAAAAAAACGTGACAAGCTTCATGTTTTTTACCTCGCAAACGTATTCCTCTACAATATAGCATATTTTTACCATTTTGGGGAGATACTTCAAATGAGATGATCGCAGCGCGATCACCATCCAGGACGCGCCGCTTGCAAAGCGGCAGAAAGGAGAATCGGATGACGACAAAGGAAATGCTCTATCTGGATGACGCTCTCTCCCACGCGCAGTTTCTGGCGACCCAGTTCCAGACAGCGGCGGACCAGCTCCAGGACAGCACCCTCAAGCTCCAGGCCCAGCAGATGGCCGACCGGCACCGTCAGGTGTATCGCAAATTCTACAATCTTGTGTAAGGAGAAAAACATGGACGACAGATGCATCATGGAAAACCTTCTGCTGACCACGAAAGGCGCTATTGACCTGTATATGCACGGTGCGGTGGAATCCAGCACCGCCAACGTGCGTCAGGCGTTTTCCAGCGCTTTTGACGACGCCCTCTCCATGGGCGACACCATCTATCAGCAGATGACCGCAAAGGGCTGGTACCAGACCGAAAACGCTCCGGCGCAGAAGCTCCAGCAGATGAAGCAGAAATTCACCCCCACCTGTTGACACCAAAGGCAGTCCCCTCCCGGGACTGCCCTTCTGATGTTCATAGCATTAAAAAACGGCGGTGAGACCGCCGTTTTTCGGTTATTCCCAGGACAGCTCCGGAAGGAGTTCCGTCGGATCCAGAGGCCGTCCGTCTCTGGACATCGCCAGGTGCAGATGGGGCACCACATTCGTCTCCGCCAGGGCTGTAGAGCCCACGGACCCGATGACCTGTCCCATGGTGACCCAGTCGCCTTCGGAAACTGTGGGTTCTTCCGCCAGGTTTGCGTAGATGCTGCGGACACCGTTGCCGTGGTCGATCTCCACCATCGTTCCGTAAAGGTCATCGCTGCTCACGCTGACCACGGTGCCTCCGGCGGCTGCCATGACCGGCTCTCCCGCTACGCAGGCGATATCCACACCGTTATGGGTGCGCCAGTCCGCCATGGTGGCGTCGTACAGGAGAGTCTCCACCGCGTAGGGCACCTCGATCTCGCCCCGCACCGGCCAGACATAGGATATCTCATCGGCATAGAATACTTCCGCCGCGTCCTCCCCGTCCTCCGTGAAGATCTCCTCCTCTTCCGGTTCGGTTTGGGACATCACCGCCGTCGAATCCTCCTCCATAGGCGTACCTGCCGGGAGCATCGTCACCACCGCGTCCGAGATATCCACCTTGTTCTCCGCTGTTTCCGTTTCTTCTACATGAGTCCCCGCCGCCATGATCCAGGCCGCAGCCACGATCACCGCCGCGCATAGGAAAAGGACTATGTAGAAGCCCTTCCCCGCCATGGCTCCGGCCAGTCCGCCGGACCCTTTTTTGTTTTCCATTGTCGACCTCCAAATGAAATAGGTGTTTCCACAGGCTATTGTTGCCGCGGAAACACCTATTTATTCAGAAGTTTGCTGTATCAGCTCAAATCATTTGATGGAGAAGAAGGCGTCCCTGCCAAGATACTGGGGAACGTCAAAGAGCTCGTCCTCAATGCGGAGGAGCTGGTTGTATTTCGCCACACGGTCGGTGCGGCTGGGAGCACCGGTCTTGATCTGGCCGGCATTCACGGCGACGGTCAGGTCTGCGGAGCGGTGGGAGATGACGGCGGTGTAGCCCGCGCGATGGGCGGTCTGGATGGCGTCCAGGGTCTCGGTCAGGGTGCCGATCTGGTTGACCTTGATGAGAACGGAATTGGCAACGCCCTTCTCGATGCCGGTCTTGATGCGCTCGGCGTTGGTGACGAACAGGTCGTCGCCCACCAGCTGGATCTTGCCGCCCAGCTCTTCGGTGAGGAGCTTCCAGCCGTCCCAATCGTCTTCGCCCAGGCCATCCTCAATGGAGATGATGGGATACTTCTCCACCCAGCCTTTGTACATTTCCACCAGCTCAGCCGCAGTCATGGTGACGCCGCGCTTTGGCAGGTGATACTTGCCATCGTCCTTATCGAACCAGTCGGACACGGCGCAGTCCATGGCGATCATGAAGTCCTCGCCGGGCTTGTAGCCGGCCTTCTCGATGGCCTCCACCAGAGCCTTCAGCGCGTCCTCGTCGCTCTCCAGGTTGGGGGCATAGCCGCCCTCGTCGCCCACGCCGGAGGCGGGAACGACCTTCTTCAAAGTGTGGAAGACCTCGGCGCACCAGCGCAGAGCCTCGCGGAAGCTGGGGGCGCCTACGGGCATGATCATGAACTCCTGAATATCCACGTTGGAGCCGGTGGCATGCGCGCCGCCGTTCAGAACGTTCATCATGGGGACAGGCAGGGTCTTGGCGTTGACGCCGCCCACATACTTATACAGGGGCAGGCCAAGGGCGGTAGCGGCGGCACGGGCCACGGCCAGAGAAGCGCCCAGGATGGCGTTGGCACCCAGGCGGGTCTTGTTGGGGGTGCCGTCCAGCTCGATGAGGAGCTTGTCGATGCTGGTCTGATCGAGAGCGTTCAGGCCCTGGAGGCACTCAGCGATCTCGGTGTTCACATTCTCAACGGCCTTCAGGACGCCCTTGCCGAGATAGCGGCTCTTGTCGCCGTCACGGAGCTCGCAGGCCTCGTGGATGCCGGTGGAAGCGCCGGAGGGTACGCAGGCGCGGCCCACAGTACCGTCGTCCAGGGTGACCTCCACCTCGACGGTGGGATTGCCGCGGGAGTCAAGGATCTCTCTGGCCTGTACGTCAACGATCTCAAGATAATCTTGCATGATGTTTTCTCCTTAAAATATATTGTATGGTTTGTTTACTTCTCAATGAGGCATACGCCGGTCATTTCCTTCGGCTGGGCAAGGCCCATCAACGCCAGCATTGTGGGGGCGATGTCCGCCAGACGGCCGTCCTTCAGCTTCAGATCCCCGGCGCCGACGATGATGAAGGGCACGGGATTCGTGGTATGGGCCGTATGGGGCGTACCGTCCGGCGCGCGCATGCAGTCGGCGTTGCCGTGGTCCGCGGTGACCAGCAGGATCCCTCCCACGTCGGACACGGCCTTCTCGATCTCGCCCACGCACTCGTCCACGGTCTCCACAGCCTTCACCGCCGCCTCCATGACGCCGGTATGGCCCACCATATCGCAGTTGGCCAGGTTCATGATGACCGCGTCGTATTTTCCGGAGCGTATGGCCTCGGCGGCCTTGGCGGTGACCTCCCGGGCGCTCATCTCGGGGATGAGGTCATAGGTGGGATACTCCTTGGGACTGGGGACCAGAATGCGGTCCTCTCCCTCGCAGACGCGCTCCACACCGCCGTTGAAGAAGAAGGTGACGTGAGCGTATTTCTCCGTCTCCGCGATGCGGAGCTGGGTCATGCCGTTCTCGCTGAGGTAGTCGCCGAAGGTCTCCACGATGGCCTCCGGCGGGAAGGCGATGGGAAGCTCCGTCATGGTCTCGTCGTACTGCGCCGTGCAGACGTAGTTCACGTCGAAATGGCCCTTCGGCAGCGGGAATCCGTCAAAGTCGGGCTTGTTCAGCGCCCAGGTCATCTCTCTTGCGCGGTCGGGACGGAAGTTCAGGAAGATCACGGAATCCCCCTCTCCCACGGTCCCCTCGGGATCACATACAGTAGGCTCCATAAACTCGTCGGTAACGCCGGCGTCGTAGCTCGCCTGCACCGCCGCGGCGGGATCGGCGTTCTGCACGCCCTCGCCGCAGACGATGGCGCGATAGCCCTTCTCCACACGGTCCCAACGCTTATCCCGGTCCATGCCCCAGAAGCGGCCCTGGACCGTTGCGAGCTTACCGTAGCCCAGCTCGCCGCACTTGGCCAGCAGCGCCTTCACATAGTCAATACCGGAGGTGGGCGGGACATCCCGTCCGTCCAGGAAGGCGTGGACATAGCACTGCTTTACGCCCCGGCGCTTCGCCATCTCTATAAGGGCGAAGAGGTGGGTGATGTGGCTGTGGACGCCGCCGTCGGAGAGCAGGCCCAAAACGTGCACGGGATGCCCCGTGGCCGCGGCCTTGTCCATAGCCTCACCGTAAGCGGGGTTTTCAAAGAAGCTGCCGTCCTCCACCGCGTTGGAGATGCGGGGAAGGATCTGATATACGACACGGCCTGCGCCGATGTTGGTATGGCCCACCTCGGAGTTTCCGATCTGGCCCGCGGGAAGACCTACGTCCTCCGCGCTGGCCTGGAGCTGAGAATGAGGGCAGACGGCAGTCAAGCGGTCCAGGTTCGGGGTGTTCGCCTCGGTGACGGCGTTCCAGGGCCCCGGGTCTGCGATGCCGCAGCCGTCCATGATACACAGTACGATGGTCTTCTTAGGCATCTTCGCTGCCCGCCTTTATCATGGAGGCAAACTCCGCGGGCTTGAGGCTCGCGCCGCCGATGAGGCCGCCGTCGATATCCATCTGCGCCAGAAGCTCCGCGCAGTTCTTGCCGTTCATGCTGCCGCCATAGAGGATGCTGATGGCCTTGGAGGTATCCCAGTCATAGACCTTCTCCGCGAGATACTCGCGGATGAAGCTGCAGACCTCCTGGGCCTGCTCGGAGGTGGCGGTACGGCCGGTGCCGATAGCCCAGATGGGCTCATAAGCCACCACGATGCCCCGGGCCTCCTCAGCGGAAACGCCCTGGAAGGCAGCCTGGACCTGGGTGGAGACGATCCGCAGGGTCTCCCCCGCGTCCCGCTGCTCCAGGCTCTCGCCCACGCAGACGATTGGGGTTATTCCCTTCGCCAGGAGGACCTTCAGCTTCTCGTTTACCAGCTCATCGCTCTCGGCGTGGTACGCGCGGCGCTCGGAGTGGCCGATGATGCAGAAATCGACACCCAGATCCGCCAGCATGTCGGCGGAGACCTCGCCGGTATAGGCGCCCTTGTCATGGGCGGAGACGTCCTGCGCGCCGACCTTTACGGGAGTGCCGGCGGCTGCTGCCTTCATGGCGGGGATCAGGGGGAACGGCACGCACAGTACCGCCTCCTCCCCCTTGCCTACGGTCAGGTCCGCCGTCAGGGTCTCCATGAACGCGGGGACGCCGGAGGCCAGCTGGTTCATCTTCCAGTTTCCGGCGATCACCGTTTTTCTGAATTTCTTATCCATATCTGTCCCCTCACGCGTCCTGCAGGCAGACGACGCCGGGGAGCTGCTTGCCCTCGAGGAACTCAAGGCTGGCGCCGCCGCCGGTGGAGATATGGGTGATCTTATCGGCAAAGCCCAGCTGCTCCACAGCCGCCGCAGAGTCGCCGCCACCCACGATGCTCACAGCACCGGAAGCCGCAACGGCACGGGCCACGGCACGGGTGCCCTCGGCAAAGCGGTCGAACTCGAAAACGCCCATAGGGCCGTTCCAGACGACGGTACCGGCGCCCTTGATGGCGTCCTCGTACAGGGCGATGGTCTTCTCGCCGATGTCGAGACCCATCCAGCCCTCGGGAATGGCGTCGATGGCAACGGTCTTCGCCTCGGTGTCGGCGGCGAACTCCTTGCCGATCACGGTATCAACAGGCAGCAGGAACTCCACGCCGTTTGCCTTGGCGCGCTCGATCATCTCCTTGGCGAAATCGACCTTGTCGGCCTCCAGGAGAGAGTTGCCGACCTCATAGCCCTGGGCCTTGGCGAAGGTATAAGCCATGCCGCCGCCGATGATGATCTTGTCCACCTTCGTCAGGAGGTTCTCGATGACGGCGATCTTATCGGAGACCTTGGCGCCGCCGAGGATGGCGACAAAGGGACGGGCGGGATCCTCCAGAGCCTTGCCCATGATGTCCAGCTCCTTGCCGATCAGGAAGCCGGAGACGGCGGGCAGGTACGCCGCGACGCCGGCGGTCGAGGCATGAGCGCGATGCACGGTGCCGAAGGCGTCGGACACATACAGCTCGGCCATATCGGCCAGCTCCTTGGCGAACTCGGGATCGTTCTTCTCCTCCCGCTTGTCAAAGCGGAGATTCTCCAGCAGGACGATCTCGCCGGGCTTCACGGCGGCGGCCTTGGCATGGGCATCCTCGCCGATGATGTCCTTGCAGAAGGTGACGGGCTTGCCGAGAAGCTCGCTCAGGCGCACTGCCACAGGCGCCAGGGTCAGGGATTCCTTCCACTCGCCCTTGGGCTTGCCCAGGTGAGAGCAGGCGATGACAGCGGCGCCGTTATCCAGCAGGTACTGGATGGTGGGCAGAGCCGCGCGGATGCGTTTGTCGTCGGTGATGGCGCCGGTGGCCTTGTCCTGGGGGACGTTGAAGTCGCAGCGGAGCAGGACCTTTTTGCCCTTCACATCGACCTGTGTGACGTTTTTCTTGTTGTAGCTCATGATATTTCCTCCTACATTAGGTGTGGTTTATTTATTGGAAATCGTCTTCAACGGCGAGTATTCCCTTTTCCATCAGGCCCGGGAATCCCTGCTGTCGCAGCGCGTCATAGAGGATGATCGCGGCGGAGGCGGCGAGGTTCAGGCTGCGGGCCCGGGGCTTCATGGGAATGCGGATCGAGCGGTCACGGTAGCGGGCCATCAGATCTTCCGGGAGTCCGGAGGTCTCCCGCCCGAACATGAGCGACACACCGCCGGAAAAATCCGCATCGGCATAGCTGCGTGGCGCCTTCGTGCTCAGGAGCCAGAGATCGCCGTCCCCGTTCTTGCGGAGGTACTCCCCCACATCCTCATACACCCGCACATCCACAAGATGCCAGTAGTCGAGGCCGGCCCGCTTCACCGCCGCGTCTGAGATATCAAAGCCCAGGGGCTTGATAAGATGGAGCACCGTTCCCGTAGCCGCACAGGTCCGGGCGATCGCGCCGGTGTTTTGTGGTATTTCGGGTGCAAACAGGACGATATTGTTCATAATCGGTCAATCTCTTTCACAAACAGACTGTCGAATCATTAACATTCCCACGTTCTATTATATACTTTGTTTTCGTATTTTCAAGGAGAATTTTAGCAAATCCTCATATTTTTCCGTCATTTTCAAAGGGTCTAAAAAAAATGCACAAAAACTCCCTCTCCGCCGTCCGATTTGTCGATGCATTTCCCTAAAAATTTGAAATATGCACAAATCAATGAATATTCTATTGTTTATTCATCGGATACGTTTTATAATGCACCAAGCTAATTGATTGAACAGAAAGGACAACTATCAATGAAAAAGACCATCGCGCTCCTCTGCGCACTCGTTCTCGTGCTGAGCCTCTGCGCCGCCTGCGGCAGCGGCTCCTCTTCCTCCGCGAGCACGGCGGACACCTCCTCGGAGCTGTCCACCCTGGAGGCCGGCAAGCTCACCATCTCCACCAGCCCCGACTTCCCCCCCTATGAGTATCTGGACGACAACGGCAGCATCATCGGCATCGAGCCCGAGATCATGCAGCTCATCGCCGACAAGCTGGGCCTGGAGCTCGTGATCGACGCCATGGACTTCGACAGCGCTCTCCTCGCCGTCCAGCAGGGCAAGAGCGACATGGTCGTTTCCGGCTGCACCGTCACCGAGGACCGCAAGCTCGTCATGAACTTCACCGACAGCTATACCACCGCCAAGCAGGTCGTGGTCGTGCCCGAAGGCTCCGAGATCACCCTTGACACCCTGGGCGACTACACCATCGGCACCCAGCGCGGCACCACCGGCTTCATCTACACCTCCGATGATTACGGTGAAGACCACGTCATCGGCTACGACACCTACACCCTCGTCTTCCAGGCCCTGCAGAACGGGCAGGTGGACTGCGTCGTTCTCGACGACGCCGTGGGCGAAGCCTTTGTGGCCGAGATCCCCGGGCTTGAGATCCTGGAAACCGCCTATGCCCTGGAGGATTACGCCTTCGGCGTTGACAAAAACAACACCGCTCTGACTGAAGCCGTCAACAACGCCCTGAACGAGCTTATGGCCGACGGCACCGTCCAGTCCATTATCGACAGCTACATCTCCGAATAACCTGACCATCGGGATAAAGGGCGGTCGCGTACCGCCCTTTATCTTATTTCTTTTGTTTCGTATCATTTCATTCTCTCAACGAATGTGAGGTGCTTCCCGCTTGGAGCAATATACCCTGTGGAAGACGCTGATCACCTCGGGTGATCCCGTCACCGCCTGGCAGAAGTTCTATGTGTATTTCTATCAGGCGTTCATCGAGGCGGACCGCTGGAAACAGTATCTCTCCGGCGTCGTCAGCACGCTGTATGTCACCGCTCTGGCGCTGGCGCTGGGCGTGATCCTGGGCGTCATCGTGGCCGTTGTCCGCACCGCCCACGACCAGCAGCGCCCCGGACACAATAACCCGATCCTGGGCGTGCTTAACTTCATTTTCAAGATCTATGTCACCGTCATCCGCGGCACGCCCATGATGGTGCAGCTGCTCATCATGGGCTTCGTCATCTTCTCCTCCAGCAAGAATTTCGCCCTGGTGGGCGCCCTGACCCTGGGCATCAACTCCGGCGCGTATCAGGCGGAGATCATCCGGGGCGGCCTCATGGCCGTGGATTCCGGGCAGATGGAGGCGGGCCGCAGCCTGGGCCTCAACTATGTGGACACCATGCGGTTCATCATCATCCCCCAGGCCGTCAAGGCCATCCTGCCCGCCCTGGGCAACGAGTTCATCGTGCTGCTGAAGGACACCTCCCTCATCAGCGTCATCGGCGGCAAGGAGCTGCTGTATGCCGCGAGAGCCATCGTCAGCCGCACCTACGAGGCCATGTTCCCCTTCCTGGGCACCGCTGCGATCTATCTTGTTCTCGTGATGCTGTTCACCTGGCTTCTCGGGATCTTCGAAAGGAGGCTGCGTCAAAGTGATCGTCGTTAACGACCTGCACAAGAGCTTCGGCGACCTGGAGGTGCTCAGAGGCGTCTCCGAGCACGTGGAACAGGGCGAGTGCATCGTGGTCATCGGGCCCTCCGGCTCCGGTAAATCCACCTTCCTGCGCTGCCTGAACCTGCTGGAGACCCCCACCTCCGGGGAGATCCTGTTCGACGGCGTCTCCATGACCGACCCCAAGACCGACATCAACAAGATGCGTCAGAAGATGGGCATGGTCTTCCAGCACTTCAACCTCTTCCCCAACATGACCATCCTCAAAAACATCACCCTCGCGCCTGTCCGCACGGGTCTCATGTCCCAAAAGGAGGCCGAGGCGGAGGCTATGATGCTCCTCAAGCGCGTTGGTCTGGAGGACAAAGCCGACGCCTATCCCGCCCAGCTCTCCGGCGGCCAGAAGCAGCGCATCGCCATCGTGCGCAGCCTCGCCATGCATCCGGAGGTCATCCTCTTCGACGAGCCCACCTCCGCTCTGGACCCCGAGATGGTGGGCGAGGTACTGGACGTCATGCGGAAGCTGGCGGAGGACGGCATGACCATGGTGGTCGTCACCCATGAGATGGGCTTTGCCAAGGAGGTGGGCGACCGCGTCCTGTTCATGGAGGACGGCGTCATTGTCGAGCAGAACACGCCCGCAGAATTCTTCGCGAACCCCCAGAGCGAACGCGCCCGGTCCTTCCTGGCGAAGGTACTCATCTAATCGCATCGTTCATCAGCGCAGCCCGTCCGGTAATGGACGGGCTGCGCCTATTTTTATGTCATTCATCCTCCGGCAGATCGCAGGTGGGGATGCGGACGGTGAACACCGCGCCGCCCGACTCCCGGTTCGCCGCCCGGATGGTGCCCTTGTGTGTCTCGATGATCTTCTGGCAGATGGCGAGGCCAAGGCCCGTGCCCCGCTCGCCCTTAGTGGTATAGAAGGGATCGAAGATAGAGCTGAGCTTCTCCGCGGAGATACCGGGTCCGGTGTCCATGATCTGGATCGTGACGTACTGCTTGCCGGAGCCCGCCTCCGTCGTCGCCTCCACGGTCAGAGTGCCTGAGCCGTCCCCGGCCATGGCCTGACAGGCGTTGATGCAGAGGTTCAGGATCGCCTGGGTGAGGAGCTGATCGTTTCCGGACACGAACACCGGCTCCTTCGGCAGGATGAGCTCCTGGAGGATATGGGGATCCTTCGCCATGGAGGACAGGTTCATGGTCTTCTTGAGAAGCTCCCCGATCTCCAGCGGATGGAAGCCCATGTCCACCTCCTTCTTGCTCATGGACGACATCCGGCGCAGCATGTCCCGGGCCTTCTCCGAGGCCTCGAAGATATCCAGGGCGCTCTCGAATTCCTGGGTCTCCTCCTGCCCTTCCATCTGCTCCAGGAGCAGCATGCTCTGGCTCATGATGGGGGTGAGCATATTGTTGAACTCATGGACAATGCCGGACGTCATGACGCCCAGCTGCTGGAGGCGCTCCGTATGGGCCAGACTCTGCTGCTGGCGGTTGATCTCCTCCATGAGATCCGCACGCTCCCGCACCGCCTCCAGCTCCAGACGGTCGCGTCGGTTCTGCACCATTACCCACGCCGCCATAAAGAAAAGGATCAGCGCGCCGGCGATCTCCATGAGGATCACCCACGTGATCTCCTGGAGCGTATCGGAAAGAAAGCTGTTGAACTCCTGGAAGCTCATGGCGGCGCCCATCACCAGGTCTTCGCTCATCTGCACGGGACAGGTGACCACCAGCGTCTCGTTGCTGCCGCCGGAGAAGGCGGACCAGGGATAGCGATAGACATGGTAGGTGCCTCTGTGCTGCCCCCGTTCCTCGGACAGCTGACGAACGGCGTTCCGATCCATGGCGGGATAGATCTCATACAGCTCCTCCACGGAGCAGGTATTGCTGTTCCCGTCACCGGAATAGGCTATGAACCGCCCCTCCCGATCCAGCATGAAAAGATACCCGTGCTGTCCGACGCTGGTCACTTCCGCGATGCCGGAGAAGACACTCTGCACGGTGGCAGCGATCTCATAGCGGAAACCGACAGAGGATTCCGTGCTGAAGATGAACCAGCAGGTCCCGTCGGGATCCGTCCGCAGCAGCAGCGTATCGGACATCGCCTCGTCCGTCCCCGCGGCAACAGGAAATCCCGACTCCGAGGACGCCAGGAAGGAACCGTCCACGTCATACACCGCCACGATGCATGACATGGTAGGCCGCATGAGGTCGAACCGCTCCATGAGCTTTTCGACGTAGTAGGTGCTCCCTGTGGACGTGTACTGCTCCTCGGCACGTATGAACTCCGGCCGGTACTTGTACTGCTCGATCTGCGCGGCGTATCCCTCCACGATCCAGTCAACGCCCCGGGCGCCGGAATTCACGATACTGTCCAGATGGCGGCTCTCGTAGGAGAGCATATCCGTCCGATAATGCTGGTAAACGCGCACCACCCTGAAAAGTCCGAACCCGATCAGGAAGGCCGCCAGGATCGCAAGCCCGCTCAGATAGATCGCTCTTTTCCTTTTCATGGATGCTCCTCCCGGAAAACAGTTATCATCAGCAAGTCAATCAATGCTTGTGCTTGTTAGATTATTGTTGTATAATATAAACTGATTTTAAAATATCCGGTCGTGGTTTGTCAACAGCCGGACAGTCGCAGGAGGAACCGATATGACGCCAAAAGCTCTGATCGTTGAGGATGACGAGGCCGTACGCAACACGCTGGCCAAGGTACTGACGAGCAGCGGCATTCAATCCGTTCTGACCGCGTCAGGACAGGAAGCCATCGACGCAGTCCGCGTCGAACCGTTCGACATTATTCTTCTGGACATCAATCTCGACGGGATGGACGGCTTTGAGGTCATCCATACCCTTCGCAACACAGGTGACCAGATCCCTGTCATGGTGGTGAGCGGACGCACCGAGGACGTGGACATGCTTTACAGCCTGGAGATCGGCGCGGACGACTATATCACCAAGCCCTTCAACCCCGTGACCCTTGCCGCGAAGGTCAAGGCCCTCATCCGGCGCTCCCAGGCCGCCAGCGCCACAGCCGCCATCGAGGCAGGTCCCTTCCGATTCGACAACGAGACTCTGAAGCTCTATAAAGACGGCGTGGAGCTTCCCCTCTCCGCCAAGGAGAGCGCTATCATGAAGCTCTTCCTGGATAACCCCAACCGCATCTTCTCCAAAACCTCGCTGTACGACCTGATCTGGGGCAACACCAATGTGGACGACAGCGCCATCGTCGTCTACATCAACCGCCTCCGGAACAAGATCGAGGACGATCCCAGCCGTCCGGCCCACATCCAGACCGTCCGCGGCCTCGGCTACCGCTTCGTTCCCTGAGCTTTGCTTATACTTTATCAAAGATTTTGTTATATCCATCAAAAACCCCTCAGACAAATACTGAGGGGTTAACTTTTTTTACAAAATTGCGGAACGCTTCTTGACATTTTCTTTTGTACACACTATATTTAAAATAATTTTTTTGAAAGAGGTATGCAAATGAAACTGACCAAAGCTCTTGCTCTTATCATGGCCCTCGCCATGATGTTCGCACTGCTGACCGGCTGCGGCGGCAGCGGAAACAGCGCCAGCGCTCCCGCTGAGGAGCCCGCTGCCGACACCGCTGAGACTGCCGAAACTGCCGAAGCTGCCGAGCCCGCCGCCGAAGAGGCTGCCGAGCCCGCGGAGGATGTTATGGTCTTCCACATCGGCGGCGTCGGCCCCCTGACCGGCGCGGCTGCCATCTACGGCAACGCCCATAACAACGGCTCTCAGGTCGCTGTGGACGAGATCAACGCCCTTGGCGGCAGCATCCAGTTCGAGTACAAGTTCGAGGATGACGAGCACGATCCCGAGAAGTCCGTGAACGCCTACAACGCCCTCAAGGACTGGGGCATGCAGATCCTGGTCGGCCCGACCACCACCCAACCCGCTATCGCCGTGGGCGCTGAGGCCAACGCCGACCGCATCTTCCTTCTGACCCCCTCCGCCTCCTCCACCGATGTGACCGACGGTAAGGACAACGCCTTCCAGATGTGCTTCACCGACCCCAACCAGGGCATCACCGCCGCGAACTACATCAAGGATAACGCGGTCGGCGAGAAGGTCGCCATCATCTACAACAATGCTGACGCTTATTCCACCGGCATCGCTCAGTCCTTTACCGACACCGCCGCCGAGATCGGCCTGGAGATCGTTTCCACCACCACCTTTACCGACGATTCCGCCAACGATTTCTCCGTCCAGCTGACCGAGGCGAAGAACGCCGAGGCTGACCTGGTCTTCCTGCCCATCTACTATACCCCCGCTTCCCTGATCCTTGCGCAGGCCAAGGACATGGAGTACGCGCCCATCTTCTTCGGCGTGGACGGCATGGACGGCATCCTGGACCTCGAGGGCTTCGATACCTCCCTGGCCAACGGCGTCATGCTCATGACCCCCTTCAACCCCTGGGGCACCGATGAGGCCACCGCGAACTTCGTGGACGCCTTCGTGGATGCTTACGGCTCCAAGCCCAACCAGTTCGCCGCCGACGGCTATGACTGCGTCTGGGCCATCTATGAGGCCATCCAGGAAGCCGGCATCACCCCCGATATGTCCAACGAGGAGATCTGCGACGCGCTGATCGCCACCTTCACCGGCGGCTTCACCTTCAACGGCACCACCGGCAACGACATGACCTGGTCCGCCAACGGCGAGGTCTCCAAGGCCCCCATCGTCGTCACCATCCAGGACGACATCTACGTCAACAACTGATCCTATCAGTTCAGCTCTCTCAATCATGCGAGGGTTGCCAGATTTCGGCAACCCTCGTTTTCCCCATTTTTGAAACCGACAAAGGGAGGTGCGTCATTTGGCTTTTCTGTCCAACCTGATCAGCGGCATCAGCCTCGGCAGCGTATACGCCATCATCGCTCTGGGCTATACCATGGTCTACGGCATCGCCAAAATGCTGAACTTCGCCCACGGCGACGTCATCATGGTGGGCGCGTATATGTGCTTCTGCGCCATGAATTATTGGGGACTGCCCCCGCTGGCGGGCATCCTTCTGGCGATCATCATTTGCACTCTGCTGGGTATCGTCATCGAAAAGCTGGCGTACAAGCCGCTTCGCGCGGCTACGTCTCTGGCCGTGCTCATCACCGCCATCGGCGTGAGCTATTTCCTGCAAAACGCCGCGCTGCTGATCTTCAAGGCCGACCCGAAGGTCTTCCCCTCCGTTGTCACCCTGCCGAACCTGCGCCTGTTTGACGGCAGCCTCATCATCAGCGCCACTTCCATCATCACGGTCATTGTGAGCGCCATCATCATGGTCGCCCTGACGCTGTTTGTCAGCAGGTCCAAGACCGGCAAGGCCATGCGCGCCGTTTCCGAGGACAAGGAAGCCGCACAGCTCATGGGCATCAATGTCAACGGCACCATCTCCGTGACCTTTGCCATTGGCTCGGGCCTGGCGGCCATCGCGGGCGTGCTTCTCTGCTCCGCGTACCCCACTCTCATGCCCACCACGGGCTCCATGCCCGGCATCAAGGCCTTCACCGCAGCGGTGTTCGGCGGCATCGGGTCCATCCCCGGGGCCATGCTGGGCGGCATCCTGCTGGGCGTCATCGAGATCCTGGGCAAGGCGTACATCTCCACGGAGCTCTCCGACGCCATCGTGTTCGCCGTGCTCATCATCGTCCTGCTCATCAAGCCCACCGGTCTTCTCGGCAGGAAGATCAACGAGAAAGTTTGAGGTGACGGGATGAAAAAGCTATCGAAAAACGCAAAGAGCAACGCCGTCACCTACGCCATCGTCATCGTCTTCTACATTGTCATGCAGATCCTGTCCGGCTCCGGGACCCTTTCCAGCTCCCTCACCGGTCAGCTCATCCCCATCTGCGTGTATATCTGCATGGCAGTGTCCCTGAATCTCACCGTGGGCATACTGGGTGAGCTGAGCCTGGGCCACGCGGGCTTCATGAGCGTCGGCGCTTTCACCGGCGTCATCGTTGCCATGAGTCTCCAGGCCTCCGTCGCCAGCGGCCCCATCCGCCTGGTTCTCGCCATGGTCGTCGGCGCCGTCATGGCGGCTATCGTGGGCGTGCTGGTAGGCGTGCCCGTCCTCCGTCTGAGGGGCGACTATCTCGCCATCGTGACCCTGGCCTTCGGCGAGATCATCAAGAACATCCTGAATAACCTCTATGTGGCCTATGACGCGGAGGGTCTGCACATCCGGCTCCTTACCGCCATCAGCAAATCCGAGCTTGCCGAGGGCGGCTTCATGATCATAAACGGCCCCCAGGGCGCCACGGGCATCACGAAGCTCTCCACCTTCACGGCGGGCTTTCTCCTGATGCTCTTCACCCTGTTCGTGGTGCTGAACCTCATCCAGAGCCGCTCCGGACGGGCCATCATGTCCATCCGCGACAACCGCATCGCCGCAGAGTCCGTGGGCATCAACGTGACGAAATACAAGCTCATGGCCTTCGTGGTCTCCGCCGCCCTGGCGGGCATGGCCGGAGCGCTGTACGCTATGAACTTCACCGGCGTCGCCGCCAAGAAATTCGACTTCAACACCTCCATCCTGGTGCTGGTGTTCGTGGTCCTGGGCGGCATGGGCAACATCCGCGGCAGCATCATCGCCGCAGCCATCCTCTACGTCCTGCCGGAGCTGCTGCGGGCCGTCAACGACTACCGCATGCTGTTCTACGCCATCGTGCTGATCGTGGTGATGCTCGTCACCAACAACCCCACGCTCAAAAACGGCGTTAACGCCGTCTGGACAGCCCTCAAGGGCGTCTTCGTGAAGACGGTCCCCGTACCGGAGGAAGGAGGCGAGTCGGATGAGTAACTCAAAGCTGGCGCAGGTCCCCTCCAACGCGCTGATACCGGAACGCGATCTGGACAAGACCCCGGTGCTGGAGACCCACCACCTGGGCATCAACTTCGGCGGTCTGAAGGCGGTGGACGACTTCAACCTCACCGTCGGACGCACGGAGATCGCAGGTCTCATCGGCCCCAACGGCGCGGGAAAGACCACCATCTTCAACCTTCTCACCAAGGTCTATCAGCCCACCACCGGCACCATTCTCCTGGACGGGAAGGACACCGCCGGCATGAGCACCGTTCAGGTGAACAAAGCCGGCATCGCCCGCACCTTCCAGAACATCCGCCTGTTCTCCGCCCTCAGCGTGGAGGACAATGTCAAGATCGGCCTGCACAATGAGATCCACTGCGGCATGTGGTCGGACATCTTCCGCCTGCCGCGCCACTGGCGGAGCGAGAAGATCGCCCACGAGCGGGCGCTGGAGCTTCTGAGCATCTTCCACATGGAGGATATGGCGAACGCCCAGGCGGGCTCCCTCCCCTACGGCGCCCAGCGGCGTCTGGAGATCGTCCGAGCCCTCGCCACCAACCCCAGCATCCTGCTCCTGGACGAGCCCGCTGCGGGCATGAACCCCTCGGAGACCTCGGAGCTCATGGACAATATCCGTAAGATCCGGGATACCTTCCAGATCGCCGTGCTCCTCATCGAGCACGACATGAACCTTGTCATGGGCATCTGCGAGGGCATCTGCGTGGTGAACTTCGGCCGGATCATCGCCAAGGGCGACCCGGATGAGATCAAGAACAATCCCGACGTCATCGAGGCGTACCTCGGCAAGAAGGGGGCGAAGTGATATGGCGAATATGCTCACCGTCGACAATATCGACGTCTATTACGGCAATATCCACGCCCTGAAGGGCGCTTCCTTCCACGTGGACGAGGGAGAGATCGTGGCCCTCATCGGCGCCAACGGCGCCGGAAAATCCACGACCCTCAAGACCGTATCCGGCATGATGCATCCGAAAAACGGCTCCATCACCTTCCTGGGAGAGGACATCACCCGGACCGACAGCTACAAGCTGCCCACCAAGGGCATGTCCCACGTCCCCGAAGGGCGGCGCATCTTCCTGCAGATGACTGTCATGGAGAACCTGGAGATGGGCGCCTACATCCACAAGAAGCTCTCCCAGGAGGACCTGGACCTGGTGTTCCGGCAGTTCCCCCGGCTGGAGGAGCGCCGCACCCAGATCGCGGGCACGCTCTCCGGCGGCGAGCAGCAGATGCTGGCCATGGGCAGAGCCCTCATGAGCCACCCCAAGCTCATGATGCTGGACGAGCCCTCCATGGGCCTCGCCCCCATCCTGGTGGAGCAGATCTTCGATATCATCAAGAAGCTGCACGAAAGCGGCACCACCATCCTGCTTGTGGAGCAGAACGCGGAGATGGCTCTCCAGATCGCCGACCGTGCATATGTCCTGGAGTCCGGCCGGGTCACCATGACCGGCACAGGCGCGGAACTGGCGGCCAGCGACGAGATCAAAAAGGCGTATCTCGGCGGCTGACTGTCAAAACCCGCACAAAACCATAAAAGAAGACCCGCTCGGTCCACACACGGAACCGAACGGGTCTTTTCCTGTTTTTGATCGCCAAAAGCGAAGTACTCAATGGTGAACTATAGCGCGTGCTCCAGCCCACCCATCGGCAGGCTGGAGCAGTTTATTCGATCTTATTTCAGAATGACCTTGGCAAAGCTCTTCTTGCCGCGCTTGAGGAGGATGCCCTCTCTCAGCTTTTCGGCGGGCACGGAGAGGAACACGTCGCTCACCTTCTCGCCGTCCAGGGAGACGCCCCCCTGGGTGATGTTCTGACGGGCCTCGGAGTTGGACTTGACAAGTCCCGCCTTCACGAGCAGGACCTTGATGTCGGCTCCGCCGTCGGTGAGGTCCGCCTCGGTCAGCTCTGTCACGGGCATATCGGAGGCGTTTCCGGCGCCGAAAAGGGCCTTGGCGGCGGAGCGGGCCTTCTCGGCCTCCGCTTCCCCGTGGACCATCTTCGTCAGCTCGTAGGCCAGGATCTCCTTGGCGGTGTTGAGCTGGGCATCCTTCCAGGTGTCCATCTCCTCGATCTGCTCCAGGGGCAGGAAGGTCAGCATGCGGATGCACTTCATGACGTCCGCGTCGTCCACATTGCGCCAGTACTGGAAGAAGACATAGGGCGTGGTCTTCTCCGGGTCGAGCCAGACGGCGTTGCCGGCAGTTTTGCCCATCTTGTTTCCGTTGGAGTCGGTGAGGAGCGTGATGGTCATGGCGTGAGCGTCCTTGCCAAGCTTGCGGCGGATGAGCTCCGTGCCGCCGAGCATGTTGGACCACTGGTCGTTGCCGCCGAACTGCATATTGCAGCCATAGTGCTGGAACAGGTAGTAAAAGTCGTAGGACTGCATGATCATGTAGTTGAATTCCAGGAAGGACAGACCCTTCTCCATGCGCTGCTTGTAGCACTCGGCCCGAAGCATGTTGTTCACGGAGAAGCAGGCGCCCACCTCCCGCAGCAGCTCAACATAGTTGAGGCTCAGGAGCCAGTCGGCGTTGTTGATCATCATGGCCTTCCCGTCGGAGAAGTCGATGAACCGCTCCATCTGGCGCTTGAAGCACTCGGCGTTGTGGTCGATATCCTCCTTTGTCAGCATCTTGCGCATATCGGTGCGGCCGGAGGGGTCGCCGATCATGGTGGTGCCGCCGCCGATGAGGGCAATGGGCTTATTGCCAGCCTGCTGGAGACGCTTCATGAGGGTCAGGGCCATGAAATGTCCCGCCGTCAGACTGTCCGCCGTACAGTCAAAGCCAATGTAAAAGGTGGCCTTGCCGGCGTTGATCATGTTTTTTATCTCTTCCTCGTTTGTCACCTGGGCGATGAGGCCGCGGGCGACGAGTTCGTCATACAAAGTCATTTCTTCAAATCTCCTTTTATCATCATCTTTTTATTCGTTCGTATCGTCACAGCTCGGTCCCCCGAAGGGGTAGACGGGCCAGAGCCTGGCGAGGCGGTCGTATTTGCTGTATCTCATGCTTTTCCATCCTTCCAGTTATCCGCTGAGGCCAGCAGCTCCTCCGCCGAGGCCAGGGTCAGCTCCGTGATATTGTCGCCGCCGATGAGCCTTGCAAGCTCCTTGCGGCGTCCCTCCCGGCCGAGCTCGTCTACCGTGGTGTACGTGCGGCCGTTTCTCTCGCTCTTTTCGATGCAGTACTGGGCGTCCGCCATAGCCGCGATCTGGGGCAGATGGCTCACGCACAGGACCTGCCGCGCCTCGCCGATGCCGTGGAGCTTCTCCCCCACGCGGCTGGCCGCCACGCCGGAGACGCCTGTGTCGATCTCATCGAATACTGCCGTGGGCACGGGATCGTTTTCCCCGAACACGGTCTTCAGCGCCAGCATGATGCGGCTCAGCTCGCCGCCGGAGGCGATCTTGGCGATGCGGCCGGGGGCCTCCCCAGCGTTGGCGCTCATGAGAAACAGCACCTCGTCCGCGCCTTTTGCCCCGAACCCGTGCGTCCCGCCCAGGGGCTCGATCCGCGTCTCGAAGCGGACAGAGGGCATGGACAGGGCTTTCAGCTCCTGCTCCCCCCGTTTGGCAAGCCTCTCCGAGGCCGCCTTCCTGGCCTTCGTCAGCGCTTCCGCTCTGCGGACACAGGCGGCAGACAGCTCCTCCCGCTTCTTATACAGCCGCTCCAGCGCCGCGTCGCCGTACTCGATCTCGGCCAGGCGCTTCGCGGAGGTATCGTACAGCTCCATGAGCTCCGCCTCGTCCGAGACGGAAAACTTCTTCTCCAGCCGCCGCAGCTGGGACAGGCGGCTCTCCACCCGGTCGAATTCCTCCGGGGAGAAATCCAGCGTCAGCTCAAAATCCCGGATGCGCTCCGCCGCGTCCTCCAGGAGCGACAGGGCCTCCTTGACGGAGGCGTCCGCCTCCCGCAGCTCCGCGCTGTATCCCACGGCCCGGGAGAGATAGCCCCGCGCCTCTCCGGCCAGGGTCACCGCCGACGCCTCCCCGCCATAGAGAGCGGCGTAAGCTCCGGAGGAGGACTCCCGAAGACGTTCGCCGTTTCTGAGAAGCTCGCTCTTTTCCGCAAGCTCCGCCTCTTCTCCGGCCCGGAGCTCGGCTTTTTCCAGCTCCTGCACCCGGTAGCTTAGGCTCTCCGCCAGACGGCGTCGGGTCTCGTCATCCAGCGACAGACGGTCGATCTCCCGTTCGTTTTCCGTGTAGGCGGCATAAGCCTCGCCATAGGCCGTCAGCTCCGCCCTGGCGTCCGCGAAGGCGTCGAGATAGTCTATATGGCGGCTCTCATCCAGGAGCTGGCGGCCGTCGTTCTGCCCGTGGATATCCACAAGCAGAGACCCCAGGGCCCGCAGCTGAGCCACCGTCACGGGTACGCCGTTCACCCGGCAGGAGCCCTTGCCATCGGCGGAGATACTCCGCTGCACGATAAGCTCGCCGTCCTCGGCGTCGATGCCGTTCTCCTCGCGCCAGGCGTCCGTACCGTCCGCGTCGAACACGGCGGCGGCAAGACCTTTTGCCGCGCCGGAGCGCACCAGCTCCCGGCTGGTCCGTCCTCCGGTGACGGCATACAGCGCGTCGATCACGATGGACTTGCCCGCGCCGGTCTCACCGGTCAAGACGTTCAGCCCCTCCCGGAATTCCACGTCCGCCCGCTCCACCACGGCGATATTCTCGATGTGGAGGCTCTTCAGCATTGCACTCTCTACCCTTTCAGCGCTTATACGTCCTCCGCAGCTGTGTGCACAGCCGCTCGGCGGCGGCGGCGTTTCGCATGACGAGGATGCCAGTATCGTCTCCGGCCACGGTGCCGAGGATGTTATCGTCGTACATGGCGTCCACCGCGCCGCACACGGCGGAGGCAAGGCCCGGCAGGGTCTTGATGACCACGGTATGCAGGGCGTGGTCGAAGCCTACGCACCCTTCCCGGAAGATCTCCATCATCCGGCGGTCGGAGTCGGAGGCCTCGTCCTGACCGGCGGGAGCATAGCGATAGCGCCCGTCGGGGGATACTTCCTTCACGAGCCGGAGCTCCTTGATGTCCCGGGAGACCGTGGCCTGGGTGCTCTCCACCCCCCGGTCCCGCAGGGCGTCCAGAAGCTGGCCCTGGGTCTCTATGTCCTGTTCCGCGATGATCTCCAGGATCACCGACTGTCTAGCGCTCTTCATTCACGTTCCCCCAGTTTCTCAAAGGCCGTCTCGTAAAAGCTCTTGGTCCCGAGATCGGCAAAAAACAGCTTGTGATCCGACCGGCGCACAACGACGGCGTCGCCGTCCCGCAGGTCGATCATGCCCCGTCCGTCGCAGGACAGGATGCATCGCTTGTCCTCCAGCTCCTGCGGCCGGACCGTCACCACCCGCTCCGGCGAGAGGACAAAGGACCTGGCCGCCAGCATATGGGCGCATATCGGCGTCAGGATCAGGTTCTCCGCCTGAGGCTCCACCAGCGGCCCCCCGGCGGACATGGAATACGCCGTGGACCCCGTTGGCGAGCAGATGATGATGCCGTCCCCGGAGAAGGTCAGGATGCGCTCCCCGTCCCCCAGGGCCGTCAGCCGGACGTTCTGCACGATACCGGAGATCAGCGCCTCGTTGATGGCGGTATCGGAGAATACCTCCTCTCCATTCCGCAGGATGCGCACGTCCAGCATCATCCGCGGTACGATCACATATCGTCCTGCGGCGGCGTCCAGGAGCTTTTCCACCGTGTCCCGGTCCAGCTCCGTCAGAAAGCCCTTGTGGCCCAGATTCACGCCCACCATAGGGACGGAACTGGCCTTTACCAGCGGCGCGAGATGCAGGATGGTACCGTCGCCGCCCAGGGTGACCAGAAGGTCCGCACCTTCCAGCGCCTCCGGCAGCTCCGCGGTGGGAAGGTCCGTCACCTCGCCGTATATCGGGGATATGACGACCTGGCACCCCGCGTCCTCCAGCATGGCGCGGACACGGCGTGTGACGGCAAGTCCCTCATCCCGGGACATATTCGGACACAATACGATCCGTTTCATAAGGCAGTCTCCTATCCAAGCTCCTCATGGGAGCGGCGGACGACGTCGCCGCAGTCCGGCTCGACGCCCTCCCCCCCGGTCTTCAGCCACGCCAGGTACTCGATATTCCCCTCCGGTCCCCGGACCGGGGAGAAGTCGAGCCCCATCAGGACATAGCCCAGCGCACGGGCGGTTTCGATGAAATCCTCCAGGACCTCCCGGTGTACGGCAGGGTCCCTGACGACGCCCTTCTTGCCCACCTTTTCCCGGCCGGCCTCGAACTGAGGCTTTACGAGGCAGACGACCTGCCCCTCTTCCTTCAAAAGGCTTTTCACCGCCGGAAGCACCAGCCGCAGGGAGATGAAGGACATATCCATCACCGCCATATCCATGGCCTCCGGGAACATGTCCGGCGTGAGGTTCCGGGCGTTCTGCCGTTCCATGACGGTGACCCGCTCGTCGCTCCGCAGACTCCAGGCCAGCTGCCCGTAGCCCACGTCCACGGCGTAGACGTGCTTCGCGCCGCGCTGGAGCAGACAGTCCGTAAAGCCCCCCGTAGAGGCGCCGCAGTCTACGCAGACGAGATCCTTCGGGTCGATGCCGAAGACGTCCAGCGCCTTTTGGAGCTTGAAGCCTCCCCGGCTGACGAAGGGCATCTTGTCCCCCCGGACCTCCAGATTCGCGTCCTCCGGCACGGACATGCCGGGCTTCGTCTGCTTCTGCCCGTCTACATAGACCGAGCCTGCCATGATGAGGGCCTTGGCCTTCTCGCGGCTCTCCGCGCGGCCCTGTTCGAATACCAACTGATCCAGTCTGATCTTACCCATGTATGAGCTCCGTCACGGCGCGGGCGATCCCCTCGCCGTCCAGTCCGGTCTGATGGCGAAGCGCCTCCGGCGCCCCGTTGGGCAAGATGCCCTCTCCCAGGTCGAGAAGCCGCGCGCCGCTCAGAGACACGCCCTCCTCGGCCAGCGCCGCCAGCAGCTTCTCTCCTATGCTGCCGGAGCGGCAGACGTCCTCCGCCGCTATGAGACGTCCGGTTTTTCGGACCGAGGCGGCTGCCGCCGTGATATCAAGCGGCGCCAGACGGTTTATCTTCAGAACCTCGGCGCTTATCCCCTGCTTCGACAGCAGCTCCGCGGCATAAAGGGCGTCATTTATCCCGATGCCGTAGGATACGACGGTGACGTCCGTACCCGCCCGGAGGACCGACACGGCCTCGTCGCCGTGATCGTCACGGTAGGCGCCCTCCCCGCCCCGGGGATAACGAACGGCAACAGGCCCCGTCTCCTCCAGCACCGCCCGGCGGAGCATGGAGCGAAGCTCCGCGAAGCTGGACGGCGCAAAGACGGTCATACCGGGCACGCTGGTCAGATACGCCACGTCGAAGGAGCCCTGGTGGGTCTGGCCGTCCTTGCCCACGATGCCAGCCCGGTCCACGCCGAACACGGCGTGCAGACCCATGAGAGAGATATCGTGGATCAGCATATCGTAGCTCCGCTGCAGGAACGTGGAATACACCGCGAACACGGGAATGAGCCCCTGGGAGGCCATTCCTCCCGCCATGGCGCATGCATGCTCCTCGGCGATGCCCACGTCGAAAAAGCGCTTGGGATATGCCCTGCGGAACTCCGCGAGACCCGTCCCGTCCGCCATGGCTGCCGTGATGGCGGTGACCCGCTCATCCTCCCCGGCAAGCTCCGTGAGACAGCGTCCGAAGACTGCGGAGAAATCCTCCCCCGAACGCAGCGGCACACCGCTGTCCGGGTCAAAGGCGCCGATGCCGTGGAAGAGCTCCGGCGAACGTTCGGCGGGGACATAGCCCCGACCCTTCTGAGTGATCACGTGTACGAGACAGGGCTTTTTCTGCTCCCGGGCCCAGCGGAGGGCCCGCTCCACCTTTTCGATATCATGCCCGTCCATAGGGCCCATATAATCAAAGCCCAGATCGTCGAAAACATTGTCCGGGATCACCCGGTCCTTGATCCAGCGCTTCACCTTATGTGTAAAACCATACAGCCCCGGGCCCACGACGCTCCTGTACCAGCGCTTGAACCTGGCGTATTCCGGCTTCGTGCGCATACGGCTTAGCATATCTGCCACGCCGCCCACGTTCCTGCCGATGGACATGCCGTTGTCGTTCAGGATGACCACCAGGGGCTCGCCGCTGTGCCCGGCGTCGGACAGGCCCTCGAAGGCAAGGCCGCCGCTGAGAGCACCGTCGCCGATGACGGCGACAACGTCGTAATCCGCTCCCAGCGCCGTGCGCGCCCGGGCCATGCCCAGCGCCACGGATACGGAGTTGGATGCGTGGCCCGCCACGAAAGCGTCATGGACGCTCTCCGCCGGCTTCGGGAATCCGGACATGCCGCCCAACTCCCGGAAATCCGCGAACCCTTCCATCCGGCCTGTGAGGAGCTTGTGGGGATAGCACTGGTGTCCCACGTCGAACACAAGCCGGTCCACAGCGGTATCATACACCCGGTGGATGGCGACGGTCAGCTCCACCGCCCCCAGATTGGAGGCCAGATGTCCGCCGCCCCGCGACACACTCTCCACCAGAAATCCGCGCATCTCCGCGCACAGCGCCGTCAGCTCCTCCGGCGTCATATCCCGGATATCCTCCGGGGTCTTGATTTTATCGAGATAAACCATAGCACATGGCTCCAAAACAAATTCAGCTCCGCTTATCATAACAAAATACACCTTGTTTTTCAAGGTGTATTCTGCATATATTCATCGAATAATGAATATCCCGGAACGTCAGACGCTTCGTCCGGAGAGCTTCTCCGTCAGGCTGCGGAGAAATCCCGTATCGGAAAAACGATCCAGAAGCTCCAGGGCCTTTTCCGTGTACATCGCGGTGAGGGCCGCGCATTTTTCCTCCCCCAGCAGGCGGCAGAAGCCGTCCCCGTCCAGGATATCGTCCCGGCATTGGAAGGCCATGCCCAGCGCCATGCCGAAGGCCTCCGCTGCGGCGACAGTATCCTCGTCCCCGGACGCGGCGGCAGCGCCCATGGCGCAGGCGGCGCCCATGAGGCTCGCGGTCTTTCGCAGGTCCGTCTCGCTCAGGGCGTCCGCGTCCTGATCCGCGCCGGACAGGTCCATGATCTGACCGCCGCAGATCCCTTCGACCCCGGCGGCCCGGGACAGGATGCGCACGCAGCGGAAGCGCTCCGCCTCCCCGATCTCAGCCCCGCACACGGCCCGAAAGGCCTCCGCCTGGAGGCAGTCACCCGCCAGGACGGCCGCCGTCTCACCAAAGACCTTGTGGCTTGTAGGCCGGCCCCGACGCTCATCGTCGTCATCCATGCAGGGAAGATCGTCGTGGATGAGGCTGTAGGTGTGGAGCATCTCCACACCGCAGGCCGCGGGGAGCGCACTGACGGGATCGCCGCCGCAGATCCGGCAGAATTCCAGGCACAGCACCGGGCGGACGCGCTTTCCTCCGGCCAGAAGACTGTACCGCATGGCCTCCCTGAGACCATCAGCGCCATCTCCCGCCGGGGTGAAGTACCCCGCCAGGGTCTCGTCGATCATTCTCTTATAAAGCTCGTATCTCTGATCCATGGCACTCAAAACGGGAGCTCCTCTGGCTCCTCGTCCTCCCCGACCACACGCAGCTTGACCACCTTCTGCTCCGCCTCGCCGAGATATTCCTCGCAGGCGCGGATAAGTCCCGCGCCTTCCTCAAAAAGACCCAGACTCTCCGCCAGGGGGGCGTCACCCTTTTCCAGCAGCCGGACGATCTCCTCCAGCCGCTCCATGGACGCCTCAAAGCTCTTTTTTTCAGCCATTGATCCGAACCTCCTCCACGACGCAGCCGAGGCTGCCGCCGGTCAGCGTGATATCGATGCGGTCCCCCGGGCGCGCGTCCTCCGCACGCCGAAGGGGCACGCCGTCCTTCTCCGTTATGGAATAGCCCCGGGAGAGCACCTTCAGGGGGCTGAGGGCGTCCAGCTTCGCTGCAAGCTCCGTGTAGCCCCGGCGCTTTCTCGCGTTCTCCATCTCCATGGCCCCGCAGAGCCGGGACGCCAGTAGGTCCAGCTCCTGCCGCTTCACCGCGAGGGTCGCCGCCGGGTCCCGCAGCACGGGACGCATTTTCAGCTCCTCCAGGCGGCGGGACAGCATGTCCAGCCGATTTCCCATGGCCTGCCGCAGACGGACATCGTTCTGCCGCAGCCCCACCAGCAGGTCCGCCGCATTCGGTCCCGCGATCTCGGCGGCATCCGTAGGCGTATGGGCGGTCATATCCGCCACATAGTCCGCGATGGTCACGTCCGGTCGATGGCCCACAGCGGAGATCACCGGGATCTCCGAGGCGTAGATCGCGCGGGCCACGCCCTCGTCGTTGAAGGCCCACAGATCCTCCCGGGAGCCGCCGCCCCGGCCCACGATCATCACGTCCGCCACCTTCCAGCGGTTTGCGTACCGTATGGCCCGAACGATCTCTCCGGGGGCAGCCTCCCCCTGGACCAGGACCGGCAGCAGTAGGATCTTCGCGGCGGGCCAGCGCTTTCCCAGCGTGCGGATGATATCGTGGATCACGGCCCCGGAGCCGCTGGTGACTACCGCCACCCGCTCCGGATACCTGGGCAGCGGTTTTTTGTGGGCGGGGTCGAATAGACCCTCGGCCTCCAGCTTTGCCCGGAGCCTCTCGAACTCGGCCTCCAGGTCTCCTGCGCCCACGGGCAGCACGTCCGTTACGCTCAGTTGGTATTTTCCCTGGGGCTCATAGAGCGTGACGAAGCCCATCAGCACCACGGCCATGGACTCCTGAGGCAGAAAGCGCAGACGCCGGGCGTTCATCCGGGTGATGACGCAGGACACCACGCATTTTTTGTCCTTCAGAGAGAAATAGTGATAACCGGAGCCGGGATACATCTTGTACCCCGACACCTCCCCCATCACGGCCACCCGCATGAGGGCCGGATCGTTTTCCAGCCGGGTGCGGACGAAGGAGTTCAGCTCCGAGACGGTGAAGACCTCCTCACGCATCCGGGACCTCTCCCGCCGCGGGTAGCTCCGTCTTTTCGATCTCGCCCCTGTAGAAGCCGCCGAGGACACCGTTCACAAACGCCACCACGTCCGGGTCCTCATAGCCCTTGAGGAGTTCCACCGCCTCGTCCAGGGAGGCGGCGTCCGGGATATCCGGCATATAGAGGATCTCATACATCGCCTGCCTCATGACGGCCAGGGCGCTGCGGGAGATGCGCTCCGTGCGCCAGCCCTGGGCATATTTTCCGATGAGCTCGTCCAGCTCGCTCCGGTGCTCCGTGACCCCGGCGACGCTGGACGTGATAAACGTCAGGTCCTTCTTTGAGGGCTTTTCCGCGTAGAGCTCGTCCTCCGCCTGCATGGCGGCATAGTGCTCCGGCTCGAAAAAGGCCTCCACCGCTTCCGCCGGGTCCTGGCCGGACGAGGCGACGGCAAACCCCAGCTGGATGGAGATCTCTCTGGCAGCGCTTCTTTTCATGGTCTTTATCCCCCTATGAAACACAACAAGGAGCCCCACTGGATGGGGCTCCGCGTGAAATCCTTGTGGCTTACTTGTCGAAGGCGACGCCGGTGACGTGGACGTTCACCACGGCGCTCATGCCTGTGACGGACTCCACCTCGCGGCACACGGCCTCCTGTACCCGGACGGCGATATCCGTGATACTGCCGCCGAGCTTGACGTTCACGATGACGTCGATGGTGATCTTGTCGTCGATGAAACGGATCTTAAGGCCCTTCTGGGGAGCCTTCCGTCCGAAGAGCTCCACGAGATCGGGCGTGGTGGCGTTGCCGAAGCCGGCCACCCCGTCCACCTCGGTGACGGCGGCGCTCACCATGACGGCGATCACATCCTCGGAGATGTTGACGGTGCCCTTTTCCACATGGCGTGTGATATAGTTCTCTGCCATCGCAGTATACCTCCTGGTATGCGCGTACGCGCAGGTTCATGTTTTCAATCACAGGCATTATAACACGCCCCGCGGAAAAAGGAAAGAGCAAATGCGTCAATTCTTGACTTCGATGATATTCAGCGCCATGGCGTCAAAATCCGTGTTGGCCAGGACCGATTCGGTGATCTGCGCCACCTGGACGTCCGTCAGGCCCTCCATGGGCGCGGAGACGGCCACCGTCACCCCGTCCTCCGAGACAAAGGCCACGCAGTCGGTGAAGTCCTTCGCCATAAGCTCGTTTTCCAGCAGGTTCTCCTGCAGGTTCCAGGCCGCCATGGAGTTGATCTGGCGCATGGACTCGTCGATGATCTCCTGGGACACGTCCGCGTCGCCGCAGGCCATCTCCAGGAGCTGGAGCGCTTCGTCCCTGGCGGACTGCCGGGTGAGCCTTGCCTTGTCAAAGTAGATGGACGAGGCGTTCCCGGCGGCGGAGGCGGCGAGGTATTCCTCCTCCGCGGCGGCCATGGCGGCGTCCTCCGCCGACACCATCGCCGCGTCCGCGGAGCCCCAGCGGCTGTTGTACGACCAGTTCAGATACACCGCCGCGCCTACGAACACCAGCACCGCTGCGATCACGATATTGCGTTTCAGATTCCTTTTCAATGCGATTACCCTCCATTACGATTCCGATTTGAATATCCGCACGTCGTCCGCCCCGAGGCCGGTATAGCACTTCACCGCCTGGGTCACCCGCAGACAGACCGACGGGTCCTCCGCCCCCGGGCATACGATGACGACGCCGTTTTCCGACAGCAGGACCCGCGCCTCGCCTACACCCTCCATGCTCGTCAGTATCGACCCGATCCGCGCCTCCTCCGTTCCATCGCCCCCTTCCCCGGCGGCGGAGCCTCCCGACGGCCACAGGATCAGAAGAAGACCTGCCGCCGCCACCAGAAAGACATAGCGGAACCCCGCGAGCTTTTCTCTCAGCATCCGCAGCTTCTCATCCATCGTCGGACCACTCCTGCCGCTCCGGCGGGATCCCCAGATCTCCCTCGATCACCGACGCCAGGTCCGGGCTGTAAGCTCCGTCCACCGTCGCCGACCAGGGATACCACACGAGTCCGCCGTCGTCCCAGCGGGCCAGGACGGAGGCGTCCTTCACCTCCGCCCCCTTCTCCGCCGCTTTGGCACAAATATATGCGGCGCATTCCTCCTCTATGTATGTCCTTTCCAGCATTTTCCCTTCCTCCTCACCATTTGCGGCAAGGATCTCCGCCTGCCGCCGATACTCCGCCATGCTCACCGCAAGGCTCTCGGGATCCAGCTTCACGAGCGGCGACGCCACCGCGAGCGCGCACACGACGCCGCAGACCATTTTCGTGACGGTGTACACCCTTCCTCTCGGACACAGCGCCAGAGCCATCGCCCCCAGGAGCGACGCGGCGAAGATCCCCATGATCCAGTCTCTCATCCCGTCAGCGCCTCCGCGCTCAGCACCACCGATACGAACAGCATGAAGCCCGCGCTGCCCAGCAGCCCCAGCGCCATGCCGCAGCAGGTGGCCATGTTCCCGATGAGGACGGCGAGACGCCCGTCCGCGAACGGCTCCGCCACGCACGCCGCCGCCTTGAACAGAAGATATCGCACCCCCAGCCGGAGGATCGGTCCGAGGCAAACGCACAGCACCGCTGCCAGACCGAACACCCCCACTGCGTCCCGCAGGAGCTTCGCTCCGGCAAGATACGTGTCCGCGGCGTCGGCCACGATCTTCCCCACCACGGGAAGCGCCGCGGTGATGGCCGTCTTCGCCACGCTTCCCGTGAGCTTATCTGCGCCGCCCGCCACCACGCCGGACACCGTGATACCAAGAGTGAAAGCCGTGGTGAGGGCCGTCAGGACCGTGCCGCAGGCCCAGCTCAGGAGCTTTGCCGGTCCCCCCATGGCCCCGTCCGGCAGGGCGGCGTTTGCCGCGCTGACAGCGCCATAGGCGCAGATCATAGGCAGGACAACGCTTCTTCCCAGGGTCATAAGCACATCCAGGAACAGGGCCGACACGGTGTATCTCGCCGCGCCGGAGGCCGCCTGTCCCGCAGCGGCGGAGGCAGCCGCAACGCAAGGCAGCAGCGCCCGGGAGAAGTCCGTCAGCTCGTCTAGGGCGGAAGCCGTTTCTCCCAGGAAGGTGCGGATGTCTCCCATGCAGGAGCCCAGGATCGCCAGGGCGCCGCCCAGGAGCACATAGCCCGGCAGCTTGCCGTCGGGACTGGCCGCCGCCGCCACGGAGCACAGAAGGGCCGCCGTCAGGGCGGTCCCCGCGCTGCGGGCCGCCGCGCGGACGCTCTCGGCAAGACGCGCCCCGCACCAGTCCCACAGCTGACGGAACACATTCTCGCCCCCAAGGATATCCTTTACCGTCATATCCCCCAGGATCTCCCGAGCCTCGTCCGGCAGAGCCGATTCCAGGCCGTCCGTATCCACCGCCATGGCCGGCGTCGCAAGAAGCAGCGCCATGAGAATAAACGATACGACTCTTTTCATATGAACTCCCGCACCGTTTCCAGCAGGGCCCGGATGAGGGGCAGCGCCGTCACAAGCGCGCATGCAGCGCCGCAAAGCTCCACGGCGGAGGCCGCGGCGCTCTGCCCGGCGTCCCTGCAGATATCCGCCGCGATCCTCGTCACGATGCCCACGCCGACGCATTTTAAGACGGGTCCTGTCACGGCGGGACTGAGCCCCGTCTCCTGCCGGACAGTCTCCAGGATGTCTCCAAGTCCCGTCACCAGCTCCAGCGCCAGAAGCGCGCACAGGATGCTGACCGCAAGGCTCAGCACAAGGCCAAGCTCGGGCGCGGAGCGCTTGAGGAGCAGCGCCGTGATCGCGCCGGCGATGCCCGTCACCGCCGCTTTCATAAGGAGCGTCATCCCAGATCGAACAGCTCCCGGATGAGATCAAACAGCCCCGCGATCTCCCGCACCAGGATCACCAGAACCACCACGAGCCCCGCAATGGTGGTCATCAGGGCCTGCTCATCCCGGCCGGAACGGGTCAGCAGAAGGTTCAGCACCGCGACGAGGATGCCCACCGCCGCGATCTTGTATATCAGGTCCACATTCATAGGTTGTTCCTTACATCAGCAGTACCGCCAGCATGAGGCCCAGAGCGGAGCCTACGCCCACACAGACCCTGGACCGCCGGCCGAGCTCCCTCCGCCGGGACTTCCAAAGTCCGTTCATCCTCTCCCGTACAGCGTCGGCGCAGGCCGCCTGCTCCTCCGCGCCGAATCGCCCCAGCACATCCCCCAGAGGCAGCAGAAGCTCCCGCTCCTCCCGGGGGACGTTTTCCGTCGCCGAACGCCACGCGGCGCGAAAGCCGAGCCCCGTGCGCAGATCCTCCGCCACAGAACCGCACGTCTCCCCCGCAGCGCCGTCCAATCGCTCCGCAAGGGAGGCGAACAGCTCCGGCAGCGGAGTAAGAAACCGCACGAGTTCGAAGGACAAAAGCTCCAGCATCCGGCACCAGGAGCCGCACCGGGCCGCAGAGGCCGACAGCTTCCCGGCCGCCAGGAACCCGCTCCATACCCCCGCTGCCGCGATCAGGAAGCCGCCCAGCAGCTTCATGGGAGTTTCTCCACGAAATAGCGCCGCACCCCGTCCCGGCAGGAGACCGTGACACAGCGCTCAAAGGCTCCCGCCCGGAGGAGCGCCCTGCAGGCGGGACGCCGTCCGGCGTCTGTCCGATCCCTGCCATGGACCGAAGCGAGAAGGGTCACCCCGCAGTTTACCGCACGGAGGAGCGCCGCGCCTTCCGCCTCATCGGCGATCTCATCCATGGCCAGCGTCTGGGGGCCCATGGACCGCAGGAGCATCTCCGCCGCCTCGGCTTTCGGTATCCCGGTCATCACGTCCGTATGCGGTCCCACGTCAAAGCCCCCGCCGGCGCCGAAGCCCGCCAGCTCTCCCCGCTCATCCGCCACACAGATCCGATCCCCGGCATAGGACAGCCGCCGGATGATCTCCCGCAGGAGCGTGGTCTTTCCCGCCCCGGGAGGCGACACCACCAAAAGAGAGCGAAAGCCTCCCGTCGTCAGCTCCTCCCAGATACCGTCCGCGCAGCCGGGGACCTGCCGGGGCACACGGATGGCAAGGGACGAGAAGGAACGCAGTCCCGACACCCCCTCCGGACCCATGACCCCCACGCCGCAGACCCCCACCCGGACGCCGCCCGCGGCGGAGATGTAGCCCCTGCGCAGGGCGTCCTCCGATGCGTGGAGGGAGGAGCGCGTGGCCGTCTCCAGCACTCCGCGGAGCTGTTCCTCCGTCACGACCGCGGAGGAGAGCGGTTTTTCTCTCCCCCCTATCAGCGCCGCAGCAGGGACGCTTCTGCGGAGCCGGAACTCCTCGCAGCTCCTTTTCTCAGCCGTGGAGAGCCCTTCCGCCGCCGCGCGGAGATCCTCCGGCAGCAGTGCTGACGCGAGCCCGAAACCATCCATCGCCCTCACCTCCACGGGACAAGTCTATGGCATATCCTCCGCCGATATGACTGACCCACGGCGACGTTTGCCGCAGACGAAAAAATGGGGAAAACCGGAATTTATTTTTAAAGTTTACAATTTGTTCTTTTAACTTCCTGTATATTCCTGTATAATTGCTTGGATATTATGTTTCAAGAGGCAAAGGAGCAAAAACCATTTATGCGTGAGATCCTGACCGGGTACTGGGGGAAGTACAAAAACTCCCTATTCATTACCCCTGTTTTCGTTTTATTGGAGAGTGTGGTCACGCTGGCGCTGCCGACGCTGATGTCGAACATCGTGGACATCGGCGTGGCGGGGGGCGACCGCGCCTACATCATTCGCTGCGGCCTGCTCATGACGCTGCTGGCGCTGGTGAGCATGGCCTCCGGCTTCGTCAGCACCTGGCACGCCGCCAGGGCCGCCAACGGCTTTGGCTCGAACCTCCGGGTCGCCATGTTCCACCACATCCAGGAGTTCTCCTTCGGTGACATCGACCGCTTTTCCACGGCGAGCCTCGTGACACGCACCACCAGCGACGTGCGGCAGCTCCAGAACGCCGTGCAGATGATGATGCGGACCTTCATCCAGGCCCCCTTCCAGCTCATCGTGGCGGTGGTCATCGTGGTGACCTACAGCTGGAAGCTGGCTCTCATCTATCTTATCGCGATCCCCGTGCTGTTTCTTGGCATCATCAGCATCATGCGCCTGGTGGACCGGCTGTTCACTCTTGTGCAGCAGAAGCTGGACGCCATGAACGCCGACATTCAGGAGAACCTCATCGCCATCCGCGTGGTGAAGGCCTTCGTTCGCCAGCGGTATGAGCGGGAGAAGTTCCGCAAGGCCAACGACGAGCTCACCCATGCAAACCTCCGGGCCGTGGGCGTCATCATCGCCATGGGACCTCTGGCCACCATCATCCTGAACGCCGTGACTCTTTGTCTGTACTGGTTCGGCGGCAGGATGGTCGCCACCGGGGAGATCCAGTCCGGTCAGCTCCTGGCCGTCATCAGCTACCTCACCCAGATCATGATGAGCGTCATGATGTTCTCCATGGTGCTCATGCAGTACACCCGCAGCCGCGCCTGCGGCAAGCGCATCGCCGAGGTCCTGGACACCGAGCCCGACATCCGGTCGAAGCCCGACGCTGCGGCGCATCCCATCGCCCGGGATCGCGGCTCCGTCGTTTTCGAGAACGTCAGCTTCAAATACTCCAAGACCGGCACCGGCGAGGAGGTCCTGCGGGATCTAAGCTTCTCCGTGGCCCCCGGCGAGACCGTGGCCATCGTGGGCGGCACCGGCTCCGGCAAGTCCAGTCTCGTGAACCTCATCCCCCGTTTCTATGACGCGACCGAGGGCCGCATCCTGGTAGACGGTACAGACGTGCGGGATTACCGGATCGAGGATCTGCGGTCGGGCGTGGGCATGGTGCTCCAGAACAACATCCTCTTCACCGGCACCATCCGGGAGAACATCCTCTGGGGCAAAGAGGACGCCACGGACGAGGAGATCATCCAGGCCCTCAAGAACGCCCAGGCGTGGGACTTCGTCTCCGAGATGCCCGACGGTCTCGACACCCAGATCCACCAGGGCGGCACCAACGTCTCCGGCGGTCAGAAGCAGAGGCTCTGCATCGCCCGCGCCATGCTCAAGCATCCCGCCATCCTCATCCTGGACGACAGCACCAGCGCCGTGGACTCCGACACCGAGAGCCGCATCCGGGAGAGCTTCAAGCGGGAGCTGAAGGACACCACCGTGTTCATCATCGCCCAGCGCATCTCCTCGGTGGTCTCCGCCGACAAGATCCTGGTGCTGGACAACGGCCGCATCGAGAGCATGGGCACCCACGAGGAGCTCATGCAGACCAGTCCCATCTATCGGGACATCTATACATCCCAGGTAAAGGAGGCGCTGTCCGATGGCTGAGAAGAGAAGATCCATCTGGGCCCAGCTCAAGGAACGCATCGCGGTCGACAGCGTCGACGTGAACGACGAGAGCATCTACAAAAACATCGCCCGCGGTCCCGGGCCTGGCGGCGGACGGGATTTCCGCAAGCCCAAGGACACCAAGGGCACTCTGCTGCGCATCCTGGGCTACGCCGGGAAGAACAAGGGCATGTTCGTCCTCATCCTTGTGATGATGCTGATCTCCACCGGGTGCTCCCTGGTGGCGAGCTACTTCCTAAAGCCTCTCATCGACGACTATATCGTCCCCCTCATCACCCAGCCGGAGAAGGACTATTCCGCCCTGGCGGTACAGCTTCTCATCCTGACGGGGATCTACCTTGCCAGCGCCCTGGCCTCGTACTTCACCTCCCGGGCGTGCATGAACCTGGCCCAGTGGTCCACCAATGCCCTGCGCCGGGACCTCTTCTCCGCCCTGCAGGAGCTTCCCATCACCTACTTTGACGCCCATCCCCACGGGGAACTCATGAGCCGCTTCACAAACGATGCCGACAACGTCCAGATGGCGCTGGAGCAGGGCCTTGTGCAGTTCATCTCAGGCATCATCACCTTCGTGGGTACGGTGGTGCTGATGCTCCTTCTGAGCTGGAAGCTCTTCATCATCACCGCCGTCACCATCGCCCTGTCCTTCATCCTGGTGCGGGGCGTGGGCAAGTACTCCCGCATCCTCTTCAAAAAGCAGCAGTCCTCCCTGGGCATCATGAACGGCAACATTGAGGAGATGCTGGACGGGCTCAAGGTCGTCAAGGCTTTCAGCTATGAGGAACGGGCCAAGAAGACCTTCGGCGAATTGAACGACGAATACCGGGAAAACTCCATCTTCGCCATGTTCCTGGGCTCCGCCATCTTCCCCACCATGAACGCCGTCATGAACATCTGCTACGCCGTCACCGCGGTGCTGGGCGGGTTCATGACCCTGGCAGGCCGGTTCACCATCGGAAGTCTGGGCGTGTACCTCAACTATATCCGCCAGGTCACCATGCCCATCAACATGATGTCGAACCAGGCCATCAACCTCTTCTCCGCCATCGCCGGCGCCGAGCGCATCTTCGCGGTCATCGACCACGATCCGGAGCTGGACGAGGGCGCCGTGGATCTCGTCACCGTGAACCACGGCAAGGACGGTACCCTCACCGAGACGGAAAAGGGCGAGCGCACCGGCTTCTGGGCCTGGAAGCTCCCCCGGGAGGACGGCGGCTTCGAGTTCCGCGAGGTCCAGGGCAGCGTCAGACTGCAGGACGTGCACTTCTCCTATGTCCCGGAAAAGCCCGTGCTCAAGGGCGTCACCGTCTGGGCAAAGCCCGGACAGAAGATCGCATTCGTCGGCTCAACCGGCGCGGGAAAGACCACCATCACGAACCTCATCAACCGTTTCTACGAGATCGACAGCGGCACCATCCTCTTCGACGGCATCGATGTGAAGGATATCAAGAAGTCCGCCCTGCGCCGCAGCCTCGGCATGGTGCTCCAGGATACGAACCTCTTCACCGGCACCGTCATGGAGAACATCCGCTACGGCAAGCTGGACGCCACCGACGAGGAGTGCATCGCCGCCGCCAAGGCCGCCAACGCCCACGGGTTCATCACCCGCCTGCCGGACGGCTATGACACCATGATCACCGGCAACGGCCAGAACCTCTCTCAGGGCCAGCGGCAGCTTCTCGCCATCGCCCGCACCGCCGTGGCGCGGCACCCCGTCATGATCCTGGACGAGGCCACGAGCTCCATCGACACCCGCACGGAGAAGCTCATCGACCGGGGTATGGACACCCTCATGGAGGGCAAGACCGTCTTCGTCATCGCCCATCGGCTCTCCACCGTCCGCAACGCCAGCGCCATCGTCGTCATCGAGCACGGCGAGATCGTGGAGCGCGGCAGCCACGACGAGCTGCTGGAGCAGCAGGGCCGGTACTACATGCTGTACACCGGCCAGTCAGAGCTTGACTGAGGCAGCAGAAATGGAAAACGTACTTGTAGTAAAAACAGCCGCTCTGGGCGATATCGTCGCCCGGGACGGCCTCATCACCGGCCGGGAGAATGAGGTCATGGACCTCATCGCCTCGGACAGCTTCTTCCTCCCCCGGCCCACCGCAGAGGAGAGCCCGGATTTTAAACAGATCATCCCCTATGTGGCCGTCGTCCGGGGGGATCAGGTCTTCGCCACCCATCGGCTGAACAAGGGCGGCGAGAGCCGTCTCCACGGGCGCATGAGCCTTGGCGTTGGCGGTCACATCAACGAGATCGACAGGGACCACGGCGAATGGCTCATGAACTGCCTGCGCCGGGAGATCGAGGAGGAGATCGACATTGCTGATTTCGGCACGCTCACCCTCCGGGGCCTCATAAACGATAACGGAAACGACGTCGGCAGCGTACACCTGGGCTTTTTCTTCACCCTGACAACGACGGGCGACGTCTTCGTCAGGGAGACGGAAAAGCTGGAGGGCGGCTTCGTCCCCATTGCCTCCCTGCCGGAGTCTCTGGAGGGCATGGAGTCCTGGAGCCGGATCATCACACCGGAGCTTACGGAATTATGGACAGCTGGGAAGCTCTGAAACGCGAATGCGCCGACTGTCGGCGCTGTGAGCTGGGAAAGACCCGGACGAACCTCGTCTTCGGCGTCGGGAATGAAAACGCCGACATCATGTTCATCGGCGAAGGTCCCGGCGAACAGGAGGACCTGCGGGGCGAGCCCTTTGTGGGGCCTGCCGGCCAGCTGTTGGACACCATGATGGAGATCATCGGCCTCGACCGGTCCCAGGTCTATATCGCAAACATCGTCAAATGCCGTCCGCCCCGAAACAGGGACCCCCTACCCGACGAGCAGATGGCCTGCATCGGCTGGCTCCAGCGGCAGATCGACCTGGTCCAGCCGAAGCTCCTGGTCTTCCTCGGGCGCATCGCCGCCCAGGCCTTCATCAGCCAGGACTTCCGCATCACCCGGCAGCACGGGCAGTGGTATGAGGTCTTGGGCCGACCGGCCATGGCCATGTACCACCCCTCGGCGCTGCTCCGCAATCCGGCCAACCGGCCGGAGACCTTCGTAGACCTCAAGCGATTACAGCAGGAGATACAAAAACTGTCATGCTAGAACTTCATCCCGTCACCCTGGAGGACAAAGCCTGGATCGATCCGCTGGTATGGGCGGAAGGCTCCTCCAGCGCTGACTTCAATTTCGGAAACATTTACCTCTGGGACGGCTCCTTCCGTCAGCAGGTGGGAAAGCTGAACGACAGGGTCATCGTCATGCCCTGCTATGACGATGAGCCCTTTTTCGCCTGGCCCGTTGGCACAGGCGACCTGGGTCCTGTCATGGCGGAGCTGGAGGCTTATGCCGGGGAGCATAACTTTCCCTTCACCCTCCGGGGCGTGACCCAGGCGCACCTCCCGCTCCTGAATGAGCTGTTCCCCGGCCGCCACACCGCGCTCCCGGAGCGCCCCCTTTGGGACTACCTTTACAGCGCGGAGAAGCTCGCCACCCTCGCCGGGAAAAAGCTCCACGGCAAGCGGAACCACATCAACCGCTTTGAGGCGGAGAATGACTGGACCTTCAGCGCCCTGACGCCTGCCGATTTCGACGACTGCTTCCGTCTCCTGGACGAGTGGAACTCCGTCAACGCCGGCGAGGAGCACGAGGATATCGGCGCGGACGACGAATACGCCGCCATCCGCCGTGCCTTCGACCACTACGACAACCTGGGCCTGGAGGGCGGCATCCTCCGTGTCAGCGGACGCCCCGTGGCCTTCACCATGGGCGAGCCGGTGTGCGAGCACACCTTCGTGGTACACTTCGAGAAGGCCCACGCGGAGATCAACGGCGCCTACCCCATGGTGAACCGTGAATTCGTTCGGCTCATCCGGGAGCGGCATCCCGCCGTGCAATGGATCAACCGGGAGGACGACATGGGCATCGACAGTCTGCGCCAGGCCAAGGAGAGCTACCATCCCGACGCGATGGTGGAAAAATATACGGTGGTGATCGACCATGAGTGATTTTACGATTCGTGATAGCAGGACCGGAGACGAGCCTCAGCTTCGGGAGCTTTGGAGGACCGCCTTCGGCGACAGCGACGAGTATATCGACAGCTTCTTCGAAAACCTCTTCCGGACGGACGAATGCGTCGTAGCGGAGGCGGACGGGAAGGTCGTGTCCGCCATGTACGTCCTGCCGGGAGAGACCGTCTTCCCCTTCCGGAAGAACCGCCTGACCGCAGGTTACACCTACGCCCTCGCCACCCTGCCGGAATACCGGAGCCGGGGCATCGGACGGGCGGTGTACAAAGCCGCCAGCGACAAGGCCCTTGGATCGGCGGACGCCGCCTGCGTCCTGCCCGCGGAGGAGAGCCTGTACCCCTTCTACGAAAACGCCTCCGGCGCGAAACCCTTCAGCTTCATTCGGGAGGCCCGGATCCCCAAGGCGGAGCTGGAAGGCCATGTCCCCGTCATGGCCGTGCCCGTCCCCGCCGGACAGTACGCCGGTATGCGGGAGTGGTTTCTCAGCGAGCTGCCCCACGTCACCTTCCCGGAGGCGCTGTACGATCACCTTGAGGCCTCCGGCATGGAGTTTTTCATGATGGAAAAGGGCGCCGCCGCCGTGGAGACCGACAACGGCGTATGCGTCATCCAGGAGCTTCTGGCCCCCGACGCCGATCCCCTGTCCGCCGTCGCGGGCATCGCCCGATGGTGCCGGGCGGAGGAGTATATCGTCCGTACGCCGCTGTTTCTGGACGGGATCGGGGAGCGCAGGCCCTTTATGCTGGCGGCGATCCCTCAGCCCCCCGCCTATCCCCTGCCCGACGATCTCTGGTGGGGCTTCGGAATGGACTAAAGAGCGCTTTACCCGTTCAAAATCTCAAAATAATTAGAAATTTCACAGAATTTAACATTTTTGAAACATTCTTGCACTTTCTTTTGTAATACTCATCCTTTACAATAATACTTGCAAGAGACAGTTTCATCTTTTTCATTTTGTCCTCAATCCATAAAGAAATCGCCGGAACGTTGGCCGCGTTCCGGCGATTTCTTTGTACCTTCACCCTCCACGGCAATTCTTAACAATAATTAATAATTCATTCATGCATTTCTTCCGGAATGATGTATAGTAGGTGCATCAACAGAAAATCTTCTGATCGAGGTGTTCCCATATGAAAGCAAAGCTGATATCTCTCCTGCTGGGCGGCGCGCTGGCAGTCTCTCTTCTGTCCGGCTGCGGCAGTCCGGCCGCCCAGGAGCCCGCGCAGGAGGCAGCGGAGAGCGACGTGCCGGTCTCCGAGCAGACAGAGATCGACGAGAGCGGCGAGACCCTCATCGAATTTTCAGACGGAGTCGTGACGGCCAACGGCGTCACCGCCGCCCTGGACAACGGTGAGCTCATCCTGGACGAGGGCGGCGTGTACCGCCTCACCGGCAGCGGCGAGGCCCGCGTCGTTGTGGATGCCGCAGACAGCGAGGAATTCACCATCATCCTGGACGGCTGCGACTTTACCTGCGCGGACGACGAGGTCATATACTTCAAGACCGCCCGGGCGGCGGAGCTGGTGCTGGCGGAGGGTTCTGTGAACGTCCTCACCAGCGGCGACATCTCCAACGCCGAGGAGCCCGCGGACGAGGAGGCCTCCGGCGCGGCCCTGCGGTTCAAGTGCCCCCTCACCGTCACAGGCAGCGGCAGCCTCAGCGTTGGCGGCTACATCAATAACGGCATCGGCGGCAGCGGCGACCTCGTCATCGACGGCGGCGTCATTACCGTCGCCTCCGTGAACGACGGCGTCAAGAGCAAGTCGAACATCACCGTGAACGACGGCGTCCTCACCGTCACCTCTCAGGGGGACGGCATCCAGGCGGAGGGCGAGCTCTCCGTGAACGGCGGCACGGTGGATATCCACACCGGCGCCGGCGCCCTGGATGCGGACATGAAGGTCAGCGACTCCTCCATGATGGGCATGGGCGGCGGCCCGGGCCGTGGCTCCCGGGAGGCAAGCGGGGAAACGAACGCTGACGACGAGACCGCAGCGGAAGTCGAGATTCCGGAAGATACCGAGGGGGATCAGACCGAGCGCGCCTCTGACGAGATGGGCGGCGCCTTCAGCATGCCCTGGGACATGGACGACGAAACCTCCGTCAGCCGCAAGGGTCTGAAGGCGGCGACTGCCATCAATATAACCGGCGGCTCTGTGGCTCTGGACTGCGCGGACGACGCCATCCACAGCGACGGCGATGTCACCGTCAGCGGCGGCGAGCTCCGGATCGCATCCGGCGACGACGGCGTCCACGCGGATTCGATCCTCTCCATCCTGGGCGGCACCGTGGATGTGGTGTACTGCTACGAAGGTCTGGAGGCCAAGTCCATCCTCATCGGGGACGGCTTTGTCAGCGTCGTGGCCACCGACGACGGCATGAACGTGAACGGCGGCGACGGTATGTTCTTCGGTCCCTCTGCCGAGGCCTCCTCCGAGGCGGAGGAGGAAGACGATACCGAGGATATCCCCGCCGAGCTGCGCATCAAAGGCGGCGTCGTCCTGGTGGATTCCGGCGGCGACGGTCTCGACTCCAACGGCAGCATCTATATCGAGGGCGGCGAGGTTTTCGTCAGCGGTCCCTCCTCCAACTGGGACGCGGCCATCGACTACGGCGAGGGCAGCTCGGAGTTCGTCGTCACCGGCGGCAGCATCATGGCGGGCGGCTACTCCGGCATGGCCGAGGCTCCCGACGACACCGACGGCGCTCAGCCCGCCATCTACTATGTGCTGAGCGATTACGCCGAGGACGGAGACCTCTGCACCCTGACCGACGCGAACGGGACCGTGCTGCTCTCCTTCCAGTTCGTCCACGGCTATAACTGCGTGGTCCTCTCCTCCCCGGAGCTCACCGTGGGAGAGACCTATACCCTCACCGCGGGGGATGAGACCGCCGAGATCGAGCTGACGGGCACCGTCTTCTCCAATCGCACCCGTGGCGGCATGGGCGGCTTCCCCGGCATGCCCGGCGGAGCCAGCGGAGAGTCCTCCCAGGGATAACTCCTTGCGGACCCGCCTTCGGTCTGCTACAATACAATCGAACATGGTACTTTTTGGAGGTGCAGCCCTATGCCGGAGTTCAAATGCGCATGCCGCGGATGTCACGGGGGGTGTATGCACCTCCTTACCGTTGAGGACGGAAAGGTCGTCGGGATTCGCCCGGACCCCGACGGTCCGCTGAACAAGGGACGCGCCTGCATCAAGGGCATGAGCATCATAGAACAGATGTACCACCCCGAGCGGCTCACCCATCCCCTGCGGCGCGTGGGACCCAAGGGCAGCGGGAAGTGGGAGCGGATCTCCTGGGACGACGCCCTGGAGGAGATCGCCGAGAAGCTCGGCGCGTACCGCCGGGACTACGGCCCCGAGACTATCGCCCTCATCTCCGGCACGGGACGGCACCACCTCTCCCAGTTCTGGCGGTTCGCCAACGTCCTCGGCACTCCCAACGCCACCTCCTCCGGCGCTCTCATCTGTCTGGGCCCGAGGAAGAACGCCGGGGAGCTCTGCTGCGGGCATTTCGCGGGCGTGGATTATTATGGAGAGACCCGCCCCGGCGGCATCCTGGTCTGGGGCGCCAATCCCGCCATTTCCGGCGCGGACGGGGAGCTGACCTTCCTCATCAAAGACGCTGTAAAGGAGGGCATCCCCCTCATCGTGGTGGACCCGAAGCCCAACGAGCTGACCCGCGCCGCGAGACTCTGGCTGCCCCTCCGTCCCGGCACGGACGGCGCCCTGGCCCTGGGGATCCTGCATATCCTCCTCAAAGAGGAGCTCTATGACCGGGAGTTCGCAGAGAACTGGACCTATGGCTTTTCGGAGCTCAAGGAGCGCTGCGCTCAATATGATCCGGACCGGGTGGCGGAGATCACCCGTCTTCCGAAGGAGAAGATCATCGAGGCCGCGCACTTGATCGCGGGCATCAAGCCCCTGGCCCTGGAATGGGGCACCGCCATCGAACAGAGCACCAACGCCGTCCAGACCTGCCGGGCCATATTCATGATCCCCGCCCTGACAGGAAACTACGACGTGCCCGGGGGCTTCGTGGAGAGCATGGAGATCGCCCCCACGGCAGACATCCTCCTTAACCGACTGAGTCCGGAGACGGTGAAAAAGTGCATCTCCGGCGGGTATCCCCTGTGCGACGGCACCGCCTCTCCCAAGCTCTTCGCCCATCCCTATATGACCCTGGACGCCATACGCACGGGAAAGCCCTACCCCATCCGCGCTCTCATCTCCAGCGCCAACAACACCCTGATCTCCGTGGCGGACAGCCGCCACACTCTCGAATGCCTGCAGGCGCTGGAATTCTTTGTGTACATGGACTTTTTCATGACGCCTACGGCTCAGCTTGCGGACATCGTCCTGCCGGCGGCTCTATGGCCGGAGGTGGACAGCGTTTTCTGTATGCCGGAGTTCGGCGATGTTGCGGCGCTGTGCATGCAGAAGGTCGTCCAGGTGGGCGAATGCCGGGCGGACGAGGAGGTCTTCCTGGAGCTGTCGAAGCGCATGGGGCTCGACTACGGCGCGGAGAGTCAGCGCGAGATCCTGGATAACGAGATCCTGGCGGAGCTGGGGCGGAGACGTCCGGAGTACGCGGGTATCGACTTCGAGACCTTCAAAAAGCTGGGCTTCATCACGCCTGAGCGGACGTATCTGAACTATCGGAAGCGCGGCTTCCACACCCCCACGGGGAAATTCGAGCTCTGGTCCACGGTCCTGGAGAAGTCCGGCGCGGACCCTCTTCCCTCCTGGGAGGAGCCGCCGGAGACCCCTGTTTCCCGGTCGGATCTGCTGGAGGATTACCCCCTCATCCTTATCACCGGAAGCCGCACCATGCCGTTTTTTATCTCCAACAACCGTCAGATCAGGTCCCTGCGCAAGCGCCACCCCTTTCCCCTCTGCGCCATGAGCGAGACCACCGGGAAGCGGTACGGCATCGAGGACGGCGGCTGGGTCTTCATTGAGACGGAGCGGGGCCGCATCACCCAGAAGGCGCAGTTCCTCCCGGACATGCCGGAGGGCATCGTGAACGCGGAGATGGGCTGGTGGTATCCGGAGGCGGGAGCTCCCGGATACGGCTGGGACGAGTCCAACGCCAACATCCTCACCATAGGCGCACCGCCCCACGATCCCATCGGCGGCGCATACCAGGTCCGGGCGCTGCTATGCCGGATCGCTCCGAATCCGGACAGATCCATCGAAGACCGGTATAACGCCTGGATAAACGGTTGATTTTTCCATACACTTATATTATAATTCCTTTCTGGACATCGGGACGACGCCCCCATGGGTGTCGTCCCAAATACAAAGAAAGGAAGTATAAAACAATGAGTAGTATGTCCAAACAGAAAAAGACGACGATCATCGTTGCCGCTATCGCTGTCGTTCTGGTCATTGCCGCGCTCGTCTGCTGGGCATCCTTCCGGCCCAAGGCACTGGAGGGCGTGAAGGAGATCTCCGTGACCATTACGCACACCGACGGGACCGTCCGCGCGGAGGATATCGAGACCACCGCCCAGTATCTCTCGGAGGCTCTTGAGCCCTACGATCTGCTGGAGGGTGAGGACACCGAGTACGGCCTGTTCGTCAAGACTGTGGACGGCGAGTACGCCGATGATACCGAGGGCACCTACTGGATGTTCGACGTCAACGGCGCCATGGGCGAATACGGCGTAGACACCCAGCCTGTCGCTGACGGCGATGCGTACAGCTTCTACACCATCACCTACTGATCATAAGGACTCCCCGGTCCTGACCCTGCGCGAGCTGATCTGCCTCGCTCTCATCGCTGCGATCATTATCGCTCTCAAGGAGGCCATGTCTTTCCTGCCGAACATCGAGCCCGTGACGATGCTCCTCATCTGCACCACCATCGTCTACGGCGCGAAGGCGTTCTATCCCTGCGCGATCTTTGTTCTGGCGGAGGGGCTGCTGTACGGCTTCGGCTGGTACTTTTTCGTCTATGTGTACATCTGGCCCATCCTTGTGGCGCTGATCCTGCTGCTGAGGCGGCATATAACATCCTTCGTCCTGTGGACCCTCGTGGGAGCGCTGTACGGGCTGTTTTTCGGCCCCCTGTGCTGCATCGAGGCCTTTGTCGTGGACGGCTGGCGAATGGCTTTTTCCTACTGGATATCCGGCATCCCCTACGACATCCTCCACTGCGTGGGCAACGCCGTCATCTGCGGTGTTCTTCTCAAGCCGCTCACGACGCTGTTGCAGAAGCTCGCCTATCCCGAAGCAAAAACCGACATCGAATAAAAAGGAGCGATCATCATGACGCCGCTGGAAGAATATAGATCCCAGGCCGAAGCCGCCGCCGCCGAGCTCATCGAGACGGCAAAGCTCCGTCCCGGTCAGATCCTGGTCGTTGGCTGCAGCACCAGCGAGGTGACCGGACACAAGATCGGAAGCTATTCCGCGCCGGAGATCGGCGAGGCCCTGTTCCAGGGAGTCCTGGCCGCCTGTCAGGCCCGGGGTGTCTTCCCCGCGGCCCAGTGCTGCGAGCACCTGAACCGCGCCGTCATCACCGAGGCGGAAGCCGTTCCCGGCGCGGACATCGTGAACGTCGTTCCACAGCCCAAGGCCGGGGGCTCATTCGCCACGGCGGCGTATAAGGGATTTCAGCATCCCGTCGCCCTGGAGCATATCCGGGCGGACGCCGGTCTCGATATCGGCGGCACCCTCATCGGCATGCACCTGAAGGAGGTGGCTGTCCCTGTGCGTCTCGAACACAACCGCATCGGGGAGGCGCCTGTGCTGTCCGCCAGGGTCCGTCCGAAATTCATCGGCGGCAGCCGCGCCGTGTACGACGAAGAACTCAAATGAATCGAAAGAGGCGCTCCTGCTCACGCAGAAGCGCCTTTTTCCCACTTGGGACAGACTCACGCAACCGGCGGTTGACAAATTTCCAACCCCGCTGTATGGCGCGCGCCCGATGGCTCCGCTATACTTTTCTCATCCGATAAAACCAGGAGGAAGCTCACATGATACTTGCCGATAAGCTCATCGACCTTCGCAAGCGCAGCGGCTGGTCCCAGGAGGAACTGGCAGAGCGGCTGGGGGTCAGCCGTCAGTCCATCTCCAAGTGGGAGAGCGCTCAATCCATCCCCGATATGAACAGGATCCTGGCTCTGTCCGACCTTTTCGGCGTGACGACGGACTATCTCCTGCGGGACGAGCTGGAGCCCGGTGAGACGCCGTTGTCCCTGTCCGACGGTGACGAGCCCATCTCCACCCGAAGGGTGTCCATGGAGGAAGCAAACGCCTTCCTGGAGCTCCGAAGCCGCATATCCTCCCGCATCGCTCTTGGGGTCTTGCTGTGCATCCTCTCTCCCTGTCTTCTCATCCTGCTGGGCGGACTGCGGGAGGCGGGCCTCTTCCGTATGAGCGACGGACAGCTCACCGCCTGCGGACTTCTGCCTCTCATCCTGCTGGTTGCGGCGGCGGTGGCTCTCTTCATCACGGGCAATCTGAAGCTGGAGCCCTATGAATACATGGAAAAGGAGTTCATTGACACGGAATACGGCGTCGCCGGCATGGCGCGGGACCGGCTTGATCGCTACCGCCCCACCCACGCCCGGATGCTCACCGTCGGAATCGTCCTGTGCGTTCTGTCCGTGGTGCCTTTATTCCTCTGCGCCGCCATCGGCGAGGAACGCTCCGACCTGATCTCCGTCGGGGTAGCGGCGCTGCTCGTTCTCGTGGCTGTGGGCGTTCTGCTCATCGTCAAGACCTCCATGATGCGCGAGAGCCTTCTCATGCTGCTGGAGGAGGGCGAATTCACCCGGGAGAGCAAGCTGGAGCAAAGCAGGAACGCCGGTATCACCGCCGTCTACTGGAGCGTCATCCTGGCGGTCTACCTGCTATGGAGCTTTCTATCCGGCCGGTGGGATATGACCTGGATCATCTGGGCTGTCTCCGGTGTGCTGTACGGCCTCCTGTGCGCCGTGCTCCGTGTCCTGCGGAAGAACTGAACACAAGTCCCACGTGAAGGGAGCTGTCTCACCAAGAGACAGCCCCCCTGTTTTTTCCGTCAATCTTCCTCCGGCCCGAAGGCCAGGGCCCGCAGGTCGTCCTGGGTGAAGATATATCGGGTGCCGCAGAAGTCGCATACGATCTCCGCGTCCTCCTTCGCCTCCGCCATCTCCACCAGGTCCGCCCGGTCGATGGCAGTCAGCGCCCGGGCAAAGCGCTCCCTGCTGCAGGAGCATCTGTACGTCACGGGGGACTCCTCCGTGATATGGTACTCCAGACCCTTCAGCACCTGGGCAAACAGGGCTTCCGCGCCGTCCTCGTCCAGCACCGTGGTCAACTGGTCCATGAGGAAGATATTCTCCTCCAGCGTGCCGATGAGGCTCTCCTCCGCCCCGGGCATCAGCTGGACGATGAAGCCTCCGGCGGCCTTGATGGACGTGTCCGTGTCCACCAGGACCCCCAGCGCGCAGGCGGAGGGGACCTGCTCGCTCTCCAGGAGGTACGCCGTGATATCCTCCGCGATCTCGCCGCTGATGAGCGCCACCGAACCGATGTACGGCTCCCGCAGGCCCAGGTCCCGGCTGACGGTGAGCATGCCCTCATGCCCCACGGCGCCGCCCACGTCCAGCTTCCCATCCGAACGCAGCGGCAGGTCCACGCCGGGATCCTCCATGAGGCCCCGGACATTTCCCGCTGAATCCGACACGGCAATGATCTGACCCGCCGGACCGTTTCCCTGGACGCGGACAGTGAGGGTGGCGTCGTCCTCCTTGAGCATGTTTCCCATAAGAGACGCGGCGCACAGCGTCCGGCCCAGCGCGGCAGAGGCCGTGGGGGAAGTGCCGTGGATCTCCCTGGCCCGCTGGACGAGCTCACGCCCGTCGATGACCGCCATTTTTATGAGACCCTGCGCCGCCGTGGCACGGATGATACGATCCATAGTAAACACCTCGTCATTCTGAATGCTCCGCGATTATACCAGATTTCCGGAGCCGTGTAAAGTTTGCCCGCCGGCGCGGTTTCCTCTGTACAAAAACCTGACGATATGTTATGATTTCGCCATGGAAAATAACAAGAAAAAACTGGATCCCCTGGCGATCCTGCTGGGCGCACTGCTGGTCATCCTGGCGCTGATGGCCGCACTGGTATTCCGTTACTACAACATCACCCACACCCACACCCCCGTGAGCACCCACGAGCCCGGGGAGTGGTTCGACCTGGCCCCGGAGGGCATCGTGTCCGGCGACGGCTCCTCCGTTACTACGCGAATGCGCCTGGGGACGGAGAACAAGGTCCTGATCCTCTTCCACGGCGGCGGCATCAGCTACAACGACTATACCGCCGCGCGCCCCTATCTCGGCCTGACCATGGATGTTGAGCCCGGGTTCTACTCCGCTAACACCGATGGGCAGATCCCGGACTGGTGCGGCATCGGCATCGAGGACGACGCGGTGCTGAACCCCTTCCGGAACTGGACCGTCATCAACATCCCCTACACCACGGGGGACTTCCATATCGGCGATACGGACTACGGATACACCGCCCTGGACGGGAGCGACGCGGTGCTCCACCAGCACGGGTATGAAAACTACCGCGCGTTCATGGACGCGGCGATGCAGTACATATCCGATCAGCCGGAGGAGCTCCTCGTCACGGGCTACAGCGCCGGAGGCTACGGCGCCGCCATGCTGACGGAAGACCTGATGGTAAACTACTTCCCCGACGCGGGACACGTCACGGTCTGCGTCGACAGCTCCGTCCTCATCCTAAGCAACTGGACAGAGATCTTCCGGGACGTATGGAACGCTCCTGAGCAGTTCACGGAAAAGATCCGCTCCGCGAACCTCATCGTAGACTTTCTTGCGGACCTTTACGATACCTACGGCGACGACATCACCTACCTCTATGTGGGCTCCGTCCGGGACGGAGCGCTGGCCCGGTACCAGACCTACTTCGACACCGGCGTCTACGCCGCCTCCAACCGGAACGTGGGGATCTACACCGCCTATCTGCGGGAGATGATCCGGCTGCTGCGGGAGAATGTGCCCACCGTGGGGATCTATCTCTTCGACAGCCTCCCCTTCTCCATCCGGCCAAACCAGTTCTGGCTGACCCAGCACACCATTCTGGAGACCAGGACCGTCTTCTGGCGGTTGACAGACCGGACGCCGGTCATCGTCTGGCTGGACAGAGCCGTCTCGGGGAACGTGACCACCCTGGGCCTGGATCTGCTGCGATAAAAACCGAAGACAGAGACGGACCGGAGGTCTCCTCCGGTCCGATTCGTTTATCGCATGGTCCGCATGCGGGATAGATCGTATGTCCGCACGAAGCGGGCGGGGTCCAACCCATGCTCCAGATAGTCAATGAACAGCTCCGCGCAGGCCCGGCTGTCGCTCCCCGCCTTGTGATGGTCAAGGGAGATGCCCCGGAAGGCGCACAGGGTGTCCAGCCGGTGGTTCGGAAGCTCCGGATAGCACCGGCGCCCCATGCGCACGGTGCAGGCATAGTCCGCGGTGTCCCGCCAGCAGATGCCGTAGGCCCGCAGGCACATCGCCAGCACCCGCATGTCGAAGGGCGCGTTATGTGCAAGAAGGACGCTGTCGGAAAAATATCCCTCCAGCGTCGGCCAGAGCCTCCCGAAGGTGGGTGCCCGGGCCGCCATTTCGGGCGTGATACCCGTCAGCCGGATGTTAAAGGGGTCGAAATACGTCTCCGGGTCCACCAGCGTGGAGAACTCCTCCGTCACGACACCGTTTTCCACCACGGCGATACCGAGAGCGCTCATGCGGTCACTCCGGCTGTTGGGCGTTTCCACGTCGAAGGCGACGAACCGCCCCGTCACCCCTTGGCCTCGATCTCCGGACCGCATGTCAGCTCGATACCCAGCTTGCGGTAGATGTTCTCGTCCACGGAGGACATGAGCACGGTGGAGTGGGCCTGGGCGCCCCGCAGCTCGGGCAGCCGCTCCATGGCCCGCCGGGCGTTCTCGCTGATGGAGGCGCTCACGGACAGGGCGATCAGCGTCTCGTCCGAATGCAGGCGGGGATTGTGTCCGCCCAGATACTTCGTCTTCAGGGTCTGGATAGGCTCGATGGCGGAAGCCTCCACCAGATCCACCTCGTCGGGGATGCCGGCGGCCAGCTTCAGGGCGTTCATCAGCGCGGCGGAAGCAGGTCCCAGCAGGTCCGCAGTCTTGCCCGTGACGATCCGTCCGTCCATCAGCTGGATAGCCATGGCAGGCTTGCCGGTGAGCTCCTCCTTGAGCAGGGCCTTCCCCACCACGGCGCGGTCCGTGGTCTTGCAGCCCGCCTTGTTCATAAGCAGCTGCTGCTTATACAGCTCCTCCTTCGGAGCCAGGCCCCGCTTCACAGCGGCGGCGGTACGGAAATAGCGGCGGATGATCTCCTGCCGTGCGGCCTCCCGGCAGACCTCGTCGTCGGAGATGGCCATGCCCACCATGTTGACGCCCATGTCCGTGGGGGATTTGTAGGGACACGCCCCGTCCAGGATGCTCTCAAAAATGGTGCGCAGCACCGGGAAGATCTCCACGTCCCGGTTGTAGTTCACCGTGGTCTCTCCATATGCTTCAAGGTGGTAGGGGTCGATCATGTTCACATCGTCCAGGTCCGCCGTGGCCGCCTCGTAGGCCAGGTTCACGGGATGCTGCAGAGGCAGGTTCCACACGGGGAAGGTCTCGAACTTCGCGTACCCCGCCGTGACGCCCCGCTTATGCTCGTGGTAGAGCTGGGACAGGCAGGTCGCCATCTTGCCGCTGCCGGGACCGGGGGCGGTGATCACTACCAGGTCGCGGCTCGTCTCGATATAGTCGTTCCTTCCGTATCCATCGTCGCTTACGATGAGCGGGACGTTAGAGGGATAGCCCTCGATATTATAGAGATAGTAGGCCCGGATACCCATATTGTCCAGCTTCTGACGGAATTTCGCCGCCGCGGGCTGGTTCGCGTATTTCGTGATGACGATGCTGCCGACATAAAAGCCGCGCTTTTCGAACACGTCCTTCAGCCGGAGGGCGTCCGCCTCATAGGTGATGCCCAGGTCGCCGCGGATCTTCTGCTGCTCGATGGCCTCGGCGCTGATGACGATGACGATCTCCGCCCGGTCCTTGAGCTGTTCCAGCATCTTGAGCTTGTTGTCCGGCGCAAAGCCCGGCAGCACCCGGGACGCGTGGTTATCGTCGTACAGCTTTCCGCCGAATTCCAGATAGAGCTTTCCGAATTGATTGACCCGCTCCATGATCCGCTCGGACTGGAGCTTCAGGTACTTCTGCGAATCAAATCCGATCTTTCCAGCGCACATGTCTCTCCCTCTTTTCTTTTTCGACATTCAAACAGAATCATTTTACATGATTTTCCGGCCCTTGACAATTTACATTTCGTTACATATACGCCTCGATGACTTTTCCATTCGAAATCAATATATTCAGCATTACTTATAATACATAAGAGCCGAGGGTTCGAAACCCTCGGCTCCTCAATTTGCTTTTTACGCGAGATGGCCCTTGGCCTTGATGACGTCGATGACGCCGTCCACCAGCTTCTCGCATATCTCCTCGGTGTCCGCCTCCACCATGACGCGGATGACGGGCTCCGTGCCGGATTCCCGGACCAGGATACGGCCGGTGTCCCCCAGCTCCTCCGCCACCTTCGCCACGGCGGCCTGGACGTCGGGATCGTTCTGCGCGTCGGGCTTGGACTTCACCCGGACGTTTTTCAGCACCTGGGGATAGAACACCACGGGAGCCGCCAGCTCGCTCATGGGCTTCTCCTTCGCCAGCATGACCTCCATGAGCTTGAGGCTCGTCAGGATGCCGTCGCCGGTGGTGGCGTATTTCGTGAAG
>CAJOIC010000002.1:83063-110613 GCA_905234625.1 uncultured Oscillospiraceae bacterium | reverse complement strand
CTTGATGCCGGCGAGGGCCTCCCAGGGGTAGGTGAACTGAGAAAGGTAATCCTTCGCCAGGGTGTGATCGAGATCGTAAAGATCCGTGATCGTATACATGTCTTTCCTCCTTCATGCTATGGGAGGACTGCGTTTTTACAGTCTCTCCTTCTTTTCGATATCCAGGAAGTACTTGTAGGTATCCACGGTGAGCTCGCCGCAGGCCTCCTCGTCGCAGGCGATGATAGCCGCGTTGTGCAGCTGCAGCGCGGAGCAGGTCCATTTCTGGCTCACGCCGCCCTCCACCGTGGCCGCGAGGGCGCGGGCCTTGTTGTGGCCGCTGATGAGGACCAGGACCTCCTTCGAGTCCGTCACGGTGCCGATGCCCACGGACAGGGCCTTCGAGGGAACTTTTTCCGGGTCGTTCCCAAAGAAACGGGAGTTCACGATGCGGGTGTCCGTCGTCAGGTCGCGCACGCCGGTGCGGGAGCTGAGCGAGGTATACGGCTCATTGAAGGCCAGATGCCCGTCCACGCCGATGCCGCCCATGAACAGATCGATGCCGCCATAGGAGGCGATCTTCTCCTCGTAGCGGGCGCACTCGGCCTCGGGATCGTCCGTCATGCCGTTGAGGATGTTGATGTTCTCCGGCTTCATGTCCACCAGGTGGTCAAAGAAATTGTCGTGCATGAAATACCAGTAGCTCTGGTCATGCTCGTGGGGCAGGCCCAGGTACTCGTCCATGTTGAAGGTGACCACGTTCGCAAAGGAGACCTCCCCTGCCTTGTTCTTGCGGACGAGCTCCTTGTATACGCCGATGGGCGAGGAGCCTGTGGGCAGACCAAGTACGAAGGGCCGGTCCTCCTTGTGGGCATTGATCTTCCCGGCGATATAGTCCGCCGCCCACTTGCACATCTTGCTGTAATCATCCTGGATAACGACTCTCATTGTATGCTCTCCTTTTATTCTTGAATCTTTTGGTTTATTACTGTATGGTCATGAACGGAGCAGCACATCCGCTCATTCCACGGTGACGCTCTTGGCCAGGTTCCTGGGTTTATCCACATCCACGCCCTTGGCAACGCCGGTATAGTAGCCCAGCAGCTGCAGAGGGATGATGGCAAGGCTGCCGATGAAATGGCGCTCCGCCTTGGGTACGTAGATGGTAAAGTTCGCGGTATCCTCGATATTGTAGTTGCCGTAGCTGGTGAGACCCATGAGGTACGCGCCTCTGGCCTTACACTCCACCATGTTGCTGACGGTCTTCTCCAGAAGCTCGTTCTGGGTCAGCACACCGATGACCAGGGTCCCGTCCTCGATGAGGCTGATGGTGCCGTGCTTCAGCTCTCCGGCGGCATAGGCCTCGGAGTGGATATAGCTGATCTCCTTCATCTTGAGGCTGCCCTCCAGGCTGATGGCATGATCCACGCCCCGGCCGATGAAGAAAATGTCCCGGGCGTTGGCGTACTTGGCCGCGAACCACTGGATCCGCTCCTTGTTTTCCAGCACCTTTGCCATCTTGTCCGGCAAAGCGTTCAGCTCCGAGATCAGCTCTCCGCAGCGATCCTCGGTGATGACGCCCCGCACGCGGCCCAGCTCAATAGCCAGCGCGTAGACGTTTATGAGCTGCGCGCTGTAAGCCTTGGTGGTGGCGACGGCGATCTCCGGTCCGGCGTAGGTGTACATACAGTAGTCGCATTCCCGGGCGATGGTGGAGCCCACCACATTCACGATGCCAAGAACGGGAACGCCCCGTTCCTTCGCCAGACGCAGCGCCGCCAGGGTATCCGCCGTCTCTCCCGATTGGGAGATCACGACGACGAGGGAATTCTTCACGATCTTCGGGTCCCGGTAGCGGAACTCCGACGCAAGATCCACCTCCACCGGGATATCGGCCATATCCTCCAGGACGTACTTGGCGGAGACTCCCACATGGTATGCCGAACCGCAGCCGATGATATAGATCCGTTCCAGCGACCGGAGAAGCTCCTCCGTAAGCCCCGTGGCGGACAGATCGACGGCTCCCTCCCGGATGTAGCTTCCCAGGGTGTCCCGCACGGCCCGGGGCTGCTCGTGGATCTCCTTGAGCATGAAGTGCTCGAAGCCGCCCTTTTCGGCTGCCTCCGCGTCCCAGGTGATCTCGGTAAGGTCCTTGAAGACCTCGTCCCCGTCCAGATTGAAGAAGGACACATGTCCCGGCGTGAGCCGCGCCATCTCCAGGTTGTCGATATAGTACACCTGGCGGGTATAGCTCAGGATCGCCGGCACATCAGACGCCACGAAGGCGCTGTTTTCCGTCACGCCGATGACCATGGGGCTGTCCTTCCGGGCTACCCAGATCTCTCCCGGCAGGTCGCGGAACATCAGCGCCAGCGCATAGGAGCCCCGGATTCGGACCATGGCCTTGGCAATGGCGTCGATGGGGCCGATCTTGTATTTCTTGTAGTAGTAATCCACCAGGTTCACGGCCACCTCCGTATCCGTCTCGGAGTGGAAGACATAGCCGTGGCGAAGGAGCTTTTCCTTCAGCTCCTGATAGTTCTCGATGATGCCGTTATGTACGCCGACGACGTCATCGTCCGCAGAGCTGTGGGGATGGGCGTTGGTCTCCGTAGGCTCGCCGTGGGTGGCCCAGCGGGTATGGCCCACGCCGCAGGTGCCGGGCACGGAGGCGCCGTTATCCGTCTTCTGGATAAGGTTCAGAAGCCTGCCGGGGGATTTCACCACAGCCACATCGTCCCGGCTGAGATCCCGCACAGCGATGCCCGCGGAGTCATAGCCTCTGTATTCGAGCTTTGTAAGACCTGCCAGAAGGATCGGGGCGGCATTCTCGTTTCCTGTATATCCGACGATTCCACACATGGTTGCCGTTCACCTCTCTCACGCTTCATGTTCATCCGGCCAAGTATTATAGCATAACCGTCCGGGATAATAAAGAAAAAACGTATCGCGGCGGACCGCGCCGTGTATTTATCCTAGTTCACAATTTTACATCACGCGATATTATTAGTCAATGTTAAAATTGACATGAGATTTCGTAATATTTATTCTCCCGATTCAGCACTTAGGACAAATTGACTTTCCCATGATACTGTTATATACTTATGGTGTTTTGGTATGCCTATATTTTGTACAACAACGGAGTTTGCCTATGAACAAACCGATCTACGAAAACCCTTTGTGCGCGCGGTACGCGTCCCGTCAGATGCAGCACATCTTCTCTCCCGACTTCAAGTTCTCCACCTGGCGGCGGCTGTGGATCGCCCTGGCGGAGGCGGAGCAGGAGCTGGGTCTGCCTATCACCGACGAGCAGCTCGACGAGATGCGCGCCCACATCGACGATATCGACTACGCCAAGGCGGCGGACTATGAGAGCCGCCTGCGCCACGACGTCATGGCCCACATCCGCACCTACGGGGACCTGTGCCCCAAGGCGAAGCCCATCATCCACCTAGGCGCCACCAGCTGCTACGTGGGCGACAATACCGACATCATCCAGCTCCGGGAGGGTCTTCTGCGCATCCGGACGCTGCTGGTGAACGCCATCGGGGCCCTGGGCGCCTTTGCCCGGGAGCACCGGGACGTGCCCACCCTGGCCTACACACACTATCAGGCGGCCCAGCCCACCACCGTGGGAAAACGCGCCTGCCTGTGGCTCCAGGACCTGGTCATGGATCTGGACCGGCTGGAGTATGAGCTCTCCCATCTGAAACTCTTGGGCTGCAAGGGCACCACCGGCACCGGCGCAAGCTTTCTGGAGCTCTTCGGAGGCGACGCGGAAAAGGTCTACGCCCTGGAAGGAAAGATCGCCGCGAAAATGGGCTTTGACGCCTGCATGCCCGTCTCCGGCCAGACATATTCCCGGAAGGTGGACGCTTATGTGCTGAACGTCCTCGGCGACATTGCCGCAAGCACGCACAAGATGGCGACGGACCTGCGGCTCATGGCCCACATGAAGGAGTTCGACGAGCCCTTCGAGACGGAGCAGGTGGGCTCCTCAGCCATGGCGTATAAGCGCAATCCCATGCGCTCGGAGCGGGTCTGCTCCCTGTCCCGGTACGTCATCAACGCCGTTCGGAACACCGCCGACACCGCCTCCGTCCAGTGGCTGGAACGGACGCTGGACGACTCCGCCAACCGGCGCATCACCCTGCCGGAGGCCTTCCTGGCCACGGACGGCGCCCTGACCCTCATCATCAACGTCATCCGGGGCGGACGGATCTACCCCAAGGTCATGGAAAAGCACCTGAACGAAGAGATGCCATTCATGGCCACGGAGAACATCCTCATGCACGCCGTCACCCTGGGCGGCGACCGCCAGGAGCTCCACGAGGCGATCCGGCAGCACTCCCAGGCCGCCGCGGCCAGGGTGAAGCTGGAGGGCGGCGAGAACGATCTCCTCTCCCGGCTGCTGGCCGATCCCGCTTTCCAGCTGACGGAGGCGGACCTCGAGAAGGTCCTGGACGTGCGCAAGTTCGTCGGCCTCGCGCCAGAGCAGACAGACCGCTTCCTGGCGGAGTACGTCGATCCCATTCTGGAGAAATACGCGGACGAGCTGGGCGTGGAAGCCACAACAAACGTGTAAGGAGCTACCATCATGATTACTGCAATTGTTGGCATAAACTGGGGCGACGAGGGCAAGGGCCGCATGGTGGACCTTCTCGCCAGCCGCTACGACATCGTCGCCCGGTATCAGGGCGGCAATAACGCCGGTCACACCGTGGTGAACGAGCGTGGAAAGTTCATCCTGAACCTCCTCCCCTCCGGCATCCTGCGTCCGGAGTGCGTGAACGTCATGGGGCCCGGCATGGTCATCGACATCGCCCATCTGCACAAGGAGCTTGCCTCCCTGCAGGAGAAGGGCGTCGAGGTCGGCGCGAAGAATCTGAAGATCAGCGACCGCGCCACCATCTGCATGCCCTATCATCCTCTTCTGGACGGTCTGGAGGAGGACCGCATGGGCGACAAGAAGCAGGGCTCCACCCGCCGCGGCATCGGCCCCGTGTATTCCGATAAGTACATGCGCAAGTCCGTCCGGATCGGCGATCTGCTGTTCCGGGACGTCCTGCGCGAGCGTCTTGCCGACATCGTGGAGTGGAAGAACCTGACTGTGGAGAAGGGATACGGCCATGAGCCTCTGAGCGTGGACGAGCTCTACGACTGGCTGATGACCTACGGCGATCCCATCATGGACAATATCTGCGACACCACCGCCCTCCTCACCGAGGCGGACGACGCCGGCAAGTCCATCCTGCTGGAGGCCCAGCTGGGCGCACTCCGGGACCTGGACTACGGTATCTTCCCCTATACCTCCTCTTCCTGCACCCTGGCGTCCTACGCTCCCATCGGCGCGGGCATCCCCGGCCGGAAGCTCACAGGCAGCATCGGCATCATGAAGGCCTATTCCTCCGCCGTTGGCGGCGGCCCCTTCGTGTGTGAGTTCTCCGGAAAACAGGCGGAGGAGCTCCGGGAAGCCGGCGGCGAATACGGAGCGGCCACGGGCCGTCCCCGGCGCGTGGGCGGCTTCGACGTTGTGGCATCCAAATACGGCGTGGAGATGCAGGGCTGCACGGAGCTTGCCGTCACGAAGCTGGACGTGCTCTCCGGCATGGAGAAGATCCCCGTCTGCGCAGCCTATGAGCTGGACGGCAAAAGGATCGACCATTTCCCGCTGGAGCAGGCGCTGGAGAAATGCAGGCCCGTGTACGAGTATCTCCCCGGCTTCTCCGGCGATATCACCGGCTGCCGGAAGTTCTCCGCGCTTCCCAAGGCCGCTCAGGACTATGTCCGCTTCCTGGAGGACGCGGTGAAATGCCCCATCAAGTACGTCTCCGTGGGCGCGGACCGGGAGCAGTACATCGAGATGTTCTGATTTATGAATGCGCATCGACAGCGCAATGAACCGCACTCTGTGCGCAGGGTAACGCTTTGTGTTCCGGATCGGAACCTTGTGAGGAAACAACTATGAGAGATTATCAGAAGGAATACGAAGGCCGGGTAGCTTTCATCCGGGACCTGGTGGCTTCCAGCGGCGCAAAAGGCATCGTCTTCGGAAACTCCGGCGGTAAGGACTCCGCCCTGGTGGGCATCCTGTGCAAGGCCGCCTGCGATGATACCGTGGGCGTTATCATGCCCTGCGCCTCCACCCGGAATTTCGGCTCCGACATGGACGACGGCAACACCCTGGCGGAGCAGTTCGGCATCGAGACCCGGACCGTGGATCTCACCCCCGTCCGTGCGGCGGCGGAGGAGGTCGTCGGCACCGTCACGGATATAAACGCCGCGTCCCTCGCAAATATCGCACCCCGCCTGCGGATGATCACCCTCTACACCATCGCGGGCAGCGAGGGGCGTCTCGTGGCGGGGACCGGCAACCGCAGCGAGGCATATATGGGCTATTTCACCAAGTGGGGTGACGGCGCCTATGACTTCAATCCCATCGCAGACCTGACCGCCACGGAGGTCATCGAGTTCCTGGACTTTCTGGACGCTCCCGTCTCCATCCGCACCAAAGCCCCCTCCGCGGGACTTTACGAGGGACAGACGGACGAGCAGGAGATGGGCGTCACCTACGCCGCCATCGACCGGTACATCCTCACCGGCGAAGCATCGGACGAGGATAAGGCCGTCATCGACCGCTTCCACAGCCGGAGCGAACACAAGCGCCGCCCGGCGGCCGCCTATCAGCCATGAGAGAGTACACATCGGCTCAGCTGGAGGACGCCGTCGCCCGGCTATATGTGGACGCGTGCCTGCATCTTCCCGAATGGGTGAAGGAGCGGCTCTATGCCTTCGGAAACCCATATATCATCGAGAACTTCGAAAAAAACGGCATCATCCCCCTCTGCCAGGACACAGGCATGGCGGTGGTGTATCTTGAGGTCGGCCAGGACGCTCACATAGAGGGCTCCATTCCCGACGCGGTGAACATGGGCGTGCGCAGAGCGGTGAAGGACGGGTATCTCCGCTCCTCCATCGTGGCGGACCCCATCCGGCGCACCAACACCGGCGACAATACCCCCGCGTTCATCTACAACGAGCTCGTCCCCGGCGATACCGTCAAGGTCACCGTGGCCCCCAGGGGCTTCGGCTGCGAAAACAAGGCCCGGGTCTCCATGCTGGCCCCCGCGGACGGACTGGAGGGCGTCAAGGCCTTCGTGCTGGAGACGGCGCGTCTCGCCGTGCCGGACGCCTGTCCTCCCGTCATGATCGGCGTGGGCATCGGCGGGAACTTTGACCGGGTGGCGTACATGTCCAAAAAAGCCGTGCTCCGCCCGGAGCCGAACCCCGATCCATTCTACGCCGCCCTCGAAGAGGAGCTTTTCGCACAGATGACGAAATTCGCCATCGGCGTGCGCATCAATACCGCCCCGACCCATATCGCGGGCCTGCCCTGCGCGGTATCCGTGGGCTGCCACAGCCTGCGCACCGCGTCGGAGGTTCTGTCATGACCCATCACATTACAACTCCTCTGACGGCGGAGGTCGTCCGGACGCTCAAAGCCGGGGACGAGGTCCGCATCACCGGCATCATCTACACCGGAAGGGACGCCGCCCACAAGAGGCTTTACGAGCTTCTGCAGGCGGGTGAGGCCCTGCCTGTTGATCTGCGGGATCAGATCATCTACTACACCGGTCCCGCGCCCGCGCCTCCGGGCTATCCTATCGGCTCCTGCGGCCCCACCACCTCCTACCGCATGGATCGCTATACCCCCGCCCTGCTGGATCTGGGCATGAAGGGCATGATCGGCAAAGGCCGCCGGAGCCAGGCGGTCATCGATTCCATCGTGAAAAACGGCGCGGTGTATTTCTCCGCCGAGGGAGGCTGCGGCGCGCTTTTGGCAAACTATGTAAAGAAGCGGGAGGTCCTTGCCTTCCCCGATCTCGGCACCGAGGCCATCCATCGCCTGGAGGTGGAGGATTTCCCCGTGACCGTGTTCTGCGACTGCAGCGGCGATATATACTCGCCGTATTTATAACCGAAAGAGGACTGAAAACATGGACTATCTGGCAGCATCCCTGAAAAAGCATTACGAGTGGAAGGGCAAGCTCGACATCCGTTCCAAGACCCGGGTGGACAATGCCGAGGCCCTGTCCCTGGCCTACACCCCCGGCGTCGCCGCCCCCTGTCTCGAAATCCAGAAGGACGTATCCAAGAGCTATGAGCTCACGGGCCGCTGGAACACCGTGGCCGTCGTCACCGACGGCACTGCCGTGCTGGGTCTCGGCGACATCGGTCCCGAGGCGGGCATGCCCGTCATGGAAGGCAAGTGCGTCCTGTTCAAGGAGTTCGGCGGCGTGGATGCCGTCCCCCTGTGCGTGCGCTCCAAGGATGTCGATGACATCGTACGGACTGTTGCCCTGCTGGCGGGCAGCTTCGGCGGCGTGAATCTGGAGGATATCGCCGCTCCCCGCTGCTTCGAGATCGAGCGGCGGCTCAAGGAGATCTGCGACATCCCCATCTTCCACGATGACCAGCACGGCACCGCCATCATCGCCCTGTCCGGTATCCTGAACGCCCTGAAGGTGGTGGGCAAGAAGCTGGAGGACGCGAATGTCGTCATCAACGGCGCGGGCGCCGCCGGCACCGCCATCGCCAGGCTCCTCGTCTCCGCAGGCGCGGGAGACGTCGTTGTCTGCGACCGTACAGGCGCTATCGCCCGTGGTCGGGAGAAGCTCAACGAGGCCAAGGCGGATCTCGCCGAGGTCACCAACAAGGAGAACAAGACCGGCTCTCTCGCTGACGTTCTCGCAGGCGCCGATGTGTTCATCGGTGTGTCCAGCCCCGGCGTCGTCACCGGCGAGATGGTCCGAACCATGGCGAAGGATGCCATCATCTTCGCCTGCGCCAACCCCACCCCGGAGATCTTCCCGGAGGAGGCTCTGGCCAACGGCGCCGCCGTAGCCGCCACAGGACGCAGCGATCTTCCGAACCAGCTCAACAACGTCCTGGCCTTCCCAGGCGTCTTCCGGGGCGCGCTGGACGTCCGGGCATCGGACATCAACGACGAGATGAAGGTCGCCGCCGCCCATGCTCTCGCAGGACTCGTCAGCGATGAGGAGCTCTCCCCGGAGTACATTATCCCCAAGCCCTTTGACCCACGGGTGAAGGACGCCGTGGCCGCCGCCGTGGCCCAGGCCGCCCGTGATTCCGGCGTCGCACGACTCTGATCACAAACAACAACTCCTTGCCGCCGCCCTGCGCGGCGGCTTTTTCTGAGGATACCCCATGAAAAAACTCACCGTCGGTCTCTGCGCCCATGTGGACGCGGGCAAGACCACCCTGGCCGAGGCCATGCTCTACGTTACCGGCAGCATACGGAAGCTCGGCCGGGTGGATCACCGGGACACCTTCCTGGACACCCACGCCCTGGAACGGGAGCGAGGCATCACCATCTTCTCCAAACAGGCGCGTCTTTCCACCGAGACCGCAGAGCTGACCCTGCTGGACACGCCGGGCCACGTGGACTTTTCAGGCGAGACGGAGCGGGTCCTGCCGGTGCTGGACTACGTGATCCTGGTGATCAGCGGCACGGACGGGGTCCAGGCCCACACCGAGACCATATGGGGCCTGCTGAAGCGGTATCACGTACCCGTCTTCCTGTTCGTGACGAAGATGGACGCCTCCAACGCCTCCTCGGACGAGCTTCTGAAGGAGCTGAGCGAGAGCCTTTCCCCCGACTGCATGGATCTGTCCCGGAGGGACGACGAGGCCATCGCCATGCTGGACGAGGAGGTCCTGGATCGCTACATGGAGGCAGGTACCGTTTCGGACGCCGACATCGCCCGGCTCATCCGGACGCGGAAGCTCTTTCCCGTGTGCTTTGGCTCAGGTCTGAAGCTGGAGGGCGTGGAGGAGCTTCTGCGGCAGCTGGAGGTCTTTACGGAAGAACCGGCGTATCCCTCCGCTTTCGGCGCACGGGTGTACAAGATCGCCCGAGACCCTCAGGGGAACCGCCTGACGTATCTGAAGGTCACCGGCGGCTCTCTCACCGTGCGGGACACGATCTCCTACGTCCCCGCCCACGCCTCCGAGCCCGTGGAGGAAAAGGCCGCCCAGCTGCGGCTCTATTCCGGCGCGAAATTCGATACGGCGAACATCGTCTCCGCGGGGAGCGTGTGCGCCGTGACAGGGCTTTCCGCCACCTGGCCCGGCCAGGGCCTCGGCGCGGAGCCGGACGCCCTGTCCCCTCTGCTGGAGCCCGCCCTGGGTTACCGTCTTCTGCTGCCCAAGGGCGTCGAGGCGCGGACCGTCCTGCCGAAGCTGCGGCAGCTGGAGGAGGAAGAGCCCCTCCTGCGGGTCGTATGGCTGGAGGCTCTGCGGGAGATCCAGGTACAGCTCATGGGCGCGGTGCAGACGGACGTACTGAAAAGCCTTCTGCGGGAGCGGTTCGACCTGGAAGCGGACATGGACACAGGGCACATCCTCTACCGGGAGACCATCGCGGACACGGTGGAGGGCGTGGGGCACTACGAGCCTCTGCGCCACTACGCGGAGGTCCATCTTCTGCTGGAGCCAGGAGAGCGCGGGAGCGGCCTTGTGTTTGACAGCCGTGTGAGCCAGGACGACCTCGACCTCAACTGGCAGCGGCTCATTCTGACCCATCTGGAGGAAAAACAGCACCTCGGAGTGCTGACGGGCTCCCCCATCACTGACATGAAGATCACCCTCCTCGCCGGACGGGCTCACCTCAAGCATACAGAGGGCGGCGACTTCCGGCAGGCCACCTACCGCGCCGTGCGTCAGGGCCTCATGCAGGCGAAGAGCGTGCTGCTGGAGCCCTACTACGCCTTCCGACTGGAGGTCCCCGCCGACAGCATCGGTCGGGCTATCAGCGATATCCACGCCATGGGCGGTCAGCACTCCTCCCCGGAGGCCCTCGGGGACCGGATGGTCCTCACCGGCTCAGCGCCGGTATCCGCCATGGCGGATTATATGACCGAGGTGGCGGCATACACCCGGGGCCGGGGACGTTTCTCCTGCCATGTGGATGGCTATCAGCCCTGCCGCCGCCAGGAGGCCGTCGTGGAGGAGCTGGGCTACGACCCGGAGGCGGACGTGGAAAACACCCCTGACAGCGTCTTCTGCGCCCACGGCGCGGGATTTACCGTCAAATGGAACGAGGTGCCGGAGTATATGCACCTCGATACCGGCCTCCGGGACCGTCCCGCGGAGGAGCCCGCGCCCCGGGTCCTCCCCCGGAACCTGGACATCGACGAGAAGGAGCTGGAGGCCATCATGGAGCGGGAGTTCGGCCCCATACGCCGCCCCGTCTACTCCGCCCCCACGGTGAACAGCGCCGTAGGCGTGCAGCTGCAGGCCAGGAAGAAAAAGGAATGGGTCATCATAGACGGCTATAACCTCATCTTCGCCTGGGATGCCCTGCACGCTCTGGCAGACAGGGACATCGACCTTGCCAGGAACCATCTGGTGGATATCCTGGTGAATTACCGGGCCTACACGAAGTCCGAGGTGGTGCTGGTATTCGACGCCTATAACGTCCCCGGAGGACTGGGTTCCCGATATAGCGACGCGAAGGTCCGGGTGGCCTACACCAAGGAGGGCGAGACCGCGGACATGTACATCGAGCGGCTGGTGGGCGAGATCGGGAGAAACGAGGCCGTCCGGGTGGTGACCTCCGACAGCCTCATCCGCCTCACCGCCCTGCGTTCCGGCGTTTTGCGCACGTCCTCCGGCGAGTTCGTGACGGAGGCAGAGTGGGTGCTGGAGCAGATCGCCGAGGCCGTCAAACGCACGCAGGAGTGACCATGGAAAACAGTGAATTCATCAAACGGATCGAGGACCTCTGCGACCGCTGTGAACGGCAGAGCGTCGTTACCGCCACGGGCTTTCTCACCCCCGCGGAGCAGTACGAGCTGACCCGGTGGGCGGAGCGCCGGACAGACGGCGGTCTTCTCCTCTCCGGCGGCTCAGAGGGCTGCGAGCGGCAGAGAGCCTTCTTTCTCCCCTTTTGGCTGACGCCGGAGGAACTGGATCTGACGGAATACATCCGGGCCGTGAGGGTGGAGGCATTCTTCGGCGAGCCGGGACATCGGGACTACATGGGCGCGGCCCTGGGGCTTGGCATCCAGCGGGAGTGGCTGGGAGACATCCGCATCCTGGGGACCACGGCATATATCTTCTGCCTTCCCAGCGTAGAGGCGCTGCTCATCGACGAGCTCTCAAAAGTGGGGCGGATCGGCGTAAAAACGACGGTCTGTCCACTTTCGGACGTCCCCGTGCCGGAGAGGAAAGTCAGACGGGTCACCTTCACCGTGAAAAGCCTGCGGCTGGACGCGGTAGCGTCGTCCATGTTCGGCCTTTCCCGCACCGCGGCGGCGGAGCTCATCCGCATGGGCGCTGCCAGCCTCAACTATGTCCCCTGCGAGAAGGCGGACGCCCCCGTGAAGGAGGGGGACGTCATCTCCCTGCGGGGTCGGGGCAAAGGCATCCTGTCCTCTGTGGGCGGACGCTCCAAAAAAGACCGGCTCTTCCTGGAGGCGGAGATCTTTCTTTGATACAGCGGCGCGCCGCTGTATTTTTTTCCTGTTTCCGGGCATGCTACGGGCATGGAAACGAAACGTACCGGAAGGCAGACCGTATTTCTGCCGTCGCAGCCATCCATCCTCTCCGCCGCCTGTGTGGGCGGAAAAAAGGAGAGCGAAGGCCCCCTGCGCAAATACTTCGATTTTCTCAGCGACGACTCCCGCTTCGGCGAAAAGAGCTGGGAAAAGGCGGAGTCCGCCATGCTGGATCTGTGCTTCACCATCGCCTGCGAGAAGGCGGAGACGGCCCCGGCGGACATCCCGTATATCTTCTCCGGCGACCTGCTGAACCAATGCGCGGGCTCCGCCTACGCCATGCGGAGCACCGGTGCGCCTTACTTCGGACTGTACGGTGCCTGCTCCACCATGGCAGAGAGCCTGTCTCTGGCCGCCATGATGATCGACGGCGGCTTCTCCGACATGGCCGCCGCCGCCACCAGCTCCCACTTCTGCTCCGCCGAGCGGCAGTACCGCTATCCGCTCCAGTACGGCAGCACACGCTCCCCCACGGCTCAGCGCACTGTCACCGGCGCGGGAGCCATCGTCCTTACCCGGGAGGGTCCCGGACCCTATATAACCTGCGTCACCACCGGCGTCATCACGGACGCAGGCATCACGGACATGACGAACATGGGCGCTGCCATGGCTCCGGCGGCCTACGATACCCTGTCAGCCCACTTCCGGGAGACGGGACGCGCCCCAGACTACTATGACGCCATCGTCACGGGAGACCTGGGCGTAGTAGGCTCGGACATCCTGCGGGAACTCTTCGCCGGGGACGGGATCGAGCTGGGTGTGCGGTATATGGACTGCGGACGGCTCATCTATTATATCGAAAGTCAGGACGCCCACAGCGGAGGCTCAGGCTGCGGCTGCTCCGCCTCCGTCCTCTGCGGGCACTTCCTCCACGGCATGCGGGAGGGCCTGTGGAACCGTCTGCTTTTTGCCGCGACGGGAGCCATGATGTCCCCCACCACCAACCAGCAGGGGGAGACCATCCCCGCCATATGCCACGCGGTGGCCATCGAAAACAGGAGGATCTGAGCCATGTGGATCGAATTTCTAAAGGCATTTTTCGTAGGCGGCGCCTTGTGTCTCATCGGACAGATCTTTATCGACAGGACGAAGCTCACCCCCGCCCGTATCCTCACGGCCTACGTGGTAGCAGGGGTCATCCTGGGCGCTGTCGGTCTCTACCAGCCCCTGGCGGATTGGGCCGGCGCAGGCGCGACGGTCCCTCTGACCGGTTTCGGCAATCTGCTGGCTAAAGGCGTGCGGACGGCCGTGGAGGAAAAGGGGTTCATCGGGGCTTTCACCGGAGGCTTCACCGCCGCTGCGGGCGGCATATGTTCCGCTATCGTGGCGGGACTTCTTGCCGCCGTTTTCTTCAAAAGCAAGGAAAAATATTAAATTCCTGTTATATATTGAGATGCCCGGTATTCTGTCTTGTCGCTCCTGGAAAACGATGGTATAATAATATGAAATCCTTCTATGACGAATGAACACGGGGAGCACTCGACGATGGGCGTATTCCTACAAAAAACAGGCAAACTCCTGGCGGTGATCGCGCTGCTGGTGGTCGTGGCGGTGATCGTTCTTGTCGCCACGCGTTCCGGCGGCGGAGCCTCCGTCAAGGAGTCCATCTCCTCCGCGGTGGAGGTCCTCCGACAGATGGAGAGCGGCGATCCCGATGCGGTAGTGCAGACCATCCGCGCGCAGCAGAAGGCCCGGATGCTGGCGGAGCGGGAGGACCTGCGGCAGAAGCTCCTGGACGGTGAGATCGACGTTTGGAGCCAGTTCCAGGACTACCTTATCCTGGGGGATTCCCGCGCCTCGGGGTACTACTATTACAGCTTCCTGCCCCAGGAGCGCTGCTACGCGGAGGCCGGCGACACCGTCAAAAAAATGGGCGAGCATATCCCGGACGTCATCAGCGCCGCGCCCGCCCGGATCTTCGTCTCCTATGGCATCAACGATATAAACATCGGCTTCTGGCAGACGGCGGACGAATACTGCGCGGAGATGGTGGATATCTTCGACGAGATGCAGGAATCCTTGCCGGACCTGGAGATCTACGTGAACTCTATCCTGGAGGTGCAGGATTGGGCCCTGTCCAAGGGAGAGAACTGGAAGTATGCCCCCGAGTGGAACGAGGTCATCAAGCAGATGTGCATCGACCACGGCTATACATACATCGACAACTCCCAGATCACCGCGGAGCATCAGGATCTCTATGAGGGCGACGGAATCCATTTCACCCCCCAGTTTTATAACTACTGGGCCACCAATATGATCCTCGCGACGTATTATCGCGGTTCGGAGGAGGAATTCGAATGAGCACCGGCGGAAAAGGCGCGGTCTTCGCGCTACTGAAATATATGCTTCTGCTGGCGCTGGCGGTCCTCCTCATCTCCCAGGCCTCGGGAAACCGTGTCAGCGGCGCGGACTTCGGATCGGTAGAGCAGGCCGTTCTCGCTGCCGCGGACCTGACCCCCATGACCGAGGGCGACAACCAGATGCTCCGGCGGCTCTACGGGCTCGACCCGGACAGCTTCCAGAACGTGCTCCTGTACGTCCCCTCCTACACCATGTCCGTAGAGGAGATCCTTCTCGTGAAGTACGACAGTTCCGCTTCTCAGGACGCCGTCCGGGAGGCTATGGAGGCCAGGGTGCAGTCTCAGATCGACGTCTTCTCCGGCTACGGTCCGGAGCAGGTGGCCATGCTGGAACGGGCCGTCATCGACGTGCGGGGCAACTACGCGCTCCTTGTGGTGGCGGAGGACCCGGACGCCGTTCGTCAGGCCTTCGCCGGGGCGCTGTAAGGAGGTCGGAAGTATGAGTTTCAGTTCGATCCCCTTCCTGTTCGTCTTCTTCCCCGCAGCGCTGGCGCTCCACCTTATCATGCCAAGGAAGCTGAAACCTGTGCTCCTGCTTCTTCTGAGCCTGGTATTCTACGCCTGGGGGGACGTGCGGCACATCGTCATCCTCCTGTTCTCCATCCTTTTCAACTACTTCGCGGGCCTGGAGCTCCGGGCTTTCCGCGAGCAGGAGAACCAGAGCATGGCAAGGATCGCCGTTTGGACCACCACGGCGGTGAACGTCCTTGTGCTGTGCTTCTACAAATACTTCTCCGATGCCCTGCCGGTGGGCATTTCCTTCTTCACCTTCTCCGCCCTGTCCTACATCTTCGACGTCTACCGCGGTAAGGCAGAGGGGGAGCGGAATATCCTCACCGCCGCCCTGTACATAGCTTTCTTCCCCAAGTTGATCTCCGGTCCCATCATGCAGTATGCCGCCTTCCGGGAGCAGCTGGCCGCCTTCCGGACCACGAAGGAGGACGTCTTCGCCGGACTGGAGCTCTTTCTCGTGGGGCTTTTCAAAAAGCTCCTGCTGGCAGACAGACTGGGCGTCGTTTTCACCGCCATCCATGGCCAGAGCGACATGGCCGCGGCCACGGCATGGCTGGGGATGATCCTGTACAGCCTGCAGCTCTACTACGATTTCAGCGGGTACTCCGACATGGCCATCGGCCTTGCCCGGATGATGGGCTTCCACATCGACCCGAACTTCGACCACCCCTATACCTCCAGGAACGTGTCGGAGTTCTGGCGGCGGTGGCACATCTCCCTGGGCGCCTGGTTCCGGGATTACGTTTATATCCCCCTGGGCGGCAATCGCTGCGGCACCAAGCGGCAGCTCATGAACCTGGCGGCCGTGTGGCTCCTCACGGGGATCTGGCACGGCTCCACGCTGAATTTCGTCTTCTGGGGCGTGTACCACGGCCTGTTCATCGTACTGGAGCGCTTCGTCATCAAAGACAGGCTGGACGCCGTGCCCCACGCCGTCCGGGCGCTTCTGACCGATCTCGTGGTGTTTATCGGGTGGGTGTTTTTCTTCTCCCCATCTCTGGGAGCGGGCTTCGCCTACGTGGGACAAATGCTGGGGGCGGGTCATATGGGCTTCTGGGACGGGACCACATCCTTCTATCTGCTGAACAACCTGGTTCTCCTCATCGCGGCGCTTCTGTTCACGGGTCCCGCTCTGCGGAACCTTCACGAGAATATCCTGACCCATTATCCCAGAGGCGGTATCGCCCTGTCCGTCGTCCTGTACGGCGTACTGCTGGCGTTTTCCGTCGCGGCCATGGTGAACGCGACCTACTCGTCGTTCCTGTATTTCCAGTTCTGAGGGGGTGGAGAAACCAATGGAATCCAGCGCAGAATCCCGCCTGGAGGCAAAGCGCACCAAGAGGCGCGAGCTGCGGCAGCAGCGCCTCGGCCGGTTCTATCAGGACGTCTCCGTCCTCTTCCTCGCTGTCGTCGTCCTTCTTGCCGCCCTGAGCCTCATCGCAAAGGACCGGGCCTTCTCCGACGCGGAAAACCGCACCCTTGCCCAGCGCCCGACCCTCACCCTGGCGGGGCTTGCGGACGGCAGCTTCTTCTCGGGCTATTCCAGCTACCTGGCCGACCAGTTCTTCGGCCGGGACGCCTGGATCTCCCTGGATACCCTGGGTACGCGCCTCACCCTGAACCATCAGGTGAACGGCATCTATATCGGCAGGGACGGCTATCTCTTCTCCGATCCCGACCAGCCGGACGAGGAGCGTCTGGCGGACAAGCTGGAAGCTGTGAACGCCTTTGCCAAGCGCCATGACGACATAAACATCATGTTCCTGGTGGCGCCCGGATCCTCCTCTATTCTGACAGAGAAGCTCCCCGCCCACGCCCCCATCCGCAATCAGATCCCCGACATCCAGGATATCCAGCGTCAGCTGGACAGCCGCATCCAGGTCCTGGACGTGTCCAACGCCCTGCTGGAGCACCGCGGCGAGGAGATCTACTACCGCACCGACCACCACTGGACGAGCCTGGGCGCGTACTACGCCTATACCTCCGCCGTGGGGCGTCTCAGCCAGGGCATGTCCCAGCCGTCTTTTTCCGTCCTGACCGTCGCCGACGATTTCGAAGGGACCCTGGCCTCCCAGTCCGGCGTCCATCGGGCAAAGGACAGCATCGATGTCTATCTCCCCCAAACGGACACAGCCTACTACGTCTATTACCCCGACTCCCAGACCAGAGTGACCTCCCTGTTCGTCTCCTCCGCCCTGGAGGAAAAGGACAAATACACCGTCTTCTTCGGCGGGAACCATCCCGTGGTGGAGATCCACACCACCGTGGACAACGGACACAATCTGCTTGTATTCAAGGACTCCTACGCCAACTCCTTCATCCAGTTTCTCACCACGTACTACGACAATATCATCCTGGTGGACCCCAGGTACTACTACGACAGTCTGAGCACCCTGCTCACCGCCAACGGCATCACAGACGTGCTGTTTCTTTACAGCGGCGACACCTTCATGACGGACGGAACGCTGACGGACGTGCTGGCCACAGGATAAAAACACGCATAGCAAAACCGGTGTGACCTTCGGTCACACCGGTTTCTTTTATTCGATCTGTTATTTCCCCCACACCATGCAGCTGGCGGATACCGCGCCGACGCTTGCGGTGATGCGGCAGGAGGTCCCATAGCCGCCCGTGACCGTCACGAGGCCGGTATCGTCCACGATGGCGCAGCTGGCATCCGAGGTGGTCCAGGTGATCTCCGGCTCCTCCTCCGTCAGAGGATAGGTCTGGGCCGTGAGCTGGACCTGGGAGCCCGCGTATTCCGCGAAGCCCTCGCCCTTGTCAGCATCCACGGTCTGCCCATACGGCAGGGAGATGGTGATGGAGGTGATGGTGGGCTTCGGCGTGGGAGAGGGCGTAGGCGTGGGAGTGGGCGCGGGAACGGCGGTTGTCTCCGCCGCGATCTGGGCGATCTGTTCCTCCGCCCTGGCGGCGGATTCCGTCTCGCTCACGCGCTTGCTCATATTGACGGACACGATGGCGATCACCGCGGCGACGACGCAAACCAGCAGGATGCCGCCGATGAGCATCTGCCAGTTCAGGCTCTCCGCCGCCTGACGGGCGGCCTGGGTACCGCGGACAGCACTATCGCTCTCCGGCAGGGACCGCTTCACCTCCCGGGGCTTCTTCGTCCCGCAGTAGGGGCAGCGTCCCCGGATGGACGGGTATTCCCGGTGGCAGCGGCGGCAGACGGTGTTGGGGATCAGATTCATTACTCTTTCCCACCTTTCAAAAATCAGGGTCGTAAAAACCGATGGTTACACCGGTTACAATAATTACATCTATATTACATATAATACAACCCTGTTCCCCGCCTGTCAACATAATATGTGTGAAAAAACATTAAATCGTAAGGGTCCCTGATTCGTCCTCCAGAAGGATGAGGATCTTCTCCTGGGTGCCTGTTTCGGCATTCACATAGACGAGATAATTGCGGTCGTCCTCCGCCCGGCAGAGAAACTCATGGCAGTACCGCTCCTCCCCGCCGGGAGACGGGATCACCGCCATCTGATGGCTCCTCACGGTGAGGGCCGGGGATACGGTGGCCTTCGCCTCCGCCAGGGAGACAGAGGCTTCCGGAAGCTCCCTGTCGTGATGGGCGCTGAGATAGCCCCGGGCGTCGAAGCTGACGACGCTGCCGTTATCCAGCGCGATGCCCACCTTGATGAGATCGGGATAGCACATAGCACCGTCCTGGACGTACTCATAGTTCACCGTCAGGACGCCGTCCTGGAGCATGTGATAGCTCCGCTCCATGTCCTCGATCCCCTGCTGGCGAAGAAAATCGTCCGCGGCGTCCAGTCCCGCCTCCACGCTGAGCTGGGGCCTGCCCGGGAGCCGGGAGCACAGAGCGCTCAGGACATAACCGCCCTGCTTCGTGACATAGACGGTGTATTCCCCGCCTCCCGCATAGCAGGAGAAGCTGTAACAGGGGATGGTGCCGCCCACCTCGCCCAAAGGCTCGATCTCCTCCTCAGGAAGGCTGAGGAGCTTCGCTGCGGCGGTCTCTGCATCGGCGACGTCCGTCATGGGCAGGCCCTCCAGACACAGCGGCGCCGCGCCGATCATGCTCTCGGAAAAGGGCCCGTCATAGATCAGCGTGGGAAGCTCAGGAAACTCCGCCTCCATGCTGCGGAAGGCTGTCCCTGCCAGGGGCGCCTCCCCCTCGCCCCCGCCCAGCTCCTCCACGGCGGCGGTCACCTCGTCCATGGTCAGGGCTCCCGCCATCATCCGGGCCTGCATGTCCTGGAGGTTCAGGCTCATGACGGACGCCGTATCGGCAAGAGCCGTCAGGTTTTCCAGTTCCTCCGCGGAATACCCGCCGTTGCCGCCCACGGTGCGTGACAGCACGCAGGCGTAATCCCCTACCCTGGACAGAAATCCCGAGACGTTTTCCAGCTCCTGGCCGGACCACGGCAGTGTTCCCATGGCCATCTGAGCCGTGGCCGCCCGGCCGAACACCTGGGTGCACAGGGCGCTCTCCAGGGCGGGGTCGGTCACATAGACGCACTTTTCCAGGGCGCTGGACAGCTCCGACACGCTGGTCACCAGCTCGTCAAAGGAGCGCTGGGTGTTGGCCCGGGCATACAGCTCCAGGCTTTTTGCCCGCCGGAGCCCGGTAAAGGCAAGCGTCCCCGCCACGATCAGACCCGCGGACAGGAACGTGATGACACGTACAGTCGTTCTCTTCTTCATACGAAAACACCTCTTCCCGGATATTGTGTCCGGAAAGAGGCGTTCGCGCTCGTTAAATTGTTGCCAGACGTTCCAGTCCGTTCCGCAGGCGGCTCATGGTCTCCGACTTTCCCAGGATGCGGCAGAGCTCCACCGCGCCGCCGGGGGTGACTGCCGTGCCCGTGGCGGCGATGCGCACGGGCCACATGAGCTTGGCGTTTTTGACCTCCAGCTTCTCCGCCAGGGAGACCAGGGCGTCGTGGATGTGCTCATCGTCCCAGATCTCCAAATCCTCCAGCACGGGGATCGCCGCCGTGAGCATCTCTTTCGCGCTCTGCTCGTCCGACTTGGACTTCTTGTGGACGAAGAGCGCGGTGTCATAATCCGGGAGAGCGTCGAAAAAGCCCAGCTTCCCGGGGATGTCCGTCAGGACCTCTGTCCGCTGCTGCAGGAGCGCGGCGATGGCGGCGGGATCGATATCCGGGTTTTTCACCGCCTGACGGATGTAAGGCTCCGCGATCTTCGCAAATTCCTCCGGAGCCATGGCGCGGATATACTCGCTGTTGAAGTACGTCAGCTTCTCGATGTCGAAGATGGCCTGGCTTTTGGAGATTCCGGAGAGGTCGAAGGCCTCCGCCAGCTCCCGGATGCTGAAGATCTCCCTCTCCCCCTTGGGCGCCCAGCCCAGGAGGGCCACATAGTTCACGATGGCCTCCCGCAGGTAGCCCCGCTCCAGCAGATCCTCGTAAGAGGGATCGCCGTGGCGTTTGGACATCTTGTTGTGCGCGTCCCGCATCACAGGAGAGCAATGGACGTACTTGGGCACCTCCCAGCCGAAGCCCTCATAGAGAAGGTTATACTTCGGGGAGCTGGCCAGATACTCCGAGCCCCGGACCACGTGGGTGATGCCCATGAGGTGGTCGTCGATGACGTTGGCAAAGTTATAGGTGGGCAGACCGTCCCGCTTGATGAGGACCTGATCGTCCAGATCCTTGTTGGGCGCGGTGATGTCGCCAAAGATCTCGTCGTGGAAGGTGGTGGAGCCTTCGGCGGGGATCTTCTGGCGGATGACGTAGGGCATGCCCGCGTCCAGGTTTCTCCGGACCGCCTCCGGGCTCAGGCTCCGGCAGGGATCGGCGGCCTTCTCGAAGTTTCCGCTGTCCTCCTCGGACTCGGTCTTCTCGCAGAAGCAGTAATACGCGTGTCCCCGCTCCACCAGGCGCTTGGCGTAGGGCAGGTAAAGGTCCTTCCGCTCCGTCTGGATATAGGGTCCCACGGGACCGCCCTTGTCCGGACCCTCGTCCCAGTCCAGGCCGCAGTCCGTCAGGGTCTTGTAGATGACCTCGGTGGCATCCTCCACAAGGCGGTTCTGGTCCGTATCCTCGATGCGGAGGAGAAACTTCCCTCCCGGCTCATGCCGGGCGATGCACCAGGTATACAGCGCAGTACGGAGGTTGCCCACATGCATATAGCCCGTGGGGCTCGGGGCGAAACGGGTGCGGACCTCCCCCTTGGGGATGCGGGCTTCCAGTTCGTCAAAAAACTTTTCGTCCATTTATTTTTTCTCCTGTTCGGTCGTTTCATTCAGCTACATAATGTTATTTTATAATGAACCGCTTGTCAAGAGCTTATCCGATGTGGTATCATTATTTGGTTAAAATGATCTATCGAAGGAAGATGCGACATGGACGAAAAAAAGAAAGTCATGCTCTCCGGCATAAAGCCCTCCGGAGATCTGACCCTGGGCTCCTACCTGGGAGCTATCAAAAACTGGGCTGAGCGCGCCGAGCAGTTCGACTGCTACTACTTCATGGCGGACCTCCACGCCCTCACCACCCGGCAGAATCCCGCAGACCTGCGCCGCCGGACACTGGAACAGCTGGCGCAGTATGTGGCCTGCGGGCTGGACCCGGAAAAGAACACCCTCTTCATCCAGTCCCATGTCCACGCCCACGCGGAGCTGGGCTGGATCCTCAACTGCTATACCATGTTCGGCGAGCTCTCCCGCATGACGCAGTTCAAGGATAAATCCAAGAAAAACGCTGACAATATAAACGGCGGCCTGTTCACGTATCCCTCCCTCATGGCGGCGGACATCCTTCTCTACCAGCCGGATTACGTCCCCGTGGGCGATGACCAGAAGCAGCATGTGGAGCTGACCCGGGACGTGGCGCACCGCTTCAATAACCTCTACGGCGAGACCTTCAAGATCCCCGAGCCCTATATCCCCAAGGTCGGCGCCCGGGTCATGGACCTGCTGGACCCAACCAGCAAGATGTCCAAGTCCGACGATATCGGAAACGGCCGCATCGTCCTCATGGATAAGCCCGAGGACATCATGCGGAAGTTCAAGCGCGCCGTCACCGACTCCGAGACCGGCGAACACTGCGTCCGCTACGCTCCTGACGAGAAGCCCGGCGTGGCGAACCTCATGCAGATCTACGCCGCCTGCACGGGAAAGACCTACGACGAGATCGAGGCCGAGTTCACCGGCCAGGGCTACGGCGCCTTCAAGATCGCCGTGGGCGAGTCCGTGGTGGAGACCCTCCGTCCCATCCGGGAGGAGGCCCAGCGCTATATGAAGGACAAGGGCTACCTTGAAGCCCTCTGCAGGACCGGCGCGGAAAAGGCCGAGTATATCGCCAACAAGACCCTGCGCAAGGTGTACAAGAAGGTCGGTCTCGTGGCGGCGGTCCGCTAAGTCAGCAGCATCACAGCCAGCATGATGAGAAGATCCTGATCCCCGCTCTCCCGGTACATCAGGTATAAAACCAATGCCAGCAGAAGGTCGTCGGTCTCCCAGCCGACGGCCTCTGTTTTTTGAAAGAGGCTGCCCAGATCAAAGGACGGCCTGGGCCTCCGGTCCTGGCGCCGAGACTCCCGGGGGGCGGCATCAGACGCCTCCGGGTGAGGCTCCGGCTGCTCCTGCGCAAGATGAAACGCTCCACTATATGCCATTTCCGCCTCCCAGCTGCCGCATCACCGTTCCCGCGACACGCACCATCCGGGCGATCTGCATCGCCCGGTCCAGCTTCTCCTGCTTCTCCTGCTTCATGTACGGACGCATGGCGGTCAAAAGGGCCGCAGATCGGGTCTGAGACCCCTTCTGGCCCAGGGCGCCGGTCAACGCCGACAGCAGCCGACTATTGTCGATGAGCGGCTTTTCCGACGATGGCTCAGGGCGCGGCGGTGGCGGCGCTTCGATCTGCGGCGGCGCCTCCCCGTTACCCATCAGGCTCTGGGCCATGGACGCGATCTGCCCCATCTTCTCCGGGTCGGACAGCACCGACCGGAGGACCTCGTTCAGATCACCGTCCATTTCCGTTCATCGCCTCCCGCACCTTGGCGGCCAGGGCCCTGCCCTCAGGCGTCGCCAGGACGTCCCGCAGAACGGCCTTCATACGCTCCTCATCCCCCCGGCGGACAGCGTCCTCCGCTGCGGAGCCGTCAAAGCCCGCGGCGAGCTTTTCTATCGCGGCGCCGTCCTTCCCGGTCATGAGCTTTTTTGCCATCGATTCCAGATCCATAGAAAATCCCCTCCGTCGGACCATTCTATGCCGGTCCTTCGGAGGGGGTTCCGTTTTCTTTTCCGGTCAGCCGTTCAGATACTCGTACAGCCGCTCGAACATGGTAGCGACCTCCGCCCGGGTGGCGGAATCCTTGGGCTTGAAGCTGCCGTCTTTATAGCCGTTCACGATGCCGATGTTCTTCAACGCATAGACAGCGGTCTTCGCGTAGGAGGAGATACTGGCATCGTCGGTGAAGGCCGCCGACGTGCTGGAGAGGCTCTTGCCGCAATAGTATGTCAGATAGCGATAGAGCATAACGCAGATGTCCTGGCGGGTGATGCTGGTATTGGGCTGGAAGGACGTGCTGCTGACGCCGTTCACGATGCTGTAGATGTAGGCCCACTGGGCATAACCCGAATAGTATGTCCCGTTGGGCAGGTCGCTGAATTTACCGGTGTAGTAGTACAGAAGGGTCTTGGGATTCGATCCCGTGGTCTGGGAGCGCATATATCCCTCAGTACCGTCCACGTTCACATAGTACCAGCGCGCACCGTCGACACCGGGATCCATGATACCCAGGACCTTGATGTGCTGGCCTGTGGCGCCGCTGAGCGCCTTGACGTAGCTGACGTCGCTGGTGGTGGTCGTCGTGCGGATGGATATCTTGCTGCCATTGGTGATACCGAGGCATCCCGACCAGCCGTCCAGATCCTTCCACTGTCCGTTGCCGGCGAAGCGGCCCAGGACCGTGACGAACATCGCCCTTGTCATATCGGTGCCGGGAGAGAATGTCGTCCCGGTGGTGCCGGAGAAGAGGCCCTTCGAATAAACGAAGGCTACGCTTTCCGTGTACCAGCGGTTCGTGACGTCCGTAAAGGGCAGCTTTACCGCGAAGGATACGTCGATGGTGTGAGGCTCCTTCACGTTTTTGAAGGTATAGCTCGTCACCGCGCCGACGCTCTGTCCGTCCACAAGCACGTCCTGGATCTCGAAGTACTGGAGAGCGGTGATGGTATAGGTGCGGTCTGTCCCTTCCAGGATGCCCAGGTCGCCGTTCGGTGAGATATAGCCGCCGTTGGAGGCCGAGGCGGTGATGTTATGGAAGGTGCCGATGGTGACCTCGATCTCCGCCACGTCGCTGTTGAGGTTCGTGCTGCTGACGGCGATGGCCTTGAAGGTCATGGGCTTGTTCAGGGTCACGCCCGCGTCCGTCATCTTGTAGCTGAGCTTGGTGGGCGTGGAACCGTCGGTGGTATAGTAGATCGTGTCGCCGTCGTTGTTCCGGACCGAGATCCGGGACCCATAGGATACCACGTTGTCCTGCAGATCGCCCTCCTCCAGGACGATGAAGGGCTTTTCGGACTTCTTCACCTCCACGTCGTAGGACAGGGTGTAGCTGCCGGTATAGGGAGAGCCGCAGTCCGCGATGGCCTTGACGGTGGTATCTCTCGTCACCTCAAAGGGCCCGGTGTATTTCTTGCTGCTCTTGGTGGGGGTGGAACCGTCGGTAGTATAGTAGATGACGGCCTTGGAGTTGGAGTGCAGGAGCTGAACGACCTTGGCGGTGCCGGTCTCGTTGATGGTCAGGGAGATCAGCGGCGCGGGGGCGTAGCCGCTCTCCTCCAGGTTCACGGCGGAGCTGGACTTGAAGGAGACGCTGCCGGAGTAATCCCGGCGGTAGATACTGTATCCGCCGTTGAAGTAATAGGACTGGATATAGGAGAGGCTGCCGGTATTCTGGTAGGTCTTTCCGGGCAGGAGCTCGCCATAGCAGGTGACACGCATCTTGCAGGGCGTCTGCTCGGTGATCTCCACGGCGTTCACGTTGCCGCTGGAGTCATAGCCGATGTTCGTGATGATGACCACGTGGCTGTTGGGGTTATTGAGACTGTCTCCGATGCGCAGGTTCTGGAGGCTGTTGGAGATCTTGTCGGAGTATTTCAGCATACTCGTGCAGGTGCAGCGATAAGGCAGATCCCAGGCCCAGGAAACGAAGCCGGAGCAGTCGCTGCCATAGTACGGCGCTGTGCGGGAGTAGGTGGAGTAGCCGGAATAGAATTTGCTGGAGGTGTTGTTCACGGCGGAGACGAACTCGTCGATGGTCAGGCTCCAGCCCACATAGCCGGTGTACACCGCCTGGGCATACGGGATGCCCTGATAGGTCTCGCCGCCCTTGAAATAGCCCGTGGTGACCGTGCCGCTGGTAGAGACGACCCGGGAGCCATAGGTGTTATTGCTGTTATAGCTGCTGTTGTCGCCGCCCCAGGAATAACGCCACATCAGCGGCGTCCACTTCACCTCCGCCATCTGGCGGGAGCGCAGGACCATGTTTTTCTGGTTGGTCGTCAGCGAGCTGTTGGTGTACGCCGTGGAGGCGATCTTGCTGTTGGAGGCGGTATAGGCGCCGTCCGCCCACATGGTCAGGCCGTCCTGCATCATGGCGTAGGTGTCCGAGGCAAGGAACGCGGCCTCGTTCGCCAGCTGGTCCTCCAGCGGCAGGCCGTTATCAACGGCTTCGTCGGCGTGCAGAGCGTAGTCCTGCAGCGAGAAGCTGCCCTGGAACAGGTCCTCCAGGAGCGCCTGCATCGTCTGCCCGTTCACCACCAGCGCCAGCCAGTTTCCGTCGGTCCAGCATTGCTCCACGCCGGACACGGCGGCGTCCATACCCACCCAGAGGGTATAGTCAAGGATGGGCCCGGTCAGGAACAGGTTCCCGTACATCGTCGGGATGAGGCCCATGACATCCGCGGGGCTCTCCACCTGACGGAGCTCCCCCATATCCATATCATAAGACCACACCGAACCGCCGGCCACGAACCGGAGCTCGCCGCCCATGACGTACATCTGCTTGATGGCCGTATCGAAGGAATATACGGTCTCGGGGCTGCCGCCGGAGGCGGGGATACGCCGGACGTCGCTCTCCACGGTGTAATACAGCCAGCCGTCCGACAGGTTCAGGTTCATGCCCTCGTCGCCGCAGAGGAAGCTGTCGTCGGCCCAGATACCGCCGTCGCTGTAATACAGCGTGCCGCCGTCGTTGAGGTAGCGGCCGCCGCCGAGGATCTCCGCGTCGGTATTGCCGGGCTGCACCCAGGGGCGTTCCTCCGGCTCCTCCTCAGGCTCTTCCTCTTCCTCCGGCTCCTCCGAGGGTTCCTCCGCCGCCTCTTCCGCGTCGGGCTCCTCCTCAGGCGCCTCCGCTTCGGCGGGGTCCTCTTCCGGAAGCTCCTCCGGCTCTGTCGTCTCCTCCGGGGCAACTGTCTCCTCCGGGAGCTCCCCCGCGGGGTCCTCCCCGGCCGGGAGTTCTTCCTCCGGAAGCGGGGTCTCCTCCCCGGAGACATCCTCCCCGGAAACGGTATCCGACACGACGATATCCTCCCCCTCCGGGTCCGCATCCGCCAGAGCGGACGCTCCCAGAGGCAGGAGCATCGTCAAAACGAGCATAAGGGATATGATCTTTCGAGATTTTCTCATTGGTTCCTCCGTTGCTGCGGGTCTGCGCATGGCTCACGAAATAAGTGCATACTATTCCTTATACATATGTACTATACCATAATCCACTCCGGACTTCAACACCATACTGCAATTATTTGTTGCTTTTGTAACCTTTTTGTGCCTTGCTGCTGCCTCGGCGCAAAGATCAATTAGTTTTAATCAAATTCTCCTGAATTTTCGCACGATTATACCTGTTTTTCACGCATTTTTATTGACTTTTTTCATGCAGCGTACTATATTTATTTTAGCTTTAATTCTACCGCACCCCCCACAATTTTTTAAAAGGAGATCAAAAATGAAACGTGTACTGTCACTCCTGTTGGCAATGCTCATGATCACGTCGCTCATGAGCGTCAGCGTCTTCGCCGAGGGCGAGCCCGAAGAGCCCGTCGCCGTCGAAGAAGCCGTTGAAGAGGCTCCCGCCGAGGAGGCTGCTCCCGCT
>CAJOIC010000002.1:0-83022 GCA_905234625.1 uncultured Oscillospiraceae bacterium | reverse complement strand
GCTCCCGCCGAGGAAGCCGCTCCCGCCGAGGAAGCCGCTCCCGCCGAGGAAGCCGCTCCCGCCGAGGAAGAGGCTCCCGCTGAGGAAGAGGCTCCCGCTGAGGAAGCCCCCATCGACGAGGTCACCTATGATGAAGCTGTCCAGGCCGTTCTGGACGCGCTGGCGATCGACGGCGCTCCCGATGACGGCGTCAAGATCGACGGGACGACCTTCCCCGACCCGGTGTTCCGCGCCTATGTCAGCGCGAACTTCGATACGGACGGCAACGGTATCCTCTCCCCCGCTGAGATCCAAGCCGTCACCACGATAAACTTTTACCCCACCATCAGCAGTTCGGCGGACGACGACTCTTCTGACACCCTCGCTTCCGAGCAGGCCACGTCCCTAAAGGGTATTGAGATCTTCTCCGAGCTGAAGTATCTGGAGGTTGACGGTCACAACATCGAGACGTTTGACGCCGGCGGAAACAAAAAGCTGGAGTACCTGGGGGTGTATTCCTGCAACCTGGTGAACCTGGACGTCAGCGGAAACACGGAGCTTCTCGCCCTGTATTGCGTCTACAACAAGATCTCCAAGCTGGACCTTTCGAAAAACACAAAGCTCCTGGCTTTGGGCGTATATGGAAACGAGCTGGAAGAGCTGGATATCTCCAACAACAAGGATCTCAAGTGGCTGTTTGCTGAGGATAACAGCTTAAAGCAGCTGGACATCAGCAATAATCCCAACCTCATCAAAGCGTATAAGGAAGGCGAAGCCGAGAGATTCACCCCCGAAGATGATTCGGAGTATGAGGGCGAGCCCTATGATTACACGTATTACTGGCTCGACAATGCCACACAGACGGAGGAGCTGCCCGAAGAGGAGTCGTACGACGCGGAGAAAGAATCCGCGGTCGAGGATGTGCCTTATGAATATTTTTTCGAGGCGCAAATCCGTTCGCTGCTTGATTATCTCAAGAGCGACCAGGCCGATTTCTCCCTGTCCATCGATACAGGTGTGGAGATCATCACGGAGAAGGCCGCCGCTCCCGCCGCCCAGCAGCCTGCGGGCCGTGCCAGCGGCGAGCCCAAAGGCAACAATTCCGCCTCCCAGGAGCTGGGCGAGGGCTATGTGACCGAATATAAGCTGGACGAGGATATCACCGTCCACGCCTATTCCGCCAGCGGCGAGATGGCCGACGGTGCCTTCCTGGTGGAGACGAAGGATGCCCTCGTCGCCGTGAATCTCCCCGCGGACCAGGCTACCTTGGACGAATGGACGGAGTACGCCGAAAAGCTGGGCAAGCCCTGCGACGACATCTTCCTCACCGCACTCAACGAGTCCGACGACCTCAAGGAAGACCAGGAGCCCGTTGACCCGGCGGACGCCGTGAAGGATATGAACGTCTATGCCCCCGAGGATATCCTGAAGGATCTGGACATCGACGGCAACACTATCGCCATTGACGATGAGCTTGAGGTCGCCGGTGTGAAGTTCACCGTAGCCATGCGCGACGGCGCCATCGAGCTGATCATGCCCGATCAGAAGGCCATCTTCTCCTCCGTGGAGCTGAAGAACCCCGACGCTGACGCCATCGCCGTTCTGGAAGAGTACGTCGAGGCCGAGTATAAGGCCGCCTTCGGCGCCGACGGCACCATCCTGGACGCCAACGGGATGAAGCAGTCCATTGAGCGCGGTCCTGTGGAAGCCTCCGAAGAGCCGCCCGCAAAGCCCTGAACCTGAAAACGCATAACATCGAACGAGACCGGGGATCCCTCCCCGGTCTCGTTTTATCTGTATCTGTATGAAAGAAGCCTCTATCCGATCATATTGCAGGCCGATCCTATTACAGGACGCGCACCCGGCGGACATGGTCCATGGCACGGATATCGTCGGCCATCTCCTTGGTCACGGGAGAGCCCACGTCGATGATCGTATAGGCGATATCGCCCCGGGCCTTGTTGATCATGTGCTCGACGTTCATATTCTGGGCGGAGATGATCTCCAGGAAGCTGTTGATCATGCGGGGGACATTGTCGTGGATGACGCACAGACGCCCCTCGCCCGCCCGGTCCAGGTTCACGTCGGGCAGGTTCACAGAGTTCTTCGTGGTGCCGTTCATGAGATAGTCGGCCAGCTCCTGTGCCGCCATGACGGCGCATTTCTCCTCACTCTCGGGCGTGGACGCGCCCAGATGCGGGAAGGCCACGACGCCCTTCGCGCCGATGAGCTTATCGTCGGGGAAATCGGTGACATACCGGGCTACCTTCCCGGCCGCGATGGCGGCAAGAATGGCGTCGGTGTCCACAAGGCCGCCCCGGGCGAGGTTTATGATACGCACGCCGTCCTTCATCTGACGGAAGGCGTCCGCTCCCAGCATGCCCCGGGTCTTGTCAGTCAGATGGAGCTGGATGAGGATATAATCGGCCTGACGGAAGACGGTTGCCATATCCTCGGCGTGGCGGACCTCGCTGGAGATGCGCCAGGCGGATTCCACGGACATATACGGATCATAGCCGATGACGTCCATCCCCAGGCCGACGGCGGCGTTGGCGATGCGGGAGCCGATATTGCCGAGGCCGATGATGCCCAGGGTCTTGCCCATGATCTCGGGTCCGACATAGTTCTTCTTCCCCGCCTCAACCTCACCGTCGATATTCTCCCGACCAGCCAGGGACTTGGCCCAGAAGGCGCCGTCCATGATGTTGCGGGAGGCCAGGATCAGAGAGCAGATCGCCAGCTCCACCACCGCCTGGGCGTTGGCTCCCGCGGCATTGAACACCGCGATGCCCGCGTCTGTGCACCGCTGGATGGGGACGTTATCGACACCCACACCCGCGCGGCCCACGGCCAGGAGCCGGTCGCCGAACTCCAGATCGTGGATCTTCGCGGAGCGGATAAGGAGCGCGTCGGGGTTTTCCGCCTCCACGTTCACCATGATGCCCTTGGAGCTGAGGACGTTCAGTCCCGCCTGGGCGATATTGTTCATCGTCTTGATCTCATACATGATGCTTTACCTCGAATTCCTTCATATAATCGGCAAGGGCCTTGACGCCCTCCATGGGCTGGGCGTTATAGAGACTGGCGCGGATGCCGCCCACGCTGCGGTGCCCCTTCAGGTTCATGAGTCCCCTGGCCTGGGCTTCCTTCGCGAACTGGGCGTCCAGGTCGGCGTCCCCCGTGCGGAAGGTGATGTTCATCTCGCTCCGGGAATCCACCCGGGCGTGGGGTTTGTAAAGCCTGCTGTTGTCCAGGATGTCATAGATCATCTTCGCCTTTTCGTGCTTGATGGCCTCCATCCCGGCTACGCCCCCTTGCTTCTCCAGCCAGTCCAGGGTCAGACCCAGCATGTAGATGCACCAGCAGGGCGGCGTGTTGTACATACTGTCCTTCTCGATCATGGTCTTGTAGCTGAGCATCAGCGGCGTGATGGGCATCTCACGTCCCGCCAGGGATTTATCGATGATGACGACGGTGACGCCTGCCGGGGCCATATTCTTCTGCGCACCAGCATAGACGATGCCGTATTTCGACACATCCACGGGACGGGAGAGGATGTCGGAGCTCATATCGCACACCAGCGGCGCTTCCGTCTCGGGGACGTAGCTCCACTCGGTACCGTAGATGGTGTTGTTCGCGCAGTAATAGAAATACTTGGCGCCGGGGGTGAGCTGCAGCTCCTCCTGGGCGGGGATATAGGTGAAATTGTCCGCCTCGGAGGACGCGGCGATGCGGATGTCGCCGTATTTCTTTGCCTCCTTCATGGCAATGCGGGCAAAGTTGCCGGTAACGGCATAGTCGGCGATCCCCTCCGCGCTCTCCAGCAGGTTCAGGGGGATCATGGAGAACTGGGTGGATGCGCCGCCCTGAAGGAACAGGATCTCGTGGGTGTCGGGGACATTCAGCGCAGCCTTGAGCTTCGCCTTGGTGGCGTCGAAAATCTCCTGGAAAAAGGCGCTGCGATGGCTCATCTCCATGACGGACATACCGCTGCCGTTGTAGTTCAGGATCTCCGCGGCGGCACGCTCCAGCGCCTCCCGGGGCAGAACGGACGGGCCGGCGGAAAAGTTGAAAACTTCTTCTCGTTTCATGTGGTTCGACCTCTCATTTTCAGCGGCAGACGGTTTTGTTTACCGCATTAAAGCATTTGAAACAATTATATCATATACCCGGCAGAATGCAAATTTTATATACCCAAAAGTCGGTCTTCCTCCGCAGCGATTATTTGGATATTCTGCACAGTATTCCGGGTATACGCATTCTCTGTGACCACCTGACAGTAGCTGCCACTGTGGCCCTCCCGGGGCTTTTCGAAAAGTACCGGCAGGGTCTTCCCCACCTGCCGCGAGAGATACTCCCTCCGCATCCGCCGGATGACCTCATTGGCTCTGCGGACCCGCTCCTCCTTTTCTGCACGGGTAAGCTGGTCCGGCATATCCGCCGCCTTGGTACCGGGTCGGATAGAGTACGGGAAAGCGTGGACAAACAGAAACCCGATCTCCTCCAAAAAGGCCAGCGTTTCGGTAAACTGCTCCTCTGTCTCCCCGGGAAAGCCGCAAATGAGGTCCGCCGTCAAGCCGCAGCCGGGAAAATGCTCCCGCAGGCGGTCACAGCAGGCGGCAAACGCGGTGGTATCGTACTTCCGGCGCATACGGCGCAGAGTATCATCGCAGCCGGACTGGAGGGACAGATGAAAGTGTGGACACACGTTCCCCAGCGCCGCGAGACGGCGGCAGAACTCCTCCGTCACCACGGTAGGCTCCAGAGAGCCCAGACGGATCCGGGCATTCGGCGCTGCTTTGGCAATGATCTCCACCGCGTCCGCCAGGCCGGGCTTTCCCGGCAGATCCTTGCCGTAGGAGGCGATCTCGATGCCGGTGACCACGATCTCGCTGAAGCCTTGGGCCGCCAGCTCCGCCGCCTGTTTTTCGCACAGCTCCAGAGGCAGGCTGCGCACCCTCCCCCGGGTATATGGTATGACGCAGTAGGCGCAGAAATTATCGCAGCCGTCCTGGATCTTCATCATGGCCCTGGTCCTGCCCGTGACCGCCCCTGCGGGCAGGGGCTCGAAGGTCAGGCGCTTGAAGGGATCGTCGATCTCCGTGGCTGGCATGGCAGAGACGATGGCCTCCACCAGCTTCTCCTTCTCGCCGCTGCCGAAGACGATGTCCGCTCCCAGCTCCCGCACCGCCTCCGGCTCCAGCTGGGAGAAGCAGCCGCACACCGCCGTCAGAGCACGGGGATGCTTTCCCTGGAGGCGGCGGATGGCCTGCCGGGATTTACGGCCGCTCTCGGCGGTGACGGCGCAGGTATTCACGAGGATAACGTCCGCGTCCTCCTCCGCTGGCTCGAAGCCCCGCGCCCGCAGCATCGTCTCTATCGCCTGGGTCTCGTACTGGTTCACTTTACAGCCCAGAGTGTAAACGGCATATTTCATAGTCCTTGTTTTTTCTCTCCTCAGAGATTATAATGGGCAAAGACATTCCAAAGAAATCGGTGATTTATATGATCTATCTTGATAATGCCGCCACCACCCGGGTCTGTCCCGAGGCGGCGGAGGCGGCCCTGCGCTGCATGACAGAGGGATTCGGTAATCCCAGCTCCACCCACAAGCCGGGCAGAGACGCCCGGGACGCCCTGAAAGCCGCCCGCGGGGATATCGCCCGGGCCATTGGCGCAAGCCCGGAGGAGCTCTTCTTCACCGCCGGAGGCACGGAGGGCGACAACTGGGCCATCCGCTCCGGCGCGAAGCTCATGCGGCACAGGGGACGGCACATCATAAGCTCCGCCGTGGAGCACGACGCCGTGCGAAAGAGCCTGGACGAGCTGGAAAAGGAGGGTTTCGAGATCACCCGGCTCTCCCCCGCGCCTGACGGCTCCGTTCGGACGGAGGACGTCCTGGCAGCCCTGCGGGAAGACACGATCCTTGTAAGCCTCATGCTGGTGAACAACGAGACCGGCTCCGTGACGGACATAGCCGCCATCGCAAAAGGTCTCAAAGCCTCCGGGTCCCAGGCGCTGCTCCACACCGACGCGGTGCAGGCATTTCTGAAGGTCCCCTTCACCGCCGGTTCCCTGGGCGCGGACATGATCACCCTCTCGGGACACAAGATCCATGCCCCCAAAGGGATCGGCGCCTTGTATGTGCGCAAAGCCCTTCGGCTGCCGCCGCTGCTTTTGGGAGGCGGACAAGAAGGCGGACGGCGCTCCGGCACAGAGAATCTCCCGGGGATATGCGCCTTTGCTGCGGCGGTGAACGCCGCACGGCAGGATACAGGCGCGGCGGAACGCATGAAGGCCCTTCGCTGTCGGGCCGTCGATGGTCTGCGGGATGCGTTTCCCGATCTTGTGCTGAACGGAGGCGGCGCTCCCCACATCCTGAACGCAGCTTTTCCCGGATACCGCAGCGAGGTGCTCTTAAACGCGCTGGATGCCAAGGGTGTATGCGTCTCCATGGGTTCCGCCTGCAAGAAGGGCGCCCGCAGCCACGTGCTGGAGGCCATGAAGCTGCCCCAGAAGGTCGTGGCAGGCTCCATCCGCGTCTCCCTCTGCCGCTTCACCACGGAGGAGGACATCGACGGCTTTGTCGCCGCCATGGCGGAGACCCTGGGCGCACTCATCCGTACCTGACCGCAAAAAAGGCGGAGCCTGAACGGCTCCGTCCTTTTTGTTTACCGCATGTTACGCGAGGTATTTGGTGACGGCCTCACCGTAATCGGCGGGATCGGCGGAGACGGTCACAGTGAAGGTGATGCTCTCCTGACCGCCGAAGCGCTCCAGCCATGCCAGGAAGTCCGCCAGGACCTCGGCGTCGGCCTGGCCGATGATCTTGAAGAGGTTATCAATAAACACATGGGTGATATCAAAGTTTCCGGCGGCCAGACCGCTGATGAAGCCGCGCATGAGCTCCAGAGAGTTGATGCCGAACTCGGACGCATGGATGAGCCTCGCCTGATAGGGGATGTCATATGTAAGGACCTTGTCCTTCTCGATGCAGATCACATCGCCGTGCTCTTCGTCCACTGCCTTGCGCACCAGTTCCACCAGTGTCTTTGTTTTGCCGGTCCCTTTGAGACCCATGATCAATCTAACCAAGATGGTTCACGCTCCTTGTTTATGGTAACTACATGATACCATGATTCGCGCTGTCCTGCAATGACAAAAGTGTTAAAAAAGGAGTTTATTTTTTGTCCCGGAGCCAAAAGACTCCGGGACATTGGATTTCTGTTATGTTCCGGGTTTCCCCAGCATGCGGAACATGTTCTTCTTATATGCCTCCACACCGGGCTGATCGAAGGGATTCACCCCCAGCATATAGCCGCTGATGGCGCAGGCCATCTCAAAGAAGCAGACGAGTTCCGCAAAGCCCGCCTCGTCCCGAAGGGGGACCGACACGCCGATGTTGGGCACGCCGCCGGCGATATGGGCAGCTTTCACCGCCTCCATCGCGACCCGGGAGATATCGGACAGTCCTCGTCCCGCCAGGTAGTTCAGGCCATCGGGATCGCCCATGGCAAAGGGCATCTCAAAGTCGCGCCGGGGCCGCTCGAAGCTCACGACCGTCTCCATTAGGGTCCGGGGACCGTCCTGGATGTACTGGCCCATGGAGTGCAGGTCCGCGTTATACTCCACCGACGCGGGATAGATGCCAACGCCGTTTTTCCCTTCGCTCTCGCCGTAGAGCTGCTTCCACCACTCAGCCATATACCGGAAGGATGGCTCATAGCACGCCAGGATCTCAATGGTCTTGCCGTGGGCGTACAGGGCGTTTCGGGTGGCGGCATACTGCCACGCTGGATTCTCGGGTCCCCGCTGGTCCAGAGCGTACATACTCTCCGCCGCCGTACCCACCAGCGTGCGCACGTCGCAGCCTGCGGCCGCCAGCGGCAGAAGGCCCACCGCGGACAGGACGGAGAACCGCCCGCCCACATCATCGGGCACCACGAAGGTCTCGTATCCCTCCGCGTCAGCAATACCCTTCAGGACGCCCTTGTGCGCGTCCGTGGTGGCATAGATGCGTTTTTTCGCCCCGGCGCCGTATTTCTTTTCCAGGACGCCCTTCCAGATCCGGAAGGCCGCCGCGGGCTCCAGGGTGGTACCGGATTTCGACACCACGTTGATGGAGAAATCCCGGTCGCCCAGGCGCTCCAGTTTATCGTTCAGATCGTCGGCGGACAGGCCGGTCCCGGCGAAGATGATCTCCGGTCCGTCCTTCGGCTGGATGAGCTCGATACCGGCGCGCGCACCGAGATAGCTGCCGCCGATGCCCACCACCACCAGCACTTCGCTGGTATCGCGGATGCGTTCCGCCGCAGCAAGGATCTTTTTCAGTTCCTCGCCCTGTACGCGCCTGGGAAGCTGACGCCAGCCCGTAAACTCCGCGCCGGCCCAGGTACCCTCCGCCAGCGCACGGTGGGCGACGCCCGCAGCACCGTAATCGGGACCCTCGCCATCCAGAAATCCGATGGCTCCGGACAGATCCACTTTGACCATAATCGTGCCCTCTCTATCCTAAAGAATGTTAAACAATGACCATATCTGTATCGTTCGTCATTATAGTCCTTTCCAGGCCACTTTGCAAGGGGCTTTTTTCCTGAAAAGTGGGGCGCAGATCACAGAAATCTGTCGATTTTTCCATCAAAATGGGGAAAACATCACACAGAATGGCCGACAAGCGCCCACAGAAGGCGTCCGTATACGTCTCCAAAGGACAGTCGTTCCACCGCCTCCGGCGACAGGATATCCACCGTTGCCAGTATCTCGTCGCCGCTTCGGACGGTCATGGTCCCCAGCTTCTGTCCTGCAGTCACCGGCGCCTCCACCGTCGGCTCCAGCGCCACGTCAAAGGTCAGTCCGCTGAGCTTGCCCTTCTCCGCCAGCAGCGTGCCGCTGCCGTCGAATACTGGCTGCACGCTCTCCGCCTTTCCCAGCTCCACACGTACCGGGGGAAGCGCCTCCGGCGGACGCAGGGATGCCAGCTCGTAGTTTGCGAAGGCGTAGCTCAAAAGCGCCTTCGCGCTTTCGAACCGCTCCGCACTGGTGGCGGCGTGGAGGACAACGGCGATATATTCCGTTCCCTCCCTCTCCGCTGTGGCGGACAGACAGTACATGGCCTTCGATGTAAATCCCGTCTTGAGCCCTGTGGCGCCGTCGTAGTAATAGATGAGTTTATTGGTGTTGGAGAGACCGAACTCCCCGTTTCGGACGGTGTCCATCCAGATGGTGGTATACTCCTTGATGCTCTCGTGGGAGATGAGCTCCCGGGACATCAGCGCGATATCGTAAGCCGAGGTGTAGTGGCCGTCGTCGTCAAAAAGGCCGGTGCAGTTTGTAAAATGGGTATCCTTCATCCCCAGCTCCCCGGCCCGCTCGTTCATGCGCCTCACGAAGGCCTCCTCCGTGCCGCACAGAAGTTCCGCCAGAGCAACGGCGCAGTCATTGGCGCTGACGACTGCCACGCACTTGAGCATCTCATGCACCGTCATCCGCTCCCCGGGCTCCAGCCAGATCTGACTGCCGCCCATGGAACAGGCGGTCTCCGACGCGGTGACCACCGTGTCCCGGGTGATGACGCCGGCGTCCAGAGCTTCCGTCACCAGCAGCATGGTCATCACCTTTGTTACGCTGGCAGGAGCGCAGCGGGTATGCGCGTCCTTCTCATAGATGACCTCGCCCGTGGAACGCTCCATGAGCACCGCGCAGGGCGCCGGGATCGGGATATCTTCACCGGACAGGGTCTCCACCGCATAAGCGCCGCCGGACGCGGATATCGCCAGCAGGACGGCCAATACCGCCGCCAAAAACTTCTTCATAGCAAGCACCCCCATACCCAATGGATATGGAGGAGCATGCCGGATTATGCAGGTCGTCCGCAAACATTTCGCCGCGAAAACCGCTTCTTTTTAAACACTTTCCACAGAATTTTGCACAAAAGTTTCCGAATATACGTGCCATAACATGTAAATCATGTCAAACTCTGTCGATTCACATGGTCGGTTTCCGATCAAATCAGCTCCCGATACATCGCGGGAGCGTCCGCCTTCGTGGCGTTTTCCGACACGGAGAGGATCTCCACCTTCACCGTGCGTGCGCCGAAGCGGATCTCGATCACGTCGCCGGGTTTCACATCCTTGGAGGGCTTGGCGGGCTGCCCGTTCACCAGGACCCTGCCGCCGTCCGCGGCGTCGTTGGCCACAGTCCGGCGCTTGATGAGCCGGGAGACCTTCAGATATTTGTCCAATCGCATGGTTTACCTCCATCAAAAAAGGACGCGGTGCACCGCGCCCTTTTTTATATGAATCTCTTACTTCGCAACAGCGTCCTTCAGAGCCTTGCCGGCCTTGAACTGAGGGACCTTGGAAGCGGGGATCTTGATCTCCTGCTTGGTCTGGGGGTTGCGGCCGATGCGCTCGCCGCGGACCTTGACGTCAAATGCGCCGAAGCCGACCAGCTGCACCTTCTCGCCCTTCACGAGGGCCTCGGTGATGGCGTCGAGGGCGGCGTTGACAACCTTCTCGGAATCCTTCTTGGACAGGCCGGCCTTCTCGGCGGCGGCAGCGATAAGTTCTGCTTTGTTCATGTTTTTCCTCCTAATTATTGACGGTAAGACCGTCTCTTTTGTTTTTATAGATATCCGCTCCGGGCGGAGATCTTACTTCTTCAGTTCGGCCTTTGCCTGTTCCCAGAAGGCCTCACGTTCCTCAGGCGCATAGTCCGTCAGGGGCTTGTCCCCTGCCAGCTCTTCCATCCGCGTGTAGCGGGCCACAAAACGGTCGCTGGCGCCTCCCAGCGCCTTTTCCGGGTCGATATCCAGATGCCGGGCCAGATTCACCACCGTGGCGAGAACGTCGCCCAGCTCGGCCTCCACGTCACCGCCGGAGGCAATGGCCTCGTCCAGCTCCGCGATCTCCTCTGAGAGCTTTTCCCGGGGACCGCGCCAATCGTCCCAGTCAAAACCTTCCTTTTTCGCCTTGGACTGGATCTTCTCCGCACGCCACAGGGCCGGGAGAGCGTCCGCCACGTCCGCCATGGCGCGGGCGGTGGTCTTCTGCTTTTTCTCCTGGCGCTTCACCTCGTCCCAGGTGGTCAGGACCTCCTCCGGCGTACCGGCGAGAGCGTCCCCGAACACGTGGGGATGGCGGCGGATGAGCTTCTTGCACGCCTCATCGCAGACATCATCGAAATCGAAGCCGCCGGTCTCCTCCTCCATACGGGCGTGGAACAGGATCTGCATCTGCAGATCCCCCAGCTCCTCCCTCAGGTTCTCCATATCGCCATGGTTGATGGCGGTGACGGCCTCGTAAGCCTCTTCCAGCATATTGCGGCGGATGCTCTCATGGGTCTGGACCCGATCCCAGGGGCAGCCGTCCGGCTGACGGAGCAGGGCCATGATTTGACGAAAATCCTCGATATTATAGCGTTCTTTGTACTGAAAATTTACCATAGAATGCCTCACTCTGCAATAGAAAAATTCAAAAAACCTAGATATTTCAATGGTTTTGTGATATTTGTTACCGAATATGGAGCACTTTAGCGAGCTTCTCCCCCTTGGGGAAGAGCTTCATGTCCTCCAGGGTGATGGCCCGCAGGGCCACGATCATCACCGCGTAGACCACGACCCCCACGCATACCGCCGCGAAAAACGGCAGCAAAACGTTCATGGATCTCCCGGCAACAGCGGCGGAACCGGCCATGACGCCGTGCAGGAGGTCGTACACCGCCCATGCAGCCACGCCCATAGCCGCGCAGCTGATGCCTGCCCGGCCAAAGATGCGCCAGAGGTTCATGGGGCGGTCCATATGCCGCGCCATGGCGATGAGGTTCGTGGTCAGCATGACGATATAACAGCACAGAGTGCCCAGAGGCGCTCCGTAGATGTTGAGCCGGGGATCCCCCACAAGGACATAGGTCATGATGATCTTCGTGATGAGTCCCAGGATGCTGGACAGCAGCGGCAGACGCTCGTTGCCGTTGGCAGGGAGAATGGCGTTCGTCATGAGGCTCATGGTCATGAAGTAGCACACGACGCCCAACTCCATGAGGAGGACGCCGCCTTGGCTTGCGCTGCCGGGATAGAGCACCTCCATGCACGGCACAGCCAGCACCGCCATGCCCACCGCCATGGGAAGGCACAGGAGCGTGCACATGCGCATGGCCTTCTCTGCGGTATCGCAGACCTCCCCGCGGTTGCCGCGGACGCGGGCGGCGGAGATGGCGGGCACCACGCTGGCCATGAAAGGTACCACAAAAGCCGACGGCACGTTATACACCGTCATCGCCTTTGCGTATGCGCCGTTGAGCACATAGGCGGCGGAGGCGGAATACCCCGCGGCGTTCTGCAGCTGGTTGAGGGTGATCATGGAGTCCGCCAGCTGCACGAAGCTCATGATGGAGCTGGAAATGGTGATGGGAATGCCGATCTTCAGCAGGTCCCAGAGGATCTTCTTCCCCGCCTCCGGGATATCGCTTCCCTCCCGAACAGGCGGATTCACCTCGTATTTGCTGTGGATCTTGATCTGCATGTACAGCATGGCGGCAAGGGAGCTCACCGTCGTGCCCAGGATCGCGCCGGCGGCGCAGATCTCCACGCTCTTTCCCATGGCGTGCAGGATGCCCGCCGCGCCAAGGCCCACGGCCACCTTCACCGCCGTCTCCACGATCTGGGAGACGGTGGTGGGGATCATGTCGGAATGGCCCTGACCGTAGCCGCGGTAAGCCGCCGCCACACAGACCAGCACCACCGAGGGCGCCATGACGAAGATACAGCGGGTCGCCTGGATATCTCCCACCCGGGCGGCCAGCGCCGCCGGGAACAGGAGCATCGCCAGGGTCCCGAAGAGCCCCAGGCCCAGAAAGGCGCCAAGGCCCACCTTGAAGACCTTCCGCACCTGCTGCTCCCGGTCCATGGCGTCCGCCTCCGAGATGAGGCGGCTCAGGGCCACGGGCACGCCGGCGGTGGCGATGGTGAGGAACACGTTGTAGATCTTATATGTCACATCGAAGTGGGTGAAGCCGTCGTCTCCCAGGATGTTGCCCAGAGGGATCTTATAGATCGCGCCCAGGATCTTGATGACGATGATGCCCACGGTATAAATGGCGGCGCCATGCAGAAAGTTCTGACCTTTTTTCTCAGCCATACGGCCTCCTTCACGATAGGGGTATCTATGAACAATGATATGCTAGCTTATTCCAAAGCGGGAAGAAATAGTCTTCCTCCCGGTCACATGCTCTATAATATAACCCGAAACAGCCGAAAAGTAAAGAGGGACGGCGTTTTCCGTCCCTCTTGGTATGCGGTTTTGGTTCGATCAGGCCTTGCGGACCTTGTCGATGTGGCGGGTCAGGTCGAGCATCTTGCAGCTGTAACCCCACTCGTTATCGTACCAGGCGATGAGCTTGACGAAGTTGCCGTTCAGGGAGATGCCGGCCTGGGCGTCGAAGATGGAGGTGTGGGAGTCGGTGCGGAAGTCGGAGGAAACGACCTCGTCGTCCACATACTCCAGAACACCCTTCATCGGGCCCTCGGAGGCAGCCTTCATGGCGGCGCAGATCTCGTCCATGGTGGCGGACTTCTCCAGGCGGACGGTCAGATCGACGACGGAGATATCGCCGGTGGGAACGCGCATGGCCATGCCGGTCAGCTTGCCGTTGAGGTCGGGGATGACCTTGCCGACAGCCTTGGCGGCGCCGGTGGAGGCGGGGATGATGTTGTTGTAGATGGAGCGGGCGCCGCGAAGATCCTTCTTCTTGGGGAAGCCGTCCACGATGGACTGAGTGGCGGTGGAGGCATGGACCGTGGTCATGAGGCCCTCGACGATGCCGAAGTTGTCGTTCACGACCTTGGCGAGAGGCGCCAGGCAGTTGGTAGTGCAGGAGGCGTTGGACACGAACTGCATATCGGGGGTGTACTTGTCAAGGTTGACGCCGCAGACGAACATCGGGGTGTCGTCCTTCGCAGGCGCGGACATGACGACGACCTTGGCGCCGGCGTCGATGTGGGCCTGGGCCTTCTCCTTGGTCAGGTAAGCACCGGTGCACTCGAGAACATACTCGACACCCAGCTCGCCCCAGGGGATCTGGGAAGCGTCACGATAAGCCTTATCGGTGAGGATCTTGACGACCTTGCCGTCCACGGTGACGGTGCTGTCCTCGTCGTTGCCGACGACCTCGCCGTCAAAGCGGCCGTGCACGGTGTCGTATTTCGTGCAGTAAGCGATGTGGGAAGCGGGATGACCGGGAGCGCTGATGGCGACGACCTCGATGTCGTCCGACTTCATCGCAGCGCGGAAAGCCAGGGATCCGATGCGGCCAAAGCCGTTGATGCCAATCTTAACCATTTTCTGTACCTCCAAATGATTTTAATATTTATCGTTTCAAACACGCGGTAAACCACAGGGTATGTCCGCTCATTTGCCCGATTGTGAATATATTCCCTTCTGATATTGTTTATTTTATAACCATAACCCACATTTGTCAACATTTTTTAACAGGGATTGCTCTTTCTGGTCATATTTGCTAAAATATTCCCGGATGAAAGGCCCGTCCATGTATAAGAACCCCCCGGACTTCATAAAAGAGAGATATGGATATGAGTTTGGAACCCCGATCCCTGGAGGCGCTGTTTGAGCTGAGCAGGGATGCCGTCATCGGAACAGAGAACAAAAACCGCACCGTCGTCTTCGTCAACCCCGCCGCCAGGGAGCTCCTGGGGGCGCAGGTCGGCGCGCCGGCGTCCAGGTTCATTCCCCGGGAGATCATCGACGAGCCCTCGGAGCGCTTCGTGGCCGCGGCTCAGATCGGCGGCGAGAGCGTGGATATATCCGTCACCCGTCAGGAGGGCCTCTCCCTCTATATCCTGCCCCGTTCCTCCGTTAGTGATACGCTGGACAGTCTTCCGGAGGCTGCCGCAGCGGAGATGGGCAGCCTTCTCATGACGGAGCGGCTGGCTCTGGACCGGCTGACGGATCTCTCCCGGGCGGAGGCAGACGACAAGCTATCGCCCTACGTCTCCGTGCTCTACCGAAACTATTACCGCGTCAAGCGTCTGCACGACCACATCGTCACGGCGGTCTCCCTGCGGAAGAACGCCGTCAGCTTCCACCCCCGGCTGGTGTCGCCGGAGGAGATATTCCGGGACGCCTGCGACACGGTCCGGAGCCTGCTGACAGGCAACGACGTGAGCCTCGTGTTCGAGGCGCCGGAGGAGCCCTGCCTCATCTCCGGCGATCCCCGTCTGCTGGAGACGCTGCTGTTCAACCTCCTCTCCAACAGCCTCCTGCATACCCACGGCGGCCACACCGTCCGGGTGAGCCTTACAGTCCAGGGACACCGCTGCGTCCTGGCGGTGGACGACGCCGGCACGGGCATCCCCCCGGAGCGGCTGTCCACGCTGCTGACAGAGGGCTGGGAGCCGGACCTGACCGACCCCGGCGCGGGTACGGGCCTCGGCCTCATCATCGCCCGGGGCATCGCGGAGCTCCACGGCGGCACCCTCCTCATCGAGAGCCGGCGGGACGTGGGCACTCGGCTGCGGGTATCCTTCCCTCTGGCGGAGGACAATGAGATCATGCGCCTGCGGGGGCCGGAGATCTCCTATCGCTCCGACGGGATGGACCTGGCACTGACGGAGCTGTCCGTGGTGCTGGATAAGAGCGTATATACCCACAGGATGTTCGACTGACAACGAACAAAGCAGCCCTTTCGGGCTGCTTTGTTCGTTATTCGATACCGAAGAAGCGCTTGCCGTTTTCCAGCGCCACCTCCGCCACCAGCTCCGGCGTTGTGTCCAGGACCTCCGCCATGAACTCCGCCACCCGCTTCAGCTTCCGGCTGTCGTTCCGGCGTCCGTCGGTACGGGGCATGGGCGCGAGATAGGGACAGTCCGTTTCCAACAGGATGCGGTCCGTGGGCATCATGCGCAGGGTCTCGACGGCCCGCCGGGCCCCCTGCATGGTGATGGAGCCGTTGAAGCCCAGATACCAGCCGAGATCCAGAAGCTCCTTCGCCATCTCCGCGCTGCCGGAATAGCAGTGGAACTCCCCCCGCAGGTCCGGATGACGACGGACGAAGTCCATGCAGTCCCCGTGAGCCTCACGGTCATGGATGATGACGGGCAGATCGAGCTCCTCCGCCAGGCACAGCTGCGCCTCCAGTACCTCAAACTGCAGGTCCTTCCACTCCTTATCGTAATGATAATCCAGGCCGATCTCTCCGATAGCAACGACCTTGGGGTGCTTCGCCCAGGCTCGGAGCATATCGGCGCTGTCCGAGTTCCAGGTCTTCGCGTCGTGGGGATGCCAGCCGACAGCGGCATAGAAGAAGTCATACTTCTCCGCCAGGGCGACCGACGCAGCGCTCGAGGCCGCGTCGCAGCCGCAGTTCACCACCAGCTCGACGCCCGCCTCCGGCAGAGACGCCAGCAGCGCCTCCCGATCCTCGTCGAACCACTCGTCGTCGTAATGGGCGTGGGTATCAAAAAACATGTAAGCCTCCTATTGATTGAGCAGACGTGCGATGAAAGGCCTCGAGACCTTCATCGCGCCCTTGGGACAGAATTCCTGGCAGCAGAAGCAGTGGATACAGGCACGCCGGTCGATGCGGGGCAGCCTGTCACGCATGGTGATGGCCTTTGCCGGACAGATGTCGGCACACTTGCCGCAGCCGACACACTCCGCCTTCACGGGTCTCGGCTCCGAGCACAGGCACTTGTGCAGGAACGCCGCCAGCGCCTCTCCCGCCTTTCCCGGGAGCTCTTTCCGGAAGAGCAGGTCGTTTTTCGTGACGATCCTCTGGAAGTCCGGAACGAGGAAGCTGTCCAGATCCCCCGCGATCTGAAGCTCCGAGGCCTCCGCCGGGATAAGGCCCCGCTCATAGGCCTCCTGGAGGGTGGGGACATCCTCCCGCCGGAGCCCGATGATATGGGCGCAGGCCAGATCAGCCTCGTGGGGCGACGGAGACGCCGCGATCACCCCCATGTGCTTCGGCGTCCCGGCGGTGGGGCCGTTACCCTCCATGCCGACGACGCCGTCCACGATGGACAGCACCGGGGAAAAATAGGTGTCCAGATCCACCAGCATCCGGGAGAACAGGCGGTGGTCCGGGTATTTATAATGGTATTCCGGCTTCATGGTGCCCGGTATGACGCCGAACATATTCTTCGCCGCCGCGGACATGCCCATCATGCCATGGCTCTTGAGCTTGCAGAAGTCGATGATCGCGTCGCAGCCGTCCAGCCAGGCGGTATAGGTGAAGGTCTTCGCGGCGGCGGCCTCGGGGAAGACCGCCTCCCGCTGGGAAAAATCCTCGTTCAGGACAGCGCCCGCCTTCTCCACCTCATACATCCCGGTGGCGCGGTAGACGTTCTTGACGTAAGCCGCCGTATAGAGCCCGCCGGGACTGTCCCCCACCACCACACGGGCGCCCTTTTGGACCAGCATTTCCGTAAGCGCGGACAGGAGCGCGGGATGGGTGGTGGCTGCGGCCTCCGGCTTCATGAAGGAGACCAGGTTCGCCTTGATGCCCACGGTCATGCCCGGGGTCACGAAGTCCAGTCCGCCCAAGGGCGCCAGGACCTCCTCCAGAGCCAGGCGGCAGACGTCGGGGTCATAGCTTTCACAGGGGACGAGGGATACCATAATGATCCTCGCTTTCGGTCAAAAATGAGAAACAGACGGCGTGCCGTGAAAAACGGCACGCCAACATCATAGCATAAACTCAGAGATTTGTGTAGCCCTCGAGATACCCGTCCACGACCCGGGCCGCGGCGCCCGTCGGCAATGGCCGTCGCCACCAGGGACGCACCCCGCCGCATGTCTCCCGCGGTGAAGACCTTCTCGTTTTCCGTGCGGCTTGACAAACTTGCAACACAGGTGTTATCGTTTTATTGCCCGAACTCCCTGCGGACAAGGGACAGTCTCCGGTAAAGGCCGTCTCCGCCCCGCGTCCCGCTCGGTCACGTTTCCATATCTCAGCTAGTCAAATCCCATATCAGCCCCTTCCCCTTTGATGGCTTGCCATATCCAAATCATATGATAGATGTATAAAACAGATAATCTATTTGCAGACTTGATCCCACTTGATGATTTGTGCATTTTGCACAGGTTCATCGAACAATGCAAGTAGTTTTTGCACAAAAGTTTTTCTTGCATTTTATTTAAGCAAAACTTATAATATCAGCAGATCTATAAAGGAGCAGAATCAATGAAACGTTATTCCGACATGACAAAGGACGAACTGCGGGCGGAACTTTCCGCAGTAAAGGAAGAATACAGCGCCGCAAGCCGGGGAGACCGGAAGCTCGACATGTCCCGAGGCAAGCCCAACCCCGCCCAGCTCGACCTCTCCATGCCTATGCTGGCGCAGCCCCCCTCCGATCTGACCGTCACTCGCAAGGGCACGGACGTCCGCAACTACGGCGAGCTTGCCGGTGTGGACGAGTGCAAGGAGCTCTTCGCGGACCTGCTGGGTCTCAAGCCGGAGAACATCATCATGGGCGGTCAGTCCAGCCTGAACCTCATGTACGACTCCATCACCCGGGCGCTGCTTCTCGGCGTGTACGGCGGCTCCAAGCCCTGGAGCCAGCAGGGAAAGCTGAAATTCCTCTGCCCCATCCCCGGATATGACCGGCACTTTGCCATCTGCCAGGAATTCGGCATCGAGATGATCAGCATCCCCATGGACGACAACGGTCCCGACATGGATCTTGTCCGGCAGTATGTGGAGTCCGATCCCTCCGTCAAGGGCATCTGGTGCGTTCCCAAGTACTCGAACCCCTCCGGCATCACCTACTCCGACGAGACGGTCCGAGCCTTCGCCGCGCTGAAGCCTGCAGCGGACGATTTCCGCATCTTCTGGGATAACGCCTATCTTGTCCACGGCTTCCGGGATGAGGACGAGCAGCTTCTGAACATCTTCGACGCCTGCCGGGAGGCCGGCTCCGAGGATATGGTCTACGAGTTCATCTCCACCAGCAAGGTCACCTTCTCCGGCGCAGGCCTCGCGGTGCTAGCCGCCAGCGAGAACAACGTGAAGTTCATTCTGAAGCAAATGGGCGTCCAGACCATCGGATATGATAAGATCAACCAGCTCCGGCATTACAATTTCTTCCGCAGCGCCGATGGCATCCGTCAGCACATGAAGAAGCACGCCGCCATCATGGCTCCCAAGTTCGACTGTGTCCTCATGACTCTCCAAATGGAGATCGCGCCGCTGGGCATCGCCTCCTGGCACGAGCCGAAGGGCGGGTACTTCGTAGCCTACACGGGACTTCCCGGCACGGCCAAGCGGACCGTGGCCCTCTGCAAGGACGCGGGCCTCACCCTCACCGGCGCGGGCGCCCCCTTCCCCTATGGGAAGGACCCGGAAGACAATGTCATCCGCATCGCTCCCAGCTATCCCGACGTCAACACCCTTGGTGCCGCCATGAAGCTCTTCTGCATCTGCGCCCGTCTTGCGGCGCTGGAGGTCCTTCTGGCGGAGTGATCCTCCCGGACCATACTGCAAAAAGCGACCCCGATCCGTTCCGGATCGGGGTCGCACCGCATTCAACGGTTCTTACTATTCCTCGTTACAAAACCATTCGCTATTTATCGAGGTGCAGTATCAAAATCTCCTTATCCGATGATGGTGCCGCCGCCGATGACGGTGTCTCCGTCGTACAGGACCACGGCCTGGCCCCCGGTCACGGCCCGCTGGGGCGTGTCGAAGACCACTGTCCACTCGTCCTCCCCCGTCTGGGTGACGGTGCAGGGAGCCTCACTATGGGAGTAGCGGATCTTTGCCGCGCAGCGAAGAGGACCGTCCATGCGCTCCCGGTCAATGAGGTTCACGTTCCGGGCCTTCAGCGTATCTGAGAATAAGGCGTCGTTGTCCGAGAGGACGACGGCGTTTTTCTTCATATCCTTTCGGCAGACGTAGAGGGGGCGTCCGCCCGAGACACCCAGGCCCCGGCGCTGGCCCACGGTGTACGCGATGAGGCCCCGGTGCCGCCCCAGGACGTTTCCGTCCTCGTCCACGAAATCCCCGGAGGGATACTCCTTCCCGGTATAGCGGCGGATGAAAGCCTCGTAATCCCCATCCGGCACGAAACAGATATCCTGGCTGTCATGCTTTTTTGCGTTCAGAAGGCCCCGCTCCTCCGCGATCCGGCGGACCTCCGGCTTCGTGAGCTCCCCCAGGGGGAGCTTTGTCCGGGAGAGCTGTTCCTGGGTCAGCATGTACAGCACATAGCTCTGGTCCTTGGAGGCGTCGGTCCCCTTTTTCAGAAGCCAGCGGCCGTCCTCCCGGCGCTCGATCCGGGCATAATGCCCCGTGGCGATATAGGCACAGCCCAGCTCCTCCGCCCGATGGAGCATGGCGGAGAATTTCAGGTGCCGGTTGCACTCGATGCACGGGTTCGGCGTACCGCCGGCCTCGTACGTCTCCACAAAGTGCCGTATGACCTTCTCCTCGAAGGCAGCCTTCTCGTTCAGCACATAATGCGGCATCCCCAGCCGGAAGGCCGCGCTCCGGGCGTCCTCCACGTCGTCCAGGGAACAGCAGGTATGCCGCTCCGGAAGCCCCAGCTCGTCGTTCGTATAGAGCTTCATGGTGACGCCGACGCAGTCGAAGCCCGCCTCCTTCAGCCGCAGCGCCGCCACGGAGGAATCCACGCCGCCGGACATGCCGATCATCACCTTGTCAGCCATAAAAAACCTCCCGCCGGTGTTCGGCGGGAGGCCTCAGCGCCGGCTCAATCCTCAGATTCATGGTCGTGCTCGTGGGCACAGTCACAGTCCGCGAAAAGGGCGGGATCGTAGGCGATCCCGTTTTTGTCATAGTAGTCCTTCACAGCGGCGCGGACCGCCTCCTCCGCAAGAACGGAGCAATGCAGCTTGTGGGCGGGAAGCCCGTCCAAAGCCTCCGTCACCGCCTTGTTCGACAGCTCCAGAGCCTCCGAGATGGGCATGCCCTTGATCATCTCCGTCGCCATGGACGAGCTGGCGATGGCGCTGCCGCAGCCGAAGGTGATGAATTTCACGTCCGTGATGATATCGTCCTCGACCTTGATGTACATGCGCATGATATCGCCGCACTTGGCGTTGCCCACCTCGCCGATCCCGTCGGCGTCCTCCATCTTTCCCACATTCCGCGGATTGCGGAAATGATCCATGACCTTATCGCTGTAAAGCGCCATTTTCTGTAACCTCCTTGATTATAGCACAGTTTGCCGTCAGAGCAAGTACGGCTTTTCGCCTTTTTGAAGCTCGTCCCAGATGGGCGACATATCCCGCAGATACTCCACGATGCCGGGAACGACCGAAAGGATATGTTCGACCTCCTCCGGAGTGTTCTCATCGTCAATGCTCAGCCTCAGGCTGCCGTGGGCTACATCGTGGGGCAGTCCGATGGCCAGCAGCACATGGCTCGGGTCCAGGGACCCGGAGGTACACGCGCTGCCGGAGGACGCCGCGACGCCCTTCTCGTCCAGAAGCAGCAGAAGGCTCTCGCCCTCGATGCCCTCGAAGCAGAAATTCACCGTTCCGGGGACACGGCGGTCCCGGTCGCCGTTCAGTCGGCTGTGGGGGATCTGAGACAGACCCTCGATGAGCCGTTCCCGGAGCGCCGTCACATAGGGGATGCTTTTATCCAGATTCCCGACGGCCTCCTCCATGGCCGCTGCCATGCCCACGATGCCGGGGGTATTCTCCGTGCCGCCGCGTTTGCCTCTCTCCTGCTGGCCGCCCTCGATGATGTTCACCACGGGGATGCCCTTCCGGACATACAGGGCGCCCACGCCCTTGGGGCCGTGGAACTTGTGGGCCGAGAGGGAGAGCATATCCACGTTCAGAGCCTTCACATCCACGGGGACATGCCCCACGGCCTGCACCGCGTCGCAGTGGAAGGGAACGCCCCGCTCCCGGCATACCGCGCCGATCTCCGCGATGGGCTGGAGCGTTCCGATCTCGTTGTTGGCGAACATGATCGTCACCAGCGCCGTGTCCTCCCGGATCGCTGCCGCCACCTGCTCCGCCGTCACGACGCCGTTTTCGTGCACGTCCAGAAGCTCGATCTCATACCCCTCCTTTTTCAGCTTGTCCAGGGTATGCAGCACGGCGTGATGCTCAAAGGCCGTGGAGATGATATGGCGCTTGTTCCTGCGTGCGCCGTTCCGGGCGGCAGATACGATGGCCTGATTGTCCGCCTCGCTGCCGCCGGAGGTGAAGTAGATCTCCTTCGGGTCCGCATTCAGGATCGCAGCGACCTTCTCCCGGGCAGCCACCAGGGCTTCCATCGCCCGCTGGCCCGGGGTGTGGAGAGAGGAGGCGTTTCCGTACGTCTCCCGGAAAAACGGCAGCATCGCGTTTATAGCCGTCTCACTGGTGCGCGTCGTTGCCGCGTTGTCTGCGTAAACATACATGGATCTTATCCCTCGTTTCACGGGTTTTCGCGGACGATCCCCCGTCCGCGAGTACATTATACTACCCATAAACCCACCATGTCAATATGTTTATAATAAAGCTATCTTTCTCTTGTGAGATCCGGCGGAATGTGGTACTCTGCGGTCATGGAAAGAAACGGAGGTCCCGCCATGGCATCGCTGCTCGTGAAGGATATCGACACTCTCATCTCCTGCGACGGAGACGACCGGGTATATGAAAACGCGAACCTGTACGCCGAGGACGGCATCATCCGCTCCATCGGACCGGAGACGCCTACGGCGGACCGGGTGATAGACGGACGGGGGATGCTGTGCTATCCCGGTCTAGTGAACACGCATCACCACCTGTACCAGCTCTTCTCCCGCAACCTGCCCCAGGTGCAGAGTCTGGAGCTCTTCCCCTGGCTCGTCGCCCTGTACGAGGTCTGGAAGGGAATGAACGAGGACACGGTGTATCTCTCCAGCCTCGCGGGCATCGGGGAGCTCATGAAAAACGGCTGCACCACCGTATTCGACCACCACTACGTCTTTCCCAGGGACGCCGGGGACCTTCTGGGGGCCCAGGCCGCGGCGGCGGAGCGGATGGGCGTGCGGATGCACTTTTCCCGGGGGAGCATGGACCTCTCGAAAAAGGACGGAGGTCTGCCGCCGGACAGCGTGGTCCAGCCGGTTGACGACATCCTGCGGGACAGCCGGGACGCCGTGGAGCGATACCACGCCCCCGCCTTCGGCTCCCTGCGCCGGGTGGCTCTGGCCCCCTGCTCTCCGTTTTCCGTGTCCGAGACGCTCCTTCGGGAGAGCGCGAAGCTGGCCCGGTCCCTGGGCGTGCGCCTGCACACTCACCTGTGCGAGACGAAGGACGAGGAGCGGTACACCCTGGAGACCGTGGGCATGCGCCCCCTGGCGTACATGGAGACCCTGGGCTGGCTGGGACCGGACGTTTGGTACGCCCATGGCATCCACTTCAACGACGAGGAGATCTGCCTGCTGGGGAGGACCGGCACCGGGGTCTGTCACTGTCCCGTTTCCAATATGAAGCTCTCCTCCGGCACGGCGCGGATCCCGGAGCTACTGGCGGCGGGCGTGCCGGTGGGTCTCGGCGTGGACGGCAGCGCCTCGAACGACGGCTCGAACCTCCTGGAGGAGATGCGGGTGTGCTATCTGCTGCATCGCCTGACATCCGGGGACCGAGCGCCCACCGGGTACGACATCCTGAAAATGGCCACCGTAGGCGGCGCGCGTTTGCTGGGCCGGGAGCGCGAGATCGGGAGCTTGGAGGCAGGCAAGTGCGCGGACTTCTTCCTGCTGCGGAAGGACCGGCTGGAGCTCGTCGGCGCCTGCCGGGACCCCAAGGCCGTGCTGTGTACCGTAGGGCTCAAGGGGCCGGTCGATACCACCGTCGTGAACGGACGGGTCGTTGTGGAGGACGGACATCTTGCCGGGATCGACGAGGATCGCCTCGTATGGGACGCGGAGGCGGAGATCGCCCGCTATCTTGGTACTTTTTCTTGAACGAAAAAGTACCCAAAAAGAGCTTTACACTCGCACAGAATCCCCGCTATTCACAAGAGTGGAAGCCCGGTAACGTTACTTTTCCTAAAGAGCGCCGGAATAATCAGCTCCGGGAGGCTTTTCGCTTCCCGGAGCAATCGTTTATCCGATTCACCAAAGACAAAGCTTTTTCGCCTGTTCCCGGAGCTCGGCGCGAAAATCCGGATGGGCCACGGCGATGAGATTCTCCGCTCTCTGACGGAGGTTCCGGCCCTTGAGCCAGGCCACACCGTATTCCGTCACGATGCAGTCCACCTGATTGCGGCTGAGACTCACCACCGAGCCCGGCGCCAGCTGGGCGGTGATGGTGGACACCGTACCGCCCTTTCGTGTGGAGGGCGCGGCGATGAAGTTCCGTCCGCCCTTGGCGTGGGCCGCGCCCACGGCCATATCAGACTGCCCGCCGGTGCCGGAATACTGCCGGGAGCCGATGGACTCGGAGCAGACCTGTCCCGTCAGATCCACCGACAGGCAGGAGTTCACGGACACGAAGTTATCGTTCTGGGCGATGACCCAGGGATCGTTCACGAAATCTCCCCGCCGGAGCATGACCCCGGGATTGCAGTCCAGCATGTCGTAAAGCCGCTGGGTGCCGAAGGCGAAGGCCCCCACGATCTTCCCCTGGTGCAGGGTCTTCTTCCTGCCGGTGATGACTCCGGCCTCCACCAGGTCCACCATGGAGTTTGTGATCATCTCGGAGTGGACGCCCAGGTCGTGCTTGTCCATGAGGGACTGGGCCGCCGCGTCCGGGATGCCGCCGATGCCAAGCTGGATGCAATCCCCGTCATGGATGAGCTCGGAGATATAGCCTCCGATGATCTTCTCTGTCTCGTCAGGATGGCTCTCGGGCAGGTACGGCAGGGGCGAGTCCGCCTCCACGATCCAGTCCACCTCGGACACATGAATCTCCGTGTCCCCCCAGACGTCCGGCAGATTCGCGTTCACCTGGACGATGACCGTGTCCGCGGCCTCGAAAAACGCCTTCTCGTGGATGAGGCACAGGGGGATCTTCATGTATCCGTGCTTATCCATGGGCGTCGCCGCCGTGATGAAGACGTTCACGTCGTTCACGCTCATCCAGCGGGAGGGGCCGTTGTGCAGATCCGTGGGATAGTAGTTGAGAGCGCCCATGGCGTGACTCTTCCGGGTGTCCCCCATGAGGAAGGCCACGTCCATGTTGAAGGTGTCGTGGTACTTGGGATCAAGCATGAACTCATGGGGCAGGAAGCACATGGGACCGTACATCTTCACGGGACCGATCTTCCCATGCAAGGTGTGCATCTGATCGAAGATCGCCGTGGGCTCGTTGGCGCATTGGCTGGTTCCGATAACGTCGCCGGTCTTGAGCTTCGAGAGAGCCTCCTCCACGGTAACGAGCTTGCGCTTATATTCCTCCTGATAGCGTGTCATTTCTCCTCTTCCTCCTTGCGATACGCTTCTTTACGCTGGGCGTAGATGCGGGCGTTTTCCAGGTTTGCCCCCTCCGGCACGGTGCGGATCACCTTCCCGGGGATGCCCATGACGAGGCTCCCCGGCGGGACGACGGTCCCCTTCGTGACCACTGCTCCCGCGCCGACGATGCTCCCCGCGCCGACCACGGCGCCGTCCAGCACCACCGCGCCCATACCGATGAGCGCGCCATCCTCCACGACGGCGCTGTGCACCACGGCGTTGTGGCCCACGCTCACGTCCCGGCCGATGACGCAGGGGATACCGTCCGAGCAATGGACGGAGGCGTTGTCCTGGATGTTCGTACCCTCGCCGACGGTGATGGGCGCGGAATCGCCCCGAACAGACGCGCCGAACCAGACGGAGGCGTCGTCCCCCAGGGTCACGTCCCCGATCACGGCGGCATTGGGCGCTATATAGCACCGCCGACCCATGGCCGGGGCCTTGTCTTCATAGCGCAACAGCATAAAACTCTCTCCTCTTCCGACACAAAGTTTCACCATTTCGTCCATGGAACTTTGCGGTAATATGCGGTAAAATATGTCCCAGTATATGAAAAACCGGCATTTCTGTCAACCGGAGGAGGCATGATCATGAGCGAGCTCACGCGATATCTCATCGTCTGTCCGCTGATCTTTCTCGGCGGATATGTGGACGCCATCGCCGGAGGCGGCGGACTCATCTCTCTGCCGGCTTACCTCATCGCGGGCCTGCCTGCCCACTCCGCCATCGGCACCAACAAGGTCAGCTCCGCCATGGGCACCACCCTGACCACCTACAAATTCTGGAAGCAGGGCTTCATCCGGTGGAAGCTCGCCCTCGTATGCGCCGTGTGCGCCCTGGCGGGCTCCACCGGCGGCGCGAATCTGGCCCTTCTCGTCAGCGACCGGGTCTTCAAGATCATCCTGCTATTCATCCTGCCTCTGACCGCCTTCTACGTCTTCCGCTCCAAGGCCCTGGACACGGCGGGAGGCGACCCCCTCTCCCCTGGGAAGACCTATGCCGCGGCGGCGGGCTGCGCTCTCGTCATCGGTGTATACGACGGGTTCTACGGTCCCGGCACCGGCACCTTCCTGCTGCTGCTCCTGACAGGCCTCGCCCACATGGACCTGAACTCCGCCGCCGGCATCACAAAGGTCATCAACCTCTCCACCAACGTGGCGGCCCTCGTGACATACCTCATAAACGGCAAGGTGTACCTCACCCTGGGCCTTATCGCGGGCGTCTTCGGCATCGCCGGCAACTGGCTGGGAGCCAGGAGCTTCACGAAAAACGGCTCTAAAATCGTAAAGCCCATCATCGGCGTGGTGCTGGCGGTGTTCTTCGTCCGCATCCTCTGGGAGATGTTCACAGGCGCATAAAACCCATATTCCACGAAAAACGGCGTGACCGATCCGGTCACGCCGTTTTTGACATTCTCCACAGCGCCGCGGCAGCGGTGCCGGGCGCAGAGGTCTGTTGCCGAAACACCTTGGTTCGGGATCAAGGTCCTTTGAGCTCCTTTCTCGAAAGAAGCCGAGCTCAGCTGTATTTCTCCACGAGAGCCACGATGGTATCGAGACTGTAAAAGTTCTCCGGCAGGATCTCCCGGGAGGGGATATCGATGTCCAGCTCGTCGTTGAGCTCGTTCACCATGGCCACCACCGCGAAGGAGTCGATGATCTTATCCTTTACCAGATCGACCTCATTCTCAAAATCCACGTCGGGGACCACATCCAGCAGGATCTCCAAAACCTGTTCTCTCATTGTGCTTTACCTCCGTTATGTTGTCAGTTCTTGTTTTTCCGGGCGAGAGCCCGTTCTTTTCTGGCGGCCTCGGAGGCCTCCAGTTCCTTACATTTCTCCAGGATGCCCCGGTCGCGCTCCTTGATGCGCTTGGCGGGACAGCCCACATACACGCCCCAGGGCTCCGTGGACTTGGACACCATGGCGTGGGCGCCGAAGGAGCACCCCTCCCCGATGGTGACGCCGGGCAGGATGACGCTGTGGGTGGCGATGAGGACGTGCTTTCCGATGACCACAGGCTGCTCCGTCAGGTTCCGGAAGCGGGGCGGGATGGTGGGGTTGTTCATGTAGGGTCCCACATAGTCGTCCGTGATACCGTAGAAGGAGCAATGGGACGAAATGCCCGCGTAGTCCTGGATCTCGATGCTGGACTCGCCGGAGTACAGCTCGCAGTTGGAGCTGATGTGGATGTGGTTGCCAATCTTGATGGTGCCGTTGAGGATGGTGAAGTCGTCGATCTCCACATCGTCGCCGATCTCGATCTGGTCAGTGTGGTAGAGCTTGCAGGTGCGGCAGATGAGGACCCGCTTGCCCAGGCTCTTGAACCCCATCTCCCGGAGCTCTTTGTTGGAAAAATAGTCGATATCCATTCTGTTTCTCCCTTATTTTGGTGTATTCAACGGATCAAGCTTGATATGCTCTCTGGCCACATGGGCGCCGCCCGCTTCGGAATAGATGACCACCGCGGGCAGGTCCCGGCTCAACAGGAAGGCAAAACCCTCGCAGATGGAATAGCCGCCGGTGCGCATGAAGGCCAGGATATCTCCCCGCTCGGGCGCCGGCATGGAGACCCGCCGCACAAGCACGTCGTTCGGCGTGCATAGACTGCCGCAGACACACCAGTCCTCCGGTTCCCCGTCGGCGCCGGTAAGACGGCGGATATCCGGCACCTGGGTGCCCTTCATCTGACCGTCATAGTTCATCTGGTGCAGGCCGCCGTCCACGATGGCGTAGTGATAGCCGCAGTTAGTCTTCGTGTCCATGACCGTGGTGAGGTACGCGCCGCAGGGAGCGCTGTAATACCGGCCCATCTCCACGGTGAGGACATATTTCTCCCCCATTGGACGGATGACGGGCGCGACCTCCGCGAGAAGGGCCTCCTCCGCTCCGTCCGGGTCCTCCCCGAAATAGTCGATCCAGAGACCGGGACCGTATTCCATATGGGTGAAGACGACGCCCGTCTCCTCCCGGACCCGCAGGGCCAGGGCGTCCAGCTTGTCAAGCTCCCGGCCGATGAGGGTGGGCCGCTTTTTCAGCGTGCCGGAGAAGTAGTGCAGGCCCACAAAGCGGATATGGGGAAACTCCCGCTCCCGCCGGGCGCACAGCTCCACGATGAGATCGTCGTCCATGCCGAACTGATTGTCGCTCGTAAGGCGCAGCAGGACGGGGACATCGATGCCACGCTCCGCCGCCGCAGCTTCGATGTGCTCGCAGTGCAGCGGACTCTCCGCCGTGAACACGGCCACACGGTCGTCCATGGCCCGCTCCACGCAGTCCCGGGTCTTATTGACCCCGGAGAAGACGATGGTCGTCAGGTCCGCTCCGGCATTCTCGCACACGGTGAGCTCTCCGGGAGAGCAGACCTCCAGAAAGGATATCTCTTCCGGCAGGCACCGAAGCAGGAAGGGATTGGCCTTGATAGAATAACACAGGCGGATCTTCTCCCCCAGGGCGTCTTTTACGAGACGGGCCCTCTTTCGGAAGGCATCCGCGTCGAATACATATAAGGGCGTGGCATACTCCCTCGCCAGGGAGAGCAGCTTTTCCTCCGTCATGGGATCACCTCACAGAAGCGTTTTGAGATAGGGCCGATCGATCTTACCGTTGGCGTTGAGGGGCATCTGCTCCAGCACCACCAGCCTTCGCGGCAGCATATAGTCCACCAGCTTTCCGTCCAGCGCGGCGTTCAGGTCCCGGAGCTTCAGATCGGGCCTGTCCGAGGTGACGAAGGCCGTGATGCGCTCCCTGTCCGCGTTATACAGCACGCAGGCTCTGCCGATGAAGTCCAGCGCATTCACCGCGGCCTCGATCTCCCCCAGCTCGATGCGGTAGCCCTTGTATTTTATCTGGGCGTCGCTCCTGGCCAGGAAGACAAGATTCCCGTCCTCGTCATACCGCGCCCAATCCCCGGTGTGCAGCACTCGGGTGGGGACGCCCTCCACATCTATGGTTTCGAAGGTAGCGGCGGTTTTTTCGGGATCGTTCAGATATTCGTCCGCCAGCGCCCCGCTTGCCACCAGCATCTCGCCCCGATCCGGGACGATACGACCGTCCTCCCAGAGGAAAATGCGGGAGTTTGCCAGAGGCCTTCCGATGGGCAGCGGCGAGGGCAGCGGTCCCTCCTTGGGGATGTGGTACAGGGCCGCGACGCCAGCCAGCTCCGAGGAGCCGTAAAGGTTTATATATTCGATGTCCGGCAGAGCCGTCCGCCATGCCTCCAGGTCCTTGAGAGGGAACACCTCCCCCACGAAGGCCACCCGCCGCACCGTCTCAGGCAGGATGTCCCGGAAGGTGCGAAGACGGGCTACGATGGCCAGGGCAGAAGGCACCCAGGACAGGAAGGTCATCTTTTTCTCGTTCAGATATTCGATCAGGGTCACGGGGAAGGCAAATTTCTCCGATGGTATGATCTCCATCCTCGCGCCGGTCTTCAGCATGAGATAGATATCCTTGGCGGAGGCATCGAAGCAGAAGGGGGTCTGGTTCCCCAGGATCTCCTTGTGACCGAAGTCCAGCTCCCTGGCGTAAGCCTCCATGAAATCCACCACGGAGCCATGGCTCTTCCGGATGCCCTTGGGCTCCCCCGTGGAGCCGGAGGTATAAATGATGTAAAGCGTGTCCTCCCCTGTGACAGTCACGTCCGGACGGACGTCGGACACGGGAAAGTCCCCGTCCAGACGGAGATACCCGATCCCCAGATCATCGGCGGCGTACTCCCCTTCGGCAAAGCCCAGGATCAGACTCACCCCTGCGTGGGATAAGATCTTTTTCGTCTTCTCCTCCGGCGCGTCGGGATTGAGGGGGACATATGTGTTCCCGGAGACGGCGCATCCCAGCATGGCGGCGACGACCTCCGCCCTCCGCTGGGCGTAGACACCCACGGCGGCGCGGGTAAGGCCCCGCTCCATGAGCAGGTTCCCCAGGCCCCAGGCCATCCGCCGCAGAGCGGTGAACGTCAGCTCCCGCTCCCCGTCGGATACGGCGACGCTGTCGGGCCAAGCCGCGCAGGACGCGTCCAGATATCCGATCACAGTTTCCATGCTTCCACGCTCCGAAAATCATCCGTTCTAATCCATGATTTTACAACCGAGCCTCCGCGCCTGTCAACCCCCGGCAAGACGCCTTAATGAATCGTTCCCACTCGGTTAAAATACCGTTATAAATCCGTAATGTTTCAGTCCCTGTGGGATCCGGGTGATTTTTAAGTTGAAATTCTTCGAGATCTGACGTATCATAATATATTGTGTGAACACAATGGCGGTCCCGACGCGAACGGTCCCGCCGGGAGGTATAAACAGCCTTGAAAAAAACGATCCTCATCCTGCTGCTCGTCTTGACCGCCCTCACCCTGTGCGCCTGCGGAGCGACCCGGACGCCTGCGGACGGCGTCGCCTTCGGCATCGTGAATGCCGGCCGCGACGGCAACGCATACAGCTCCAGCACCCACGGCTATTATGACGCCGGGACGGAGATCGAGGTACACGCGCAGCCCGCGGACGGCAAGGCGTTCTACGCCTGGTCCTCCGGCGGCACCCTGGAGGACGGCGGCATCCTGGTGAGCTACGACCCGGACTACACCTTTATCCTGACCCAGGAGACCTGGCTCTATCCCAACTTCCGGGACGGCGATTCCGCCCTCGTGCTCTATCACGCCAACGGCGGCGAGATCGTCTCCGACGAGGCGGAGGGCGGCGACCTGTGGAACGAGTTCTCCCTGGCCTACTACCTCTACCCCAATGCTCTGGCCGACACCGGCGTATTCCTGCGGGATGGCTACACCCTGGTGGGCTACAACACCGAGCCGGACGGCTCCGGCGAGACTTATGCCCCCGGCTGGAAGCTCTTCGAGGATACCGACGCCGTCATCGAGCTCTGGTGCGTCTGGAGGGAGCAGTCCCCCGCCGACGATTTCAGCTTCGGATACAGCGCCATCTACGGCGGCTGGATCGTGGACGCCTATTACGGCTCCGACCCGGAGGTGAGCATCCCCGGCGCCTGGAACGGCGATCCCGTGATCGGCGTGGCGGCGGACGCCTTCGCCGGGAACGGCTCCGTGGAGTCCATCGTCTTCCCCTCCACCCTGAAGTTCATCGCAGACGGTTCCTGCTCCGATATGACGAGCCTTCGGGAGGTCACCTTCTTCGACTCCCTCGACTATATCGCGGACGCCGCTTTCCAGGGGGATACCGCCCTCGACACCGTGAACATCTGCGCGGCCACGGCGCCCCACTACTCCAACTGGTTCAACAACCACAGCAAAAAGGTGGAGCTCATGCGCTACTGGACGGACGACGAGCGCCCCATGCTGGTCATCCTGGGGGGCTCCTCCACAGCCTACGCGGTGGACGCGCAGCAGCTCCAGTCCCTGCTCGGCCGGGAATATGTGGTCCTGAACTGCGGCACCAACGGCGCGAACCTCTTCAACATGACCTGCCGCTGGGCTGAGCACTTCATGGACGAGGGGGATTTCCTTCTCCAGATTATCGAATACAGCGCCTGGCAGATGGGCGGCATCCAGTGCGCCTGGGAGACGTTCCGCTCCTTCGAGGGGTGCTACAACGTCTTCTCCTGGGTCCCCATGAGCGATTATCTCTATTTCTACGACTGCTTCAAGGAATTCCTGGACGCCCGCAAGGCCCTGCCCGAACTGACCTATGAGGACCATTACGCCTCCCTGGCGCCCACGGGTTATTATGACGACCAGGGCACCCTCACCATCACCACTTATCCCAACGGCTCTCCCGATTTCTGGCAGGGCCGGAGCATATACTTCTGCGACTACTGGCTGTACGACTACATGGTGGACAACCTGAACGCCGATTACGCATCCCTGGCGGACATGGGCATCGACTACGCCATGTCCTACACGCCCCTCAACCGCAACTCCCTCTACCCCGAGCAGACTGACGGGGAGATGGAGGATTTCGAGCGGTATCTCGCGGAGAATCTCGACATCACCATCATAAGCGACCTGCAGGACAACATTTACGATCCCACCGTCTTCTACGACGACGACTATCATCTGGCCTCCCCCGCCCGGGCGGAGTATACCGAGCGTCTGGCCGGGGAACTGAACGCATATTTTGAAACGCTGGATTGACCCAAGGCTCTGGCGGGAGTCCATCGGGAGGTAGAGAAAGCATGAAGAAAACGATCCTGATCCTTTTGATCTGCGCTTTGGCGCTGGCGGTCCTCGTCGCCTGCGAGAACATATCTCTGCGGGTGGATGGCGTCGCCCGGGACGGTGACCCCGTGATCGACGAGTCCGTCATCTACGAGTTCTCCCTGGTGTATGACGGCCGGGAGGGCAGCGTTACCGCTGACGGCGGCACGGGAAAGCACGCCTCCGGCACCCCCCTCACCGCCCACGCCCTGCCCGCGGAGGGCAGCTCCTTCTACTGCTGGACCATCGGCGGCACGCTGGCGGACGGTGGCATGGTGCTGAGCTATGACAAGGATTTCGACTTCTTCCTCCTGTCCGACACCACCCTCTACGCGAACTTCCGTGGCACCGATTCCGTGCTGGTGCGCTACCATGCCAACGGCGGCAGGGCCCTGCGGGAGGCGGACGCCACGGCGGAGGCCCTGGAGGCGGCAGCCCGGGAGACGGAGGAGGGCGAGATCTACTGGGACGACTTCTCCCTGGCCTACTTCCTCTACCCCAACACCCCCGCCGATATGGGCTACTTTGAGCGCGAGGGCTACACCCTGGTGGGCTACAACACCGAGCCGGACGAATCCGGCACCTTCTATAACCTGGGCGGCAAAGCCTTTGAGGACACCGACCACGTCGTCGAGCTCTGGTGCGTCTGGCGGGAGCAGTGCCCCGTCAAGGACTTCACCTTTGAATACAACACCACCTACCACGGCTGGTCCGTCACGGGCTATACCGGCGACGCGGAGATGCTCGTCATCCCGGATTCCTATGAGAATGAGCCCGTGGTAGGCGTCACCGCCGGCGCTCTCTCCGGCAACGCCGACATCACCAGCATCGTCTTCCCCAAGACCATGAAGGTCATCTCCGACTATTCCTGCAGCGAGATGGAGAATCTGGCCGCTCTGGTGCTGTTCGACTCCCTGGAGTATGTCTCCGACGCCTCCTTTGAAAACGACGCGGCGCTGTACACCGTCTTCTTCTCCGCGGCCACAAACCCGCACTACACCAACTGGTTCAACAACCACACGAAGAAGATCGAGCTCATGAACTACTACAAGGACTCGGACCGTCCGAAGATGATCATCCTGGGCGGCTCCTCCACGGCCTACTCCGTGGACGCCCGACAGCTGGAGTCCCTGCTGGACCGGGATTACCTCGTCCTCAACTGCGGTTCCAACGGCGCGAACCTCTTCAACATGACCAGCGAGTGGGCCATGCGCTTCATGAACGAGGGGGATTTCCTCCTGCAGATCATCGAATACAGCTTCTGGCAGATGGGCGGCGTCCAGTGCACCTGGGAGACCTTCCGTTCCTTCGAGAGCTGCTATAACGCCTTCTCCTGGGTTCGGGCGGGCAAATTCGTGAAGCTGTTCGACTGCTTCCACGACTATCTCAACCATCGGCGGAGCGAATCGGAGACCACCTACGAGGACTATGTGTCCTCCCTGGCAGGGACCACCGGCTACTACGACGACCGGGGCACCCTCACCGTCGTCACGAAACCCAACGGCTCCGACACCTTCTGGAAGAACCGCAGCATCTACTTCGGCGATAATTTCCTCTACGATTTCATGGTCTATTATTCGAACGTCCAATACTGGAAGCTGGATCAGATGGGCGTGGACTATGCCCTGGCGTTCACCCCTCTGAACCGCAACTCCCTCTACTCCTATCAGACCGACGAGGCCATGGAGGATTTCGAGCGGTATCTGGACGAGAACCTGAACGTCACCGTCATCAGCGATCTCCAGGAGAACATCCTGGACCCCGCCGTTTTCTTCGATGACGACTACCACCTGGCATCCCCCGCCCGGGCGGAATACACCGCCCTGCTGGCCCGGGATCTGAACGCCTACTTTGCCTCGCCGGATTTCCAGGCGCCCAAGGACGCCGGCGGCGAGACCGACGGGGAGTGATCCCCGCAATACCCTCGAATCCCCTGGAGGTCCCCTATGTCTAAAGAACTCGTGACGACCCTGATCCTGTCCGGCGTGTCCGGCGTGCTCCAGGGCCTCGGTTATCTCATCCGTCCCCTGCGCAGGACGGTCGGCGCTCTGCTCCTCGTCTGGCTGGCGGCGGCGCTGCCCATCCTGTTTTTCCTGAACATCCCCTCCCAGGACGTGCTCCTGTTCTGCCTTCTCTCCGCGGTGTTCGGCCTCATATTCAGCTTCGGAGGAAGACGGAAATGACATTCAACTCCCTGCAGTATCTCATTTTCTTCCCCATCGTGGCGATCCTGCACTTCGTGATCCCCACGAAGTACCGCTGGATCATGCTCCTGGCGGCCAGCTACTATTTCTATATGAGCTGGAACCCGAACCTGGTGTTCCTCATCGCCTTCACAACTGCGGTATCCTATGCCTCGGGACGGCTCATGGCGGGGACCGATAGCAAGAACGCCCGCAAGGCGTATATGATCGTGACCGTCGTTGCCTGCCTCGGGGTCCTGTTCTTCTACAAGTACTTCAACTTCCTCTCCTCCAGCGTAACGGGCCTTCTGCGCCTGTTCCGGCTGCCGGTGGAGGATCACCTGCTGGACCTCATCCTGCCCGTTGGCATCTCCTTCTACACGTTCCAGACCCTGTCCTATGTCATCGACGTGTATCGCGGGACCATCGAGCCGGAGCGGCATTTCGGGTACTATGCCCTGTTCGTCTCCTTCTTCCCCCAGCTGGTGGCCGGACCCATCGAGCGGCCCCAGAACCTCCTGCCCCAGCTGAAGGCGGAGCACCGGTTCAGCGCCGACGATCTCCGGGAGGGCCTCAAGATCGTCCTGGCGGGCTTCTTTAAGAAGGTCGTCATCGCAGACCAGCTGGCTACATACGTGGTGGCCGTCTATTCGAATCCCGAGCACGCCACAGCCCCCGCCATCATCCTCGCCACCGTCATGTTCACCTTCCAGGTGTACTGCGACTTCTCCGGCTACACGGACATCGCCGTGGGCTGCGCACGGATCATGGGCATCCGCCTTATGCAGAACTTCAACCTGCCCTACATGTCCCGGAGCATCTCCGAGTTCTGGACCCGCTGGCATATCAGCCTGACCAGCTGGTTCCAGGATTACGTGTTCTACCCCCTGGCCACCAACAAGAAGCTCTCCCGCTGGGCCAGGAAGCTGGGCAAGAAATACAACAACCGCCGCATCGGGGTCATGCTGCCCCAGTTCGTGGCGCTGTTCGTGACCTTCTTCCTCTCCGGCCTATGGCACGGAGCGGCCTGGACCTTCGTCCTCTGGGGCTGCATCCACGGCGTGTATCAGATCATCGGAAAGCTCACGGAAAAGAGCCGGGAGGATCTCTGCGCCAAGCTCCGCATCGACAGGGAGTCGAAGCTCTGGCACGCCTGGCAGATCTTCATCGTGTTCTGGCTCGGGGTCTTCGCCCTTATCTTCTTCCGGGCAAATTCCGTGGCCGATCTTGGCATACTGCTGAATAATCTCTTCACCAACTGGCGCTTCATCGATCTTTTGGACATCCTCCAGATCGACGAGACCGGCCTCATCACGGTGTTCTTCAGCATCGTCTCCATGAGCTTCGTAGACCGGCTGCTGGTCCAGGGCTGGCCCATGCGCAGCCTTCCCGGCGGCGGCACGCTCCTCAAAACCGAGACCGCGGGCTTCCTGCTCATAGCGATCATCGTCTCCTGGTTCATGCTCATGGCCGGCGACGGTGCCGCGGCTTTCATCTATTTCCAATTCTGAGGAGGCGCGGTCATGAACAAAACCTTCAAAGCCATCGTCGCCGTCTGCCTCGCGCTGCTTCTGGGCATGACCATCGTATTCGCTTCGGTGCTCATCCTCCCTTCCCAGTTCGACCACCTCTACCTGGGTGAGCTGGCGGACAAATACGCCCGTCTGCGCAGCTTTGACGACGAGAACAAGATCGTCATCATCGGCGGCAGCAGCGTCGCCTTCGGCATCAAATCTCCCATGATAGAGCAGAATCTCGGCATCCCCGCCGTGAATTTCGGCCTGTACGGTCCTCTCGGCACCGCCATCATGATGGACCTCACCCGCGGCCATATCCACGAGGGCGACATCGTCGTCCTGGCGCCGGAGACCGATCACCAGACCATGTCCATGTACTTCAACGGCGAGGGCATGTGGAACTGCTGCGACAGCGACTTCACCATGCTCTTCAAGATCCGCCCCCATGACTGGGGCGAGATGCTGGGCAGCTTCTGGACCTACGCACAGAAGAAATTCCAGTTTTATCTCTACGGAAAGCCCAATCCCGACGGCGTCTACGATCACGACTCCTTCGACGAGTACGGCGACATCATCTTCACCCGGACCCAGCCCATCATGGACGAGTGGTATGACACGGAGGTCCTGGTGGACCTGACGCCGGACATCGTGGATCAGGACTACATCGACTATGTGAACGACTACATCGACTACTGCGAGCGCCAGGGAGCGCAGGTGTTCTTCTCCTGGCCGCCCATGAACGCCCTGGCCGTCCAGCAGGATCTGGACGGGATCCTGGCCTACGCCACCTTCATCCGGGAGAATTTCCACTGCCAGATCATCTCCGATATCACGGACTACATCATGGCTCCGGGCTATTTTTACGACACCAACTACCACGTCACCGACCGGGGCGTCATCGAGCACACCGCCCGGCTCATCCAGGATCTGCAGGACTTCATAGGCGACGGCTCCCTCGTGAACATCGAGATCCCCGCGCCGCCCGTGGCGGAGAACGCCGGTGTCAGCGGCGAGCCTCTGGCCCCCGGCATGGCCCCCGGCGCCATGCCCCTCCCCCAGGGACGCAACAGCGCCAATGTCGGTATGCTGCCGCCGCCCGGCATGGTCCCCGGTGTGATGCCCGACGCCAACGACGGGTCCGACGCCGCTGCCGCCGAGACCGAAGCAGATCCGGAGCCCACCCCCGTTCCCACACCGGAGGCCGTCGGCTCCAGCAGGGACGCCCAGTACTTCACCTATGAAGCCTTCAACGAGGGTCTCATGATCACCGGCGTCAACGACGACGGCAAGGCCCTATCCGAGCTGGAGATCCCCTGGCTCATCGACGGTCAGAAGGTTGTGGCCATCGGGCAGAACGCCTTTGACGGCTGCGACGAGCTGCGCGTCATCCGCATCCAGTCGAACATCAGCCGGATCATGCAGAGCGCCTTTGACGGTGCGCCGAGGCTCACAGAGATCCACATCGACAACGACGCCGGCGCGAACATCCTCATTCCCGGCACAGGCCTGTTCGACAACACCCCCGGCCGTCTCAAGGTATACGTTCCCAAGTCGTCCTTCGGCAGCTTCCTGGCGGATTATTTCTGGGGCAACTACAACGACCGCCTGGAATCGGAATAAAACCGTTGACATTTTTCTTCGGTTGGCATATAATACTTTCATCATTTAAAGAGGTATCCACACATGCGTTTCATGACTTTCGGCAGCGCCTATACCTATTCCTATTACTTTACAACGAAGTAATAGCGATCTGTGTTGCCGCAAAGCCCCTCACATGTACCCAATCCGCCGTGCAGCACGATCCGCGCTGCACGGCTTTTTTTCGAGCAAGGAGAACCGCACCATGATCACAGTTCTGAAAAGCAGCGCTACCAAGGAACAGCGCGACCACCTCATATCCTGGCTGGAGGGCCAGGGGCTCCAGGTCCACGTCTCCGAGGGCAAGGAGTACACCATCCTCGGCCTCGTGGGCGATACCGGCCATATCGACGTGGAGCTTCTGGAGAGCCTCGCCATCGTGGAGTCCGTCAAGCGGGTCAGCGAGCCCTTCAAAAAGGTGAACCGGAAATTCCACCCCCTGGACACCGTCGTCACCGTGGGCGGCGCCTCCGTGGGCGGCGGGAGCTTCGCCGTCATCGCCGGTCCCCGCGCCGTAGAGAGCCGGGAGCAGATCACAGCCGTGGCTGCGGCCGTGAAGGACGCCGGCGCCTCCCTCCTGCGGGGCAGCGCCTTCCGCCCCCGCACCTCCCCTTACGATCTCCAGGTGATCCACGCGGAGGGACTGGAGTATCTGTTGGAGGCGAAAAAGGCCACCGGTCTTCCCATCGTGGTGGAGCTGGCGGACATGAAGGATTTCGACCTTCTGGCGGAGGTGGACGTGGTCCAGGTGGGCTCCCGGAACATGCAGAACTATGAAATGCTCCGGGCCCTGGGACACACGGACAAGCCCATCCTCCTGCGCCGGGGCCTCGCCGGGTCCATCAACGACCTCCTCATGAGCGCGGAATACCTGCTGGCGGGAGGCAACGCCAACGTCATCCTCTGCGAGCGGGGCATCCGCACCTTTGAGACCTATACGAAGAACACCCTGGACCTCTCCGCCGTGCCGGTGCTGAAGCAGCTGACCCATCTGCCCGTCATCGTCGATCCCAGCCATGCCACCGGCCGGGCCGACCTCGTACCCTCCATGGCCCTGGCGGCGGCGGCCTGCGGCGCGGACGGTCTCATGATCGAGGTCCACAACGACCCGCTCCACGCCCAGTGCGACGGTGCTCAGTCCCTGACGCCGCCCCAGTTCGCCCAGCTCATGGAGCGGGTGCGGAGGGTCCGGGAGGCGGTGCAGTCATGACCGTCGGCATCGTCGGCCTCGGCCTCATCGGAGGCTCCCTGGCCATGGCCTTCCACCGGGACGAGTCCGTCACCGTTCTGGGCTGCGCCAGAACCGAAGCAACGGCGGATTTCGCCCTTCTCGCCGGATATATCGACGGGATCCTCACCCCGGTCAAACTCAGGGACTGCGAGCTCGTCCTGCTGGCGTCCTATCCCGAGACCTGCATCGACTATCTCCGAGCGCACGCGGACGATTTCTCCAAGACCGGCATCGTCATGGACTGCGGCGGCACGAAAAAGGAGATCTGTGACATCGGCTTTGCCATGGCGAAGGAGCACGGCTTCACTTTCGTGGGCGGGCATCCCATGGCAGGCACTCAGTTTTCCGGCCTCAAATACGCCAAGGCCACGCTCTTCGACCGGGCCCCCATGGTCATCGTGCCGCCGGTGTACGACGATATCGAGCTTTTGGCCCGCATTAAGCGCCTCTTGAAGCCTTGCGGCTTCGGACGCTTCAGCGTCACAACCGCAGAGGCTCACGACGAGATGATCGCCTTCACCTCTCAGCTGGCCCACGTGGTGTCAAACGCCTACATCAAAAGCCCCACCGCCGGATGACACAAGGGCTTCTCAGCCGGGAGCTACCGGGACATGACCCGGGTCGCCTGGCTGAACGCCGACATGTGGGCGGAGCTCATACTCCAGAACCGGGAGAACATGCTCGGCGAAATGGATATCATCATAGAAAACCTCACGAAATACCGCGACGCCATCGCGGACGACGACCGCCCCGCCCTCCGGGAGCTCCTGCAGGAGGGCAAGCTCAGAAAGGAGGAGATCGACGGATGAAGGTCATCGAAGTGTCCGCCTCCACCCCCTACCGGGTGGAGATCGGAAGCGGCGCTCTCTCCCTTTTGGGCGAGCGAATGAGGACGTTGGTGCCCAAGGCCAAGACCGTGACCGTCGTCTCGGACGACACCGTCTTCCCCCTCCACGGTCAGACAGCCGTCAGGGCCCTGTCGGACGCGGGCTTTGACGTGGAGACCTATGTAGTCCCCCACGGAGAGGCCTCGAAAAATACCGGCAGTCTCGTGGCCCTCCTGAATTTCCTCACCGAGAAGCACATGACCCGCTCCGACGCCCTCGCGGCCCTGGGGGGCGGCATGGTGGGAGATCTGACAGGCTTTGCCGCGGCGGTGTATATGCGGGGCATCGCCTATATCCAATGCCCCACCACGCTTCTTGCGGCGGTGGATTCCTCCGTGGGCGGCAAGACCGCCGTGGACCTGCCCGCCGGGAAGAACCTCATGGGCGCCTTCTGGCAGCCCCGCTGTGTCCTGTGTGACACGGACTCCCTGGCGACCCTGCCGGAGGTTGTTTTCGCAGACGGCTGCGCGGAGGCGGCAAAGACCGCCATCCTCTTCGATCCCGCCCTGTTTTCCACCCTGTATCACGCGGGGAAAGCCTTCGACCCGGAGACGGTCATCGCCCGCTGCGTCCAGCACAAGCGGGACATCGTGGCTGCGGACGAGTTCGACACGGGAAAGCGGGGACTTCTGAACCTGGGGCACACCCTGGGCCACGCGGTAGAGGCCTGCTCCGATTTTTCTCTCTCCCACGGAAAATCCGTCGCCATCGGCACCGCCACCGTATGCCGTGCCGCCGCTAAAGCCGGGATCTGCGGCGATTTCCTTCCGGGGGCCGTGGAGGCTCTGCTGGAAAAGCTGGGGCTTCCCACCCGCACAGAGCTATCCATCGACACTCTCCTGCCCGTCATGCTGTCGGACAAAAAGCGCTCCGGCGGCACGGTAAACGTCATCGTCCCCGAGAGGATCGGCCATTGCTCCATCCGCCCCATGGACGAAGCGGCGCTGCGGATCTTCATGGAGAGCGGCCTATGAGAGCAACGATCCATCCTTCGACCCTTTCCGGAGAGATCGAGGCCATCGCCTCCAAGAGCCAAGCGCATCGGCTCCTGATCTGCGCGGCATTGTCGGACCGGACGACCCGCGTCCGCTGCGCCACTCTCTCCGCCGATATCGAGGCCACCGCCGCCTGCATGCGGGCCCTGGGTGCGGACATATCCTATGGGGACGGCATGTTCACCGTGGACCCCATCCGGGAAAGGCCTGCCGCCGCCGTCATCGACTGCGGCGAATCCGGCTCTACACTGCGTTTTCTGCTGCCGGTGGTCTGTGCGCTGGGCGTCGATACCACCATTGTCATGCACGGACGGCTGCCGGAGCGCCCCCTGTCCCCCCTCTGGGAGGAGCTTGAGCGCCACGGCGCCGTGATGTCCCGCCCCACGGAGGACACCATCCGCGTGAAGGCGGGCGCCCTTTCCGCCGGGGACTATACCATGGCGGCAAACATCTCCTCCCAGTTCATCAGCGGCCTGCTCTTCGCGCTGCCGCTCCTGGGCTCCGAGAGCCGCATCCGCCTCACCGGCGCAGCAGAATCCACGGCCTACCTGGACATGACCGTCAAGGCACTGAGAGCCTTCAGCGTGGAGGCCGCTCTCTCGGACGGGGTCTATACCCTCCCGGCAGGACAGCGGTATGTCTCCCCCGGGGAGACCCGTGTGGAGGGCGACTGGTCCAACGCCGCCTTCTGGATTTGCGCGGACCGCATCCTGGGCGGTACCCTGAGCATCACCGGCCTTGATCCCGATTCTCCCCAGGGGGACAAGGCCGTGGAGCGCGTCTCCCTTCGCATCGCCGCCGGCAGCGCCGCTGTGGACTGTCGGGATATCCCGGACCTTGTGCCGGTCCTGGCGGTGCTGGCGTCCGTCAGTCCCGGCGTCACCCGCTTCATGAACGCCGAGCGCCTGCGCATCAAGGAGAGCGACCGCCTCGCCTCCACCGCAGCGCTGATCTCCGCCCTGGGCGGCAGGGTCGAAGAGCTGCCGGACGGGCTCACCGTCACCGGCGTCTCCCGGCTTTCGGGAGGCGAGGTCTCCAGCGTCAACGATCACCGTATCGCCATGAGCGCCGCCGTAGCCGCGCTGGCCTGCGATGCTCCCGTGATCCTGCACGGCGCAGAGGCGGTAAACAAATCCTATCCCGCGTTCTGGGACGACTACAAGCGTCTCGGCGGAAACGTCATCCTGGAGGACAAGTAATGGGTAATTCATTCGGCAGCCTGTACCGCTTCACCATTTGGGGCCAATCCCACGCCCCCGCCATCGGCGTCACCGTTGAGGGCCTGCCCGCCGGCTTTGCGCCTGATATGGAGAAGCTGACGGCGTTCCTGGCCCGACGGGCGCCGGGAAACGGCCCCTTCTCCACCACACGGAAGGAGGCGGACACCCCGGAGATCCTTTCAGGTCTCGCGGACGGCGTCACCTGCGGCGCTCCCCTGACTGCCGTCATCCAAAACACAAACACCCGCTCTGCCGACTATGACGAGCTGCGCCGGGTGCCCCGTCCGGGACACGCGGACTACCCCGCATGGGTAAAGTACGGAAACGCCCGGGACGTGGCCGGAGGCGGTCAGTTCTCCGGGCGTCTCACAGCGCCGCTGTGCATCGCCGGAGGCCTCGCCCTGCAGCTTCTGGAACAGGAGGGCATCACCGTCCGGGCGCGGATCGCCGCCATCGGAGGCGAAACGGACAGCGTCAAGATGACCGAAGCTATGCAGAGGGCCAAGGACACGGGCGACTCCGTGGGCGGCGTCGTCGAATGCGTCTGCGAGGGTATGCCGGCGGGGCTCGGCGAGCCCATGTTCGGCGGCATGGAAAATCGCATCGCCCAGGCTGTTTTCGGCATCCCCGCCGTGAAGGGCGTGGAGTTCGGCGCGGGCTTTGCCGCCGCCGGAATGCGCGGCAGCGAGAACAATGACCCGTATTATTATGATGAAAACGGCCGCGTCCGGGTCCGAACGAACAACGCCGGAGGCATCCTGGGCGGCATTACCACCGGCGCTCCCATCGTCTTCCGCGCTGCGTTCAAGCCCACGCCGTCGATCGGTCTAGAGCAGGACAGCGTCGATCTCACGACCGGCAAGAACGTAAGGCTCACCGTCAGGGGTCGCCATGACCCCTGCATCGTCCCCCGGGCGGTGCCCGTGGTGGAGGCCGCCGCCGCCTGCGCCCTATACGACGCGCTGCTGGAGGGAAAAGCATGGAGTTGACGGAATACCGCGAACGTATCGACGCGCTGGATCGGGAGATCATCGCCCTTCTGGAGGCGCGCATGGACGTGGCTGCGGGCATCGCGGCCTACAAGCAGGACGCGGGCCTTGCCATCCTGGACACGGCCCGGGAGCAGGTGAAGCTGGACGCCGTCCGGTCCCAATGCCGGAAAGAGACCGCGGACCTCATCGCGGACGTTTTCACCGCCATACTGGCTGCCAGCCGCAGCCATCAGGCGCGGTGCATGGAGGATCGTCATGGCGGATAAGTTCGGACTTCTCGGGCAGAAGCTGGGCCATTCCTGGTCCCCGCAGATACATACCCTCCTGTGCGGATACGACTACGCCCTCATCGAAAAGGAGCCGGAGCAGGTGGCGGAGTTCCTGGCGGAAACGGACCTTGCCGGGATGAACGTGACGATCCCTTACAAAAAGACGGTGGTCCCCTTCTGCACGGCTCTGTCGGACGCGGCCCGGGCCATCGGCAGCGTGAACACCCTGGTGAAGACGCCCTCCGGCTGGTTCGGGGACAACACCGATTACGCGGGTTTCGTCGCCATGACGGAGCAGTGCGGCGTCCCCGTGTCAGGAAAGAAGGCCCTGGTCTTCGGCTCCGGCGGCGCGTCCCTGGCCGTGATCGCGGCGCTGCGGGACCTGGGGGCGGACCCCATCGTGAACATATCCCGCTCCGGGGCCGACAACTATGACAATCTCGACAGGCACGCCGACGCCAGCATACTGGTGAACGCCACGCCCCTGGGCATGTACCCTAACACGGGGGTATCTCCCGCGGAGCTGGACCGTTTTCCCGCCTGCGAGGCGGTGCTGGACGTGGTGTATAATCCAGCCCGCACGAAGCTCCTCCTGGACGCGGAAGCCCGGGGCATCCCCCACGCGGGCGGTCTCATCATGCTGGTGGCTCAGGCACGCAGGAGCGCGGAGCAGTTCGCAAAAACCGCCATCCCTGACAGCCGGGTGCGTGAGATCGCGGACATCCTGGAGCGGCAGATGCGGAACATCATCCTCATCGGCATGCCCGGCTGCGGCAAATCCACCGTGGGCCGCCGTCTGGCGCGGAAGCTGGGCAGGCCCTTCATCGACGCCGATACGGTGCTGGCGGAGGAGGCGGGCATGACCATCCCGGAGATCTTCGCGTCTGAGGGCGAGGAGGGCTTCCGCCGCCGGGAGACCGCCGTGCTGTCCCGCCTGGGTATGGGCTCCGGCGCCATCATAGCCACCGGGGGCGGCTGTGTCACCCGGCAGGAAAACTACCCCCTGCTCCATCAGAACGGCGTCATCGTATGGCTGCGGCGGGATCTGAAGAACCTGCCCACGGCGGGACGGCCCCTCTCTCAGCGGAACGCCCCGGAGACCCTGTACGAACAGCGAAAGGACAAATACGCCGCCTTTGCCGACATCACCGTCGACAGCGATGAGGTCATCTATCACACAGTAACGAAAATATGGGAGGCGATCCGATGAAGATCCTGTTTTTGAACGGCCCCAACCTCAACATGCTCGGCATCCGCGAGCCGGATATCTACGGCAGGCAGACCTATGCCGCCCTGGAGGACACCATCCGCGCCGCCTGTGACGCCCGGAACGTGGAGTGCGAGATCTTCCAGTCGAACCACGAGGGGGTGCTGGTGGATATGATCCAGTCCGCCTACCGGGTCGTGGACGCCATTGTCATAAACCCCGCGGCCTATACCCACACCAGCGTCGCCATTCTGGACGCCCTCAAGGCCGTGGCGCTCCCGGCGGTGGAGGTGCATCTGTCAGACATCAGCGCCCGGGAGGCCTTCCGCCAGATCTCCTACGCCGGCATGGCCTGCGAGAAGACCTACGCGGGCTACGGCTTCGACGGTTATATCATGGCCATCGACTATCTGCTGGATAAATACGGAAAAAGCTGAGGTCACACGAAAACGCCCCGGAACGTTATCGTTCCGGGGCGTTTTCGTGTTATGCGGCTATGCTTACTCTGCGGAGACGGTGTCCTTGAGCTCGTCAATGGCTTCCTTGGCCTCGGCCACGGCTTCCTTGACTTCCCCAAGCTTCTCTTTGGTCTCGTCATCGAAAACGACGACCTCGTCCTCCACGGTCTTGCCGGCGTTCTCGTCGATGTTCAGAACCTGCTTGGCCTTCTTCTTGGCCTTGCTCCACATGACGCCCGCCACGGCGGCCACGGCTACCACGACGCCTGCGATGGCCTGGATGGCCATGGAGGTAACGGAGGGATCCACATAGGCGGCGGCAGGGATCATCAGCATCACGGCCATTCCCGTGAAGAAAAACGCGAAACGTAGCTTTTTCAAGGTTTTGTCCTTCTTTCTTCTCTGAATGTTTTGTTATCTAACTGAGTATAACACCCCGTCCGGCATTAATCAAGTCAAATCGTTCAGCCGGAAGGATTTGCAAATCTTCCGTATTGCTTACAGTCTGATCTTCTCCAGCGCCCGGTAGAGGGCCTCGTTATCCGCCTCGTTCCGCACGGCCACCCGGATGAAGCTCCGGCCGGAGAAGCCGTTTTTCTCGGACAAATCCTTGATAAGGAGATCGTCGTCCCGCAGGAGAATGCCTGCCAGCTCCTTGGAGCCGATCCCGTCCACCCGGCAGAGAATGTAGTTTGCCTGGGAGGGATAGGGCGTGAGGAACGGAAATCTCGACAGCCGCTCCGTCATCTCCGCCCGACGCAGGGCGATGGCGTCGCAGGCCGCCTGGTACTGCCCTGCGTAGAGCCCATAGATCTGGAAGAAATACTCCGCGAAGGAGTTGATGTTCCAGATGGGCAGCAGCCTCCGCAGCCGCTCCGTCCAGGCCGTGTCCGCGCAGGCGCAGACCCCCAGGCGAAGCCCCGGCACACCGTAGGACTTGCTGATACTCTTCATGACAAGAAGGTTCGGGTATTTCTCCAGGATATCATCGTCCAGAAGGGTATAGCGCACAGCCGGGTCCGCGAAATCCGCGAAGGACTCGTCCACCACCAGCTTCGTGCCGTGCTCCGCGCAGAGGTCCGCCAGCTCCAGGAGCTGAGCCCTTTCCAGGAACGCGCCGGAGGGATTATCGGGATTGATGAGAACAAGGTTATCGCAGGTGCTGGCCGCCTCTCGCAGCTCATCCATTTCGAAGCGGTAGTCGTGCGCCTCCCCGGACAGAGACACGATCTCGCAGTCCGGGAAGCAGCGGATATACTCGTTGAAGGCCGGAATAGAAAGAGCCGTCCTCCCGGTCATGGTCCTGCCCAGGGTATTGATGAGCTCTGCGGCGCCGTTCCCCACCAGGAGATAGTCCGTCTTCACCCCGAACATCTTGGACGCCAGGAGCTTCTGGGTGTTCATGCCGGAGGGGTACTGGGTCAGCAGCGTGGGATAGAAATACATCATCTGATCCAGCAGCTTTTTCGGCGGAAAATAGGGATTCACAAGGTAGCAGAAGTCCTTCAGGTTCCCATAGCGCCAATAGCCGCCGAAATGCAGCTCATAGGCGTGGAGCCGATCCTCCTGCCGGGCAAAGAGGGTGTTGGCGATGTCCAGATCCTGCACATCGTCGATCTCATACCACTTGATATCCCCCATCTCAAAGGCCTTCAGGCCCGCAAATGGCAGATGCGCCAGGGCTTTGAGGACCATTTCATAGTACTGGTTCTTCCCGTAGGCGCGGATATATGCCTCCAGGAAGGGAACGTACTGCTCCGCGCAGAAGCTGCGGCTGAGCTTATAGACGTTCACCGTCTTGTAGTACTTGTCGACGCTGGCATAGCTGAAATCCTTCTTCTCGATGAACTCCCGGATGAGGCCGTCGTCGTCCACCAGGGTGACGGTGCCGTCCATCCACTGCTCGTACTTCGCCACGGCCACCACGTTGGGAGCCTCCGTTTCCAGCAGCATGCGGATGAGCCGGGGCTCATAGATGAGATCGGACTCCAGAAGGACCGTATCGTCCGCCGCCAGCTGCTCCCTGGCCATGTACAGGGAGTAGATATTGTTGGTGGTGGCATAGTCCTCGTTCACGATGAACTCCAGGTCGAAATCCGCGAGCTTCTCCCGGGCAAAAGCCATCAGCTTCTCCCCTTCGTAGCCCACGACGATCACGAACCTGCGGATCCCCGCCTCCCGCAGAGCGTCCGCGGCGTGCTCCAGGAGGGTCCTGCCCCCCACCTTCACCATGCACTTGGTCTGGTTGTTCGTATATGCGCCGAGGCGCTTGCCCATACCGGCCGCCAGCATCAATGCCTGCATATTTTAGTCCTCCCGGATCAGACGGGCGTAAAGCCCCAAAAATGTATAGCCCATCTTCCGATGGAGGGACAGGGTGTTCACATTGTCCGCCCCAAGGAAGGCCAGGCCCCGCTTCCCCTCGTTTTTCACAAGGTTCCAGGTGCTGGCCGTGATGGCCCGACCCAGACCGTGGCCCCGCATGTCCGGATCGGTGACGAGGCCGTTGATGACGGCGAACTCCTCCGACTCCGCGGACAGGGCGTTGGTGGCCACCAGCCGTCCTTCCTCCGTGCGCATGACGAACAGCCGCCCGAAGCCCTCCCGGATGCGCCGGACCAGGGCCTCGCAGAGGTTATCGTAGGTGTACACGGTGTTATAGATATGCTCCTTCATCATGAGGGCCGCGATCTCGGGCACGTCCGCCTCGCCCGCAGGCTGCACCGTCAGGTCGCTCTTGCCGTCCATGAGCTTGTCCGCCGTGATGATGTGGCTCAGTTCATAAGTGTACCGGTCCTTCCCCAGCGCTTCCGCGATGCGGTCGATGTTCTCCTGCTTTCCTGTGATGACCTTGGGGTCCAGCTCGCCGATGAGGGCCAGGACATCTTCCAGGGGACAGAGCTCCCGGCTGTAAATGTGCAGGCAGTCGTAGTAGCGGTACATCACCGCAGACAGCCCGCCGTTCTCCTCCTCACAGGTCTCGCTGGCCTCGCTGGCCTCGCAGGTCTCGCAGACCCAGAGCCCCACGCCGTCGGCCTGGGTGCCGCACTCCAAAAGGTCCATGTACAGGTAAAAGCAGAGGATCTTGTCCTCCCCGATATAGTCCACCACCCGGGGGATATAGGTATCGTCACAGCGTTTCAGCATAGCTCAGTCCCTCTTTTTCTTTTGATTCTCTACGATGCGCTCCAGGAGGTATTTCGCACCGTAAGCCCCGCTCTCACCGAAGTGATACAGCCGTTCCCGGCGGACGTTCTCCAGCACCGCCTCGTACTCCGCCCTGTGGGTCAGCATATAGTTCACGGCCTCCGCGCCCTTTTCCCGGGCGTCGGCAGGGTCGACGGCGATGCCGATGATGGAGCGGATCTGATCGTCCGGGGCGTATTTCGCCACGTCCTCCTCCGTCCAGGCCTCGTTCACGACCTTACGGGGGGTGTTCATGAACAGGACGGGTTTTTTCGTCGCCACGGCATATTCGTAGCCGATGTTCGACCAGTCCGTCACCACGAGGTCGGAGGAGAACACCGTCTCGTTGGAGCTGAAATCCGTCTGGAATCGGAAGCGGTCCCTGTCATAGCCCTCACAGGCCCTCATGAGCGCCTCCAGCTTCTGGGGGAAACGGCGGATATACTGGGGATGGGGCCGAACTGTCACGTCATAGCCCGCTTCGAGAAGCGGTTCCGCCAGCTCCTGAAGGCAGGAGTCCAGGATGTTCCCCTCCTGCCAGGAGGGGGCGATGAGAATGGTCTTCGGCTCGTGATCGGTCTTCTCCATGGCATCGTACTGCGCCGCCATATTGTCGATGACGCCGTACCCGCAGGGGACCATCTTCTGGTCCGGCAGACCGTTCACCTTGTTCCAGGCCCGCATCTCCTCCTCAAAGCCCGGGGTGGGCGTCAGGAGCGTGTCGAAGTGGTCGAGCGCCCCCTTCCGGAGGGTGATGAGGCCGGAGAACATGCCGTGGAATATGTACACGTACTCGATATCCTTGCGGACGTAGCTGCGCTTGTACTGATAGGTCTCCAGGTCCGGCATGGTCATACAGACGATATCCGCGTCCAGCTTCATGAACATGGTGATCATCCGCCGCTCGCCGATATAGTAGGGCTGGATCCGGGGCTCCTTCTCCGCCAGGGCGAAGATCTGATCCTCCGGGTCGGAGGTGATGTAGTGGATGGTCACGTTGGACCGGCGCAGCAGCTCCTCGATGATGTTCTGGAAGTATTTATAAAACCCGCTGGACTCGGAGTAGAACACCAGCTTTTTGTTCACCACGGAGAAGAAGCGCTTATAGTCGGCCTTCTCCCGTTTTTTCAGCTCCTTCGTCTGGACCGGGCCCATACTGTCGAGCTTGTCCAGCTCCTTCCGGCTCTCGGCAAGATCTCCGTAATCCACGTATTTTTTCGGGGGCATGATGAGGTTGCAGATGAGCTGGACCAGGATCGTCATGAGGTTCGAGAAGATCCAGTACAGCGCCACGCCTACGGACACGAAGGCCCCCAGGATCAGGGAGATCGCCACGGAGATGCCGTTGGTGAAGAGCTGCTCCCCCCGGCTCTGCTCCCTTTGGAGGGGATTTATGTGGTTCTGGGCGATGCTCAGGACCACCGCCGCGGCACCCGCCGCCAGCGGCATGAGCCAGGACCAGCCTCCGTCCGTCACGGGGACGAGACCCAGCTTCGGCGCCATGCCGGTGTCCGTGATGTTGTGGATGACGCCGATGAGGCCCAGGAGGATGATGATCTGGATGGCCAGGGGCACCATGGTCAGCAGCGGATGATAGCCCGTCTGCTTGTACATGGCGGCCTGGGCCTCGTCGATCTTCTCCCGGTCGCCGTAGAACCTCGCCTTGATGCGGTTGATCTCCGGCATGATGGATACCATCTTGAGGCCGTTGGCGTTGGACCAGAGGGACACGGGAATGAGGATGATCTTCGTGATGAGGGTGAACAGGGCGATAGCCAGCACCCAGTTGGGCACAAGGGCATAGCACCAGTCCATGAGATAGCCGAAGATATGAGCGAGAAAGTTTATCATGTCGAAGTACACTCCGGAGGGATTAATAGAAGCTGTCCGTCAGCGGCAGGACCTGATCGGCATAGCCGTAGTTGTACCAGTAGCGTTCCTTGTTCAGGATGGTGTCACGATCGCCGTCGTAAAAGAAGACGCCCAGGACGTTATAGCGCTCGAAGCCGTTGGCCTCCGCGTCCCACTGGTCCAGGTTTCCGATCCACTCCACGTCGGGATACTGGGTCATATAGCCCCAGACCCGGGTGCAGCGGACCCGATGGTCGTCCTCGGTCCAGTCGAAGAAGGTGGTGCCGTAGTCGGAGTAGTCCTCCCCCAGGACGCTGAGGATGGTGGGCATGATGTCCTCCTGGGCCACGGGGGCGCTGGAGACGGTCATCTCCTCCCCCGTCTGTCCGGCAAGCTTCACCATGCCGACGGTCTGGAAGCACTCGAAATACCCGTGGTCTGCGGAGATGATGATGGTGGCGTCATCATAGACCCCCGCCTCCCGGAGCGCTTCCAGGAAGTGTCCCACCATCTCGAGATATCCGTGCAGGGCGATGGTGCGGTCGGATTCCTCCTCGGGGACATAGTAGCCGTCCCAGTCCACCACGTAAGGGAAATGCGCACCGGCCATGTGGTACCACTGGAACATATTGGTCTCGTCCGTGAGGGAGATGCCTTCCTCATCCAGCGAGGAGAGAAAATCGTAGTTGATGCGCAGCTTCGTCATGCCCTTGAAGGTGGAGATATCCACGATGCCGCCGGTGGAGACGCAGACGTCATTTTTCAGCATAATGGGCAGGTAGCGGTACAGGGACATGTCCAGCACGAACTCAAAAAACAGCGGCGTCACCACAAGGTCGCCGGCCTCCTTCACGTTGTCCGCCTTGCCGATCATGTTCTCCGCACCGAGGGCGGCGTAGTTCGACTCCATATAGAGGTTCGCCTCATACCCGTGCTCATGGAGGATATCGTAGAATTCCTGGGCCTGATCGCTGTGCCAGGCGTTATACACCGCCTGCCTGGTTGGGATGGTGGTGTCAAAGTACTGGTGGGTCGCCAGATACATGAGGGACGGGAAGGTGAAGGAATAGCAGGAGGACATATTGTCGTAGTAGATAAAGTCCTTGAAGTAGTCCCGCAGAGAGGGGTCCTCCTCCAGCTGCTCCTCGAAGATGAGGGGGTTGAACTGGTCCAGGGTGATGAAGATGATGTTCTCCTCCGTGGAGAAGACGAACTCGTTCTTGCCATCCAGCTGATAGTTCGGCTCGCTCTTGTCCTTCGGCACCCAGGTGGTCACCAGGGCCACCGTCTGGGCTGCCACCAGCGCCAGGGAGACGATGAGCGTGACGGTCTTCGCCTGCTCCGGGAAAATGCCGCCCAGCACCATCAGCACCAGAAGCACCCCGCCCCAGATGGCGATATTCCGGTAGGCCTGCGCGGGGACGTCGTGCCAGTCGAAGGTGTTGCCGTCCAGGACGATGAGCACGTCGCCGTTGAGGAAGGCTCCCTGGAGATACAGCAGCGCCGCGATCCCCAGCAGAAGCCCCATCACCACGCCCCGGGCCCTGCCCGGTACGAAGGCGAACACCGCCGCGATGATCACGGTGCCGCCCAGCGTCACGAGCCCGAAAGCCGGCGCGATGTCCCCGGCGGCGAAGGTCAGGTACTGCTGGTTCGAATTCACGATATCCAGCGGCCCGAAGAAGATCACCGTAAAGCAGATGAGGAACGCCGGAGCCAGCAGCGTCAGAAAACGCTTCGGCCAGGTGTGCCAGTAATCTCCCTGTTTCTTCAGCTTCTGATTGTCATTCATGGAGAGACTCCCTTCCGGAGATATCGTTTGATCATTGGTTAACAAAATGTTATTTTTCAAAGCTGGTCATAATCTTACAAATATAAATAATAACATGAAATATTATAGATTACAACTGTTTCCCCGGCGGTTCTATCCATAATTTTGACCGGAGGGTACAATCTGTTTGCTATTGACGAAGCATTGAAAAATATTTATAATATTTGCTGAGTTTATGCGCCGAAGGGCGCTCACCGGAGGGAAACACCATGGAAACGATCGCAGCACCCCTGCCCGGCGCCGCAGTGTCCGCGCCAAAAAAGCGCTGGTTCCGGGCCGACAATATCCGCTATATCCTGCTCTTCAACGTCATCGCGGAGCACATGCTCACCCAGACGGACATCACCTACAACTGGCTCATCACCGTCATCGTCTGCTGGTCCCGCATGATCACCATGCCCGGCTTCTGCTTCATTTCGGGATACTTCTCCAAGAAGGGCTACAAGTGCTATCAGAGCGCCATCTTTGACTTTCTCATCCCGTACCTTATATTCAACAGCCTTTTCGTACTGTGCTACGGTACCAGCGCTCCCAACGTGTTCACCCCCACCTTTGCCTATTGGTATATGCTGTGTATGTTCGCCTGGAAGCTCATGACCAAGTGGCTCCAGCAGATCAAGTACATACTTCCCCTCTCCATCGTGACGGCGCTGCTGGTGGGCGCTTTCTGCCCGGACGTGAGCCACATGCTGAGCCTGAGCCGCACCATTGGCTTCCTGCCCTTCTACATTCTGGGAATGCAGATGAGCCGTGAGGACGTGGCAAAGCTGGAGAACCTGCCCAAGCTCCCCGTCGCCATCGCCACGGCCGTGGTGCTGGGCGTATGGGGCTACCTGAACGTCAAGGGCGTCTTCCACATCGATTTCTACTACTATTGGGAGCCCTTCATCGGTGAGGAGGGCATCTTCCATACCTTCTCCTACGGCGTCGTCAAGGGCATGATCCTGCGGGTGCTGGGATATCTTGTGTCCATGCTCCAGATCGTGTTCCTGTTCGTCTTCATCCCGGACAGGTCCCTGCCCGTCATGCGGGACGTGGGCACCCGGACCATGGTGCCGTATCTGCTGCACACCTACGTCATCATGTTCATGAAGAACATCTACTTCCTCGTTCCGGTGCTGGACCGCTGGTACATCACCATCCCCCTGGCGCTCCTGATCGCCGTGGCCGTCCTGAGTATCCTGGGCCTGCCGGTGTTCAACGACTGGTACGGCGCCTTTATCAAGTGGATCAAGAAGCTCTTTTTCAAGGAGCCCATGAACGCTCAGTAAACCAGGAGCAACACGCAATAACGCCCGCGTCCAATCCCCAGGACGCGGGCGTTATTCTTGTTGAAGGCGCCGATGGAAGCTGCCGGCTCCGGTTTACTTCAGCGTGATGCCATATATCTCCATGCTGCGGGTGCCCATGACCACGGTGTTGTTATAGACGACAGGGCTGGCCTCCGTGGTGCAGTTGAAGGGGAAGGTATCCAGAAGGGTGCCGTCCTTGCCGTCCAGCCAGTAGAGCTCACCCTGGATGCAGGAGGTATAGAGGACATATCCGTTGCCCTTCGTGTCATAGAAGCAGGTGGGCGTGGACCAGGAGTAGCTGTCGGAGGTAAAGGCCCAGACCTCCTCGCCGGTTTCGGTGTCCAGCGCCAGGAGCTGTCCGTTCCCGGCGTTGGGGCAGCGGGCCATGGCCACATACAGCAGTCCGTCCAGTTCGCCCTTTCCCAGGGACAGGGAGCCCTGGACGCCGCCGGAGAGTCCGCTCTCGGAATAGCAGGTATAGTCGCGGTGCCAGACCTCCTTACCGGTGACGGCGTCGATCTTCCACACGGGGATCACGGCGGTGTTCCAGCTGCGCCAGCCCAGGTGGAAGGATGTGGACAGATAGATATACGGATGGCCGGTATCGTCCAGCTCCATGACGCCGGTGCAGTTCGTATCGTCCAGACAGTCGAAGCGCCACTCGATCTTCAGCGTGTTGAGATCCAGGCAGATGAAATCCCCGCCGTTATCGGCGATGAAAAGGTGACCGCGCCAGGCAAGGGCGCTGTCCTCCATGCCGTAATAGAACTCCTCCGCCGAGGATGAGGTAAAGGTGAATTTCGTCTCCTCCGGGTCGATGGTGATGGTCCCGGCGGTCTCGTCATACCGGGTGTTCAGCTTCTCGATGTACAGGACGCCGTTCTCACCGGGGTATATGAGCTGATCCGTCTCGGCGTCCACCAGGGCGGAGCTGTCGAAGGCGGACCACTCCGGCCTGGGCGAGAAGTCGTCGTTGTTTCCGAAGGTGTGCAGAATCTCCCCGTCGATCAGGCTGACGACGAGGACCCGTGGCGCCTGTCCGCTGGGGTTGAACAGACCGCCGCCCACGTACAGCAGCGGATACCCCCGGGGATCCAGGGCCCCGGCGCCCTTGAAGGACCAGCCCAGGAAGACCCGGTCCCGGGTGCGTTCCCCCGTCTCCAGGTCGAAAAAGTTCACAAAGCCGTCCAGGGTGCAGTAGATGACCTCCACGAGGCCCTCCTTCTCCCTGGCCCAGTCGTACATGTTCATGACCCGCCTCGTGGACGCGGGCCACTCCACGATGAGGGGCTGGCCCGTCCAGCCGCTGCCGCCCCAGTAGCCGCCACTGCTGTCGGACAGGCCGTCCGTGGCCTGACGCCAGCTGTCGCCGAATTTCCGCTCGGAGATCTCCGCCAGACCGTACTGGGCATTGTCCCGGAAGTTGTTGCCGCGGAAGGTAACGATGCCCTTCGCTCCGGTATAATCCTCAGGAAAGCCGAAGTCCATGATCCGGTCGGGCCCGGCGGCGTATTCGGTCTCAAGGGGCTCGCCATCTACGGAGATCGCGGTGCCCGTGATGACGTCGGAGCTCTGATGCGCGGGACTGAACTCCGGCAGCTCCGTGAATCGGGAGCCGTAAGCGGTCTGCGTCAGCCATTCGGAGAGCGTCATGGAAGCCTCGATGGGCTCCGGCTCCTCCGTCGGCTCCGGTATGGCGGCCTGTTCCGACAGCTTGACAGCGGCCACAGCCTCCGTTTCCCTGAGCAGACCGTGCAGCTTCACCACAAGCACGCACAGGCAGATAACAAGCGCCGCCAGCACGGAAGACTTCAGCAGCCAGCGGTGAACTTCCTTCGGTGTCATAGTTTAACGTTACTCCGTCACTCGGTAAAGTGAATGTGGTTGTTGATGTGATCCTCGCAGAAGCAGTGATAACCGGCGCAGCGGCTGCAGAACCGGAACTCCAGACCGGGATTGTCCGCGTCTGTACGGCCGCAGACGGCGCATTTGCGGGTGAAGCCCTGGGCCTGCTGCTGCCGCTGGATCTTGGCGGCGGCCTCCTTGAACTGGATGGTGCGCGCCTTCTGCTTCACCTTCTGCTGCACCCGGTTCGGACGGATGAGGTCGAACAGCCACTCCCCACAGAAGACGAGATAGGTCAGCATCGCCACCACAGGCACCAGCGCCGCCCAGACCTGACCGGCGATGACGCCGCTGACGATCTGGAGCAGGAAAAACGCCGCGTCGATCCAGGCGAGCCATTTCATTTTCACAGGGATGACGAAAAACAGCAGCACCCTCTGCTCCGGCCAGAGTGTGGCAAAGGCGAAAAACAGGGACAGGTTCAGATAAGAAGCGGAGACCAGGATACGCTTTCCGGCGATGAAATAGACGATAAGGGAGTACAGCGCCGTAAGCAGCATACCGCTGAAATAGTAAATGGTGAATTTTCCGGGTCCCCAGGCGTTTTCCAGCGCGGAGCCGATGAAGTAGTAGAAATACAGGGAAATGGCAAGCCACAGGATACCGTTCGTGGTGGGCACCAGGGCAAAGGTAATGAGCCTCCATACCTGTCCCCGGCAGAACAGCGCGGGATCGAAGTACAGAAGAGAATAAAGCGTTCCGGTGGTGTCCATCAGTCCGAAGACGTAGACCAGGATATTCCCGATGACAATATACAGCATGAGCCGCGGGATGCCGAAGCGCGGATGCGTCAGGCAGAAGCGGTCGATCTTGGCGTTCAGTGCTTTCAAAACAATTCACCTCTTATGCGATCCGATATCACTCAACAAGTTAATCATACCCTTTTTCGGTAATAAAGTCCATATATTTTTCCCTGTTCAGGCTTTCCAATCCTTTGGCTTTGTGATATAGTATATTGCGTATGAATATGTCAGATGAAAACATCATAGAGGGAAAGAACGCCGTCATAGAGGCTATCCGCGCGGGGCGGCCGCTGGACAAGATCTTCCTGGCCAGGGGGACCAGCGACAAGGCCCTCGGCTTCATTGCGTCCAACGCCAGAAACGCCGGGATCACCGTCACGGAATGCGACCGGCGCAAGCTCGACGCCATGAGCGTCACGAACGGCGCGCACCAGGGCGTCATCGCCGTAGCCGCCGCCAAGGAGTACTGCGCCCCGGAGGATATCCTGGCCCTCGCCAGGGAACGGAACGAGGACCCCTTCATCGTGGTGTGCGACGGGCTGGAGGATCCCCGGAACCTGGGGGCCGTCATCCGCTGCGCGGAATGCGCCGGAGCCCATGGAGTCATCATCCCCCGGCACCACAGCGCGGGGATCACCGCCGCCGCGGACAAAGCCAGCGCAGGCGCTGCTGAGCATATGCTCGTCGCCAGAGTGGCAAACCTCACCGCCGCCCTCCAGGACCTCAAGAAGGAAGGTCTCTGGGTCTACGGCGCGGAGGCCGACGGAGACGCGCCGCTCTGGAAGACGGATATGAGAGGCCCCATCTGCCTCGTCATCGGCTCGGAGGGCCGCGGCATCAGCCGTCTCGTGCGGGAAAACTGCGACTTCATCCTTTCCATTCCCATGGCCGGCAGAGTAAACTCCCTGAACGCCTCCGTCGCCGCCGCCATCCTCCTGTACGAGATCGTACGTCAGCGCCATGAGTGAGAGACAGATCCGGGACATAACTCCGGAGTACGACGAATACTCCGTAGCCGCTCTCCTGCAGGAGTACGCGCGAAAAACCGCGGCCAACCGCGCCGCGGCGGCGGGTAACCCCGCTCCCCCGACCGAGGAAAAGACCAACGCTCCGGCGCCCCAGGTGCGTCCTGCCGCGGCGGAGGCCGAAGGCCGTGGACCCCCCCGCCGGGGACGCCGCCTCTATCGCCGAGCGGTCCCGCCGCGCTGCCATGAGCACCCTGGGCGAGACGCTGCGCCACTATCAGCAGGAGGCCCAGGCCCACCGGGAAGAAGCCCCGCAGCCCGAGGCAGCGCCGTCTGCGCCTGTGCGGGAGGGTGCTCCCGCCGAAGAGGACGCCATCGCGCAGGATGCGTCCCCGCAGGCCCCCTCCGCTCCCCCTGACGAGACGGAAAACGACTCCCGGGAGCAGCGGCCCCGGGTGGTCATCGGCGAGGATGGGATCATCACCCTGCGATATAAGGACAATGCCGCAGAGGAGGCCCCTCAGAAGGAGCCGGAGATCCCTGTGAAAAAGCCCCGTCCGGAACGCACCCAGCGTCCCGTTCAGACGCAGGAACCGCCCCGCCAGTCCTTTACCGAGCGCTTCCTCGCCCCGGCGGTACGCATGGTGGCGACCCGCATCGCTCGCCGCCAGATGCAGACGGCGGAGGCCGCCAACTGGCCCGAGCCTTTGGACATCCGGGAGACCCCGGAGCTGACCCCGGGCAAGGCCGCCAAGTATTACGGCTCTCTGCTGCGTCCCCTGTCCATGCGGCTGCGGGTAGCCCTGCTCCTCACCGTCATCCTCGCCTGGATCAGCCTGCGGCTGCCCATGGCGGGCATGCTCGGCAGGAGCATCCCCCTGCAGGCCGGTGTCAGCCTTGTCCTGCTCCTGGCCGTCATGATGACGGCGCTGGATGTGGTCACCGCCGGACTGCGGCAGCTCTTTGACTTAAAGCCCGGCGCGGAGGCCCTGGCCTCTATCGCCGCGATCCTATCCGGCATCGACGCCGTTCTCGTCCTGTTCGAGCTGGTGGACACGCTGCCCTTCTGCGCCATCGGCGCGGCCTCCCTCACGGCGGCGCTCTGGGGCGAACAACTCACCTGCAAGGCCTTGCGCCGCACCTTCCGCACCGCCGCGGCCTCCAAGACGCCTTCCGTCCTGTCCTCCGGCGCGGATCAGGCTCTTCTGCGCACGGAACGGGACAGCACTGAGGGCATCGTGCGCCGGAGCGAATCCCAGGACATCTGCCGCACGGCTTACGCTGCGGCGGCGCCGTTTCTCCTGGGAGCATCGCTGCTGCTTTCCGTCATAGCCTGTATCGGAAACGGCGCGTATTTCCTGCACACCTTCTCCGCGCTGGTATCCGTCAGCGCCTCCTTCGCGGCCTTCGTGGGCTTCCCCCTGCCCTATGCCATCGCCGCCCGCCGCCTTCGCAGCTCCGGCGCCGCACTCGCCGGGTACGACGGCTGTGCCGACATAGGCAAGACCAACCGGGTCGTCATCACGGACGAGGACCTATTTCCCCCCGGCACCATGAAATTCTCTGAGATCAACGTGGCCGAGGGCGTCTTTCTGGGGAAGGTCGTCGCCTCCACAGCAGGGCTTCTCTCCGCCTCCGGCAGCGGCGTCTCCGCCCTGTTTGACGAGCTGGTCTCACGGCGGGGCTACAACATGCCCGGCGTGGAAGAATTCGCCGTCCATGAGGGCGGCGGTCTGTCCGGCCTGATCAGCGGAGAGAGGGTCCTGGTAGGCTCCGCGGGCTTTATGAATCTCATGGGCATCCGCCTGCCCCAGAACCTGCAGACCCGAAACTCCATCTGCACCGCCATTTCCGGCGAGCTTGTGGGCGTTTTCGTCATCGATTACATACCCGTGACCTCCGTACAGGAGGCACTCGTCACTCTCATGAGGGGAAAGACCCAGACTGTCTTCGCCATCCGGGACTTCAATATCACCCCGCGCATGATCGGAAAGCTCTTCCGCATGCCCACGGACCGGTTCAACTTCCCCTCCTTCCGTGAGCGCTACCGTCTTCGGGAAGAAGCCGCCGAGGGCGGAGATACCCCCATCGACGCCGTGATCTCCCGTCCGGGGATGCTTCCTCTCGTGGAGGCCGCCGAGGCCGCCCGCAAAGCATACAACGCCAGCCGCATCTCCGCGATCCTGTCCCTGGCAGGCGCGGGCATCGGCATGGTCATCATGTTCCTTCTCTGCCGCGTGGGAGCCTTCGACACCGCCTCCGCGGGCAACGTCCTCTCCTTTATGGCCCTGTGGTTCCTCCCGGCGCTCATCCTCTCCCTGGGACAGAGCCGGTAAAAATTCAGGCCGGGACCCTCGATTTCTCACGGATATGCTATTGCTAATCATTCAGCAATCGTGTATAATATTTTAATGTGGTGTGCTTTGCGCGCCCGATCCCCTGTATTTACGTTTACGAATCATTATAGAAGGAGAAAACCTCATGAGCACTGAACTGAAGAAGATCCGCAACATCGCTCTGCTCGGTCACGGCGGCAACGGCAAGACCACGCTGGCTGAGAACATCCTGTCCATCGCCGGTATGACCGACCGCATGGGCAAGGTCGTGGACGGCAACACCGTCTCCGACTTCGACGCGGAGGAGATCCGCCGTCAAATCAGCATCTCCGCCGCCACCATGTATGCCAACTGGCAGGGCTATAAAATAAACATCATCGACACGCCGGGATTCTTCGACTTCGCCGGCGAGGTGAAGCAGGCCCTCCGCGTCGCCGACCTGGGCATCATCTGCGTCTCCGCGAAGGACGGTCTGAACGTCGGCGCCGAAAAGAGCTGGAAGCTCCTCAAGGAGGCCGGAAAGCCCCGCGCCATCTACATCTCCAAGCTCGATGAGGAGCACGCCGACTTCGACAAGACCTTCGACGGTCTGCGCGCCGCCTTCGGCAACTCCGTCTGTGCCATGACCGCCCCCATCAAGGATGGCGACAAGTACGTCGGCATCGTGGACGTCATCACGAAGAAGGCCTTCAAGATGGAGGGCAACAAGCGCGTGGACATCCCCATGCCAGACTCCATGAGCGACCGTCTCGAGGAGCTCTACACCGAGCTTGCCGAGTCCGCCGCCGAGACCAGCGAGGAGCTGATGGAGAAGTACTTCGAGACCATGGAGCTCTCCCCCGAGGAGATCTCCGGCGCCCTGAGCGCAGGCGTCGCCGACGGCAGCATCTGCCCCGTTTACGCCGGCAGCGCCTTCACCGGCCTCGGCACCCGCATCCTGCTGGACGCCGCCGTCTCCATCTTCCCCGAGCCCTCTGAGGGCGGCAAGGCCCTGGATCCCAACGGTCCGGCGAAGGTCATCATCTACAAGACCGTCTCCGACCAGTTCGGCAAGTTCTCCCTGTTCAAGGTCGTCTCCGGCAAGGTGACCGGCGATCTGACCCTGACGAACGCCCGCTCCGGCGCTCAGGAAAAGCTCGGCCACATCTACACCATGCAGGGCAAGAAGAACACCGAAGTCCCCGAGATCGGCTGCGGCGATTTCGGCGCGGTGTCCAAACTCACCGATACCAAGACCGGCGACACTCTCTGCGCTCCCGGCGCCGTTGAGGCCCTGCCCGGCATCGAGTTCGATGTCCCCTGCTATCAGATGGCCATCTCCCCCAAGGTGAAGGGCCAGGACGACAAGGTCGCCCAGGGCCTCTCCCGCCTGAACGAGGAGGATCCCACCTTCTCCGTCACCCTGAACGCCGAGACCCATCAGCAGGTGGTGGCCGGCGCCGGCGATATGCACATCGACGTCCTCTGCTCCAAGCTCAAGAGCAAGTTCGGCGTGGAGGTGGAGCTCTCCCCCGCCCGCGTGGCTTACCGCGAGAAGATCCGCAAGACTCTGGAGACCCACGGCCGCCACAAGAAGCAGACCGGCGGTCATGGCCAGTTCGCGGACGTCAAGATCCGCTTCGAGCCCCAGTCCGAGCAGGAGGACATGATCTTCGCCGAGGAGGTCTTCGGCGGCTCCGTTCCCAAGAACTTCTTCCCCGCCGTGGAAAAGGGCCTGCGCGAAAACTGCCAGAAGGGCGTCCTCGCCGGTTATCCCATGGTGTACCTGAAGGCCGTCCTGTACGACGGCGACTTCCACCCCGTGGACTCCTCCGAAATGGCATTCAAGACCGCCGCCGGTCTCGCCTATAAGGAGCTGGTGAACGCCAACCCCGTCATTATGGAGCCCATCGGCCTGCTGAAGGTCACCATCCCCGACGCAAACCTCGGCGACATCATGAGCGACATCCCCTCCAAGCGCCGCGGCACCATGCTGGGCATGAACGCCCACGACGGCATGCAGGTCGTGGAGGCCGAGGTCCCCATGGCGGAGATGACCACCTACGCCATCGATCTGCGCAGTATGACCCAGGGCCGCGGTTCCTTCACCCTGGAGTTCATCCGCTACGACGAGACCCCCGCGAACGTCCAGCAGAAGATCATCGAGGAAGCCAAGGCTCTGGCCGAGGCCGAATGATCCGGACATAACAGCACACACTAAAAGGGGAAGCAGCCGCTTCCCCTTTTTCAAAGGAGAGAAAAACACATGAGCGAACGGATCCGGGAATATTTCCACGTGCTTTGGCTGGCGGCCATCGTGATCTGCGCCGCGGCCGCGCTTTTCGCTGTGTTTTTCGTCTCCTGCACGAGAGCCTCCGGCGGAGACGCAGACGATTCCGCTCCCGCCATGAAGGACGCCGCCATGGCGGAGGATGCCGGGACGGAGACCTCCGCCACCCCGGAGCCCACGCCCTCTCCCACGCCGGAGCCAGCTCCTACAGAGCTGCAGGAGACGGAGGATATGGGTGAGGAATACCTCGCCAAATGCGTCTTCCTGGGCGACAGTACCACCTATGGCGCCGGCGTCTATGAAGCGCTGCCCTGGCCTCAGGTCTGGACCACCTCTATCGGCACCATGGATCTGGGGGCTCAGAGCTATGTGGATCTCGACGTCTACGCAGAGGACGGCTCCGTCCGAAGTCTCTCCATCCGCGACGCCGTGGCGGACGTGAAGCCGGAGTACCTCATCATCACCCTGGGTCTCAACGGCATCTCCTATATGGACGAGGTCCAGTTCAAAGAGGAATACACCGATCTCATCAGCGGTATCCGGCAGGCAAATCCTGACACGAAGATCATCTGTCACTCCATTTACCCCGTCACCGACAGTATGGCTCCCACCGGTATCAGCAACGCCGGCGTCCTCCAGGCGAACCAATGGATCTACGACGTGGCGGAAGCCACCGGCACCCGCTACCTCAACACCCACGATCTGCTGATGGACGATACGGGCAACCTGAACGCCGACTACGGCAACGGCGACGGCATCCACCTGGGACCCGCGGGCTTCGAGGTGGTCAAGACCAATGTCCGGACACACGGCTATCAATAAGCGAACGCAAAATCACGACCTCCCGCATACGATGGTGCGGGAGGTCGTTTTATATGGAAAGCGAAACGCTGCATGATGAATATGTCCGCGCCGTGCTGGAAGGCTTCGACGGGGTGTGGCGCCGGGTCGAGGGATCGGAGACGAATACATCGCCGCAGCCCAGGCATGACCCGTCGCTCTGTCTGGAGCAGCTGGCGGGTGATGAGCTTCGCGCCGCGGCCTACGACCGCGCTCTGGCGGGATGCCTCGGGCCGGGAAAGCAGCTGCTGCTTCGCCACGCGTCCCAGGCTGTCCGGCGGGCCCAGCGGCTGCGGGCAGAGATCTTTCTGCGCACCGGAGCACGGATCAGTACGAGCGAGAGCTGTCCCAGGACACAGGGCATTATGGACTCCCTGCGGGAGGCCATGCTGCGGGACGAGGCTGCGGCAGCGGCCTACGACGCAGCTGCGGTCGCAGACGGAGACCTTTCTCCTCTGCTGCGGGACTACGCCTGCCAGCGGCGGGCCGCGTCCCAGGAAAAGCGGGAGCTCATCCTCCGCTGCTTCCGATAAAAAGATCCCCTGCCGCAACGGCAGGGGATCTTGTCATATCAGGGGATCACTTGGAGTTGAAGATCTTGAAGATGCTGTCGAAGGGATCTTCCTCCTCGGGAGCGGCGCTCTTGGTCTCGGCGGCAAGCTCGCTGGCAGCCGAGAAAAGGTTCTCCTTCACATCCTCTACCGGAGCGACGGGTGCGGCCGTGGATGCGGCGGAGACGGCCTTCGCCGTCTGGCTGTCGTCGTCGAAGCCGGTGGCGATGACGATGACGCGGATCTCATCCTCCATGGTATTGTCAAAGCTTGCGCCGAAGATGATGTTGGCTTCGGGATGCGCGGCTGCCTGCACCAGATTGGCGGCGACCTCCACGTCCTCGAGGCCCATATCCTCGGAACCGGTGATGTTGATGAGAACGCCGCGGGCGCCGTTGATGGAGGTCTCCATCAGAGGGCTGGAAATGGCCATCTGCGCGGCATCCTCCGCCTTGCCCTTGCCGACAGCATGGCCCACGCCCATGTGGGCGAAGCCAGCGCCGCGCATGATGGTGCAGACATCGGCAAAGTCCAGGTTTATGAATCCGGTGTTCTTGATGAGGCCGGAGATGCTGGTGACGGCCTGATGCAGGACCTCGTCCGCGATCTCGAAGGCGTTGGCAAAGGTGACCTTCTGGTCGGTGGCGTATTTCAGCCGGTCATTGGGGATGACCAGGAGGCTGTCCACCTTACCCAGGAGCTCGTCGATACCGTCCATAGCTTGGGTCATGCGCTTCTTTCCCTCAAAGCCGAAGGGCTTCGTCACGACGCCCACCGTGAGGATGCCGGCCTCGCGGGCGATATCCGCCACCACGGGACCTGCGCCGGTGCCGGTGCCGCCGCCCATACCGGCGGTGATGAACACCATATCCGTGCCCTCCAGGGCCTTCGCGATCTCGTTGCGGCTCTCCTCCGCGGCCTTACCGCCGACAGCGGGGTCGCTGCCTGCGCCCTGGCCGTGGGTCAGCTTCTCACCGATCTGGATCTTCTGATCCGCAGTAGACATGGAAAGGGCCTGACGGTCCGTATTCACCGCGATGAATTCCACTCCGCTGGTTCCGGAGCCCACCATGCGGTTAACAACGTTGCCGCCCGCGCCGCCGATTCCGACGACCTTCAGCGTAACGACATTCTCGGGACCGGTCTCAACCATGTTTGTAGCCATACTATTTGCCTCCCGTGTATTATTCAACGGCACACCCGTGCAAATTACATTAGTAACATTTTATTACGAATCTGCGGGCAGGTCAATACCTTTTGCAAAAATATTATGTAAATTAGAAAAAACCTTGCTCCGTCAGTCGGGACTTACATGCACCGCCGTCCCCTCCGCCAGATCCACGGTCCCGGTCATATCGCTCTCCATCTGGGCGACGGCGCTCAGGAGCATGCGGAGCTTATAGTCCGTATTGTCGTTGGGCCCCATTTTCACCGTGAAGCGGTCAAGGTAGCGGAAGGTGGGATTGGCGGGGTTTCCCATATCGAGATCCTCAACGTCGGCGGTCATATCCGCCAGCTGCATGGCGTGGAGAAGGGACTGGAGATAGGACAGCTTCAGGCTCTCGTTTGCCTGCACCTGCATGATCTCGCCTGCCTTAGGATCCTCCGGCGTCACGTTCAGAACGTGGATAAGGCCCCGGAGGTCCTCCCCCGAGCCGGTGCCCAGCAGCTTGCAGTTGCCGGTCATCATCCAGTTCTGCCCCTGCCAGTTCACGTACGCCAGGGCGAATGACTCGTCCACTGTGATGATGAGCTTATTGGGAAGGCTGCGTTCTATGCTGGCCTCCTCCACAAAGGGCAGCTTCGAGAAAATGCGGCTGGAGGCGGAAAACCGGTTGATAAAGAACAGGTTGTCGCCGATGTCGATGCCGGAGGCTTCGATGACTTCCTCGTCGGTATAGGACACGGAGCCCACGACCTCGATCTTCTGGACGCGGAAAAACACGCCCATACCGAAGATGATGGCCACGCCCACCAGCAGGAAGGAGATGGGCGCGAAGAGAGATCTCTTGCGTTTTTTGCGCACCGCGCCGTATCTGTCGTATCTTGCCACTTGGTAATCCCCTTTATTCGTTCGTATGCATCGCAAGCCCCAGGACGATGGAGGTTATGCGGTCGGTGGCGTCCTTCACGCCCATCTGCTCCGAGGCCTCGTGCATGCCCCCCAGAGCCGCCGGATCGCGGATAAGGCCCGACACGGTGTCATAGAGTTCGTCGCCCGTGAAATGCCCCTCCAGGAGCATTTTTGCAGCGCCTGCGTCCGCCAGGACCTTCGCGTTCTTCTCCTGGTGATGGTTCACTACGTTGGGACTCGGCACGATCACCGCGGGCTTTCCGATACAGGTGAGCTCCCCGATGGTGGAAGCCCCTGCCCGGCAGATGATGATATCCGCCGCTGTCATGACCTTGGGCATATCATAGATATACTCCCGCACGTCGATCTTCCCGGAGCGCAGCGCCTGCGGAGGCAGAGACTCCCGGACGGCATCGTAGTACTGCTTGCCCGTACCGTAGATGAGGCGGAAGTCCGCGCCGCCTTCCATGCGGCGGATGAACTCCCTCATCCTCTCATTCATATATCCCGCCCCCAAAGAGCCAAAAACCGCCAGGACGATGGGTTCGTCCTCCGGAAGTCCCAGCTCCCGTCGGGCGCGCTTTTTGTCGCTGCTCAGAAACTCCACCCGCACGGGCGTGCCCGTGAGCTCCACCTTGGCAGGATCCCTGTATGCACTGCGGCTCTCCTCCAGGCCCACCAGGATGCGGGTAACTCTCTTCTCCAGGAGCTTCGTCGTCAGACCGGGGACAGCGTTGGACTCGTGGACCGCCGTGGGCACCCCCAGGTCGGAGGCCGCCTTCAGCACGGGATAGCACACGTAGCCCCCCGTGCCCACAGCCACGTCCGGCTGAAAGTCCCGCACGATGCGTCTGGCCTTCCTCATGGACTCCGCCAGCCAGCACGCCGTGCGCATGTTGCGCAGGAGCATTTTCGGCTTGAGACTGCGCTGGAACCCGTCGATGCGGATGGTCTCCAGGGCATAGCCCTCCCGGGGGACGAGCTCCGTCTCCATATGACCCTGGGCGCCTACGAACAGGATCTCCGCGTCCGGGATGAGCTCCCGGATTCGCCCCGCCACGCCCAGAGCGGGATTGATATGGCCTGCGGTGCCGCCGCAGGTAAACAGCACTTTCATGGTATGACGCTCCTACTTCTGCTCCGGGATATCCCGGGACATAGAGAGGATGATGCCGATCTCCGCCATCTGAAGCAGCAGCGCCGTGCCGCCATAGCTGAACAGCGGCAGCGAGATGCCGGTGCTGGGGATGGAGTTCGTGCAGACGGCCACGTTCAGGATGACCTGGAGCGCGAACAGCGTCGTGATGCCCACGCAGACAAGGCAGCTGTATCGGTCCCGGGCATGCATGGCGAGCCAGTAGCCCCGAATGATGAGCAGGGCAAACAGCGCCAGCACCAGCACCGCGCCGATGAACCCCAGTTCCTCGCAGACGATGGAGAAGATATAGTCGTTGTGCTCCTCGGGCAGATACAGGAACTTCTGCCGGGAGTTGCCGAGTCCCAGCCCCATGAGGCCTCCGGAGCCGATGGAATACAGGCTCTGCACCACCTGCCAGCCGGTGTCCGCCAGGTCGGAGAAGGGGTCCCGCCAGGCGGAGATACGGTCACGGACGTAGGGCAGGAAGGCGTAAGCAAGGCCCCCCAGCACCCCCGCGCCTACAGCTCCGCCGATGAACAGGCCCAGGTTCGCGCCGCCCACGAAGACCAGGGTGATCCCCAGGGCCGCGATGATGACGATGGCGGAGACGTGAGGCTCCGCCGCCAGGAGAGCGAAGATCAGGATGAGCCATGCCGCGAAGGGGATGAGACCCTTGATGGTCTTCATCTTCTCCTTCTGCTGGCATATGAGGAGCGAGAAATACAGGATGACGCCGATCTTCGTCAGCTCCGAGGGCTGGAAGGTCGTGAAGCCGAGGTTGATCCACCGCCGCGCACCGCCGCCCACTACGCCGATGAGAATGACGAGGACGAGAAGGCCGATGGAGGTCAGGAACACCACGAAGGACACACGGCGGTAAAAGCCCATGGGCACGCGGGAGCACACAAACATGACGCCCACGCCGCACAGGGCGAACAACGCCTGCCGGACGAAGTAATAGGTACCGTTGCCGCCGGTGACTCCCTCCACATCGTAATATGCGCGGGCGTAGCTGGAGGACAGCACCATCACCACGCCGATGGTAAGCAGCAGCAGCGACAGCATGGTGAACGGGATATCCACATTGCCGCGCTCGATACTGTCGTCATAGGTATAGTCGGCGAGCCTTGTATTCTCATAGCTGATGGAATTGCGCTCGTTCAAAGGCGCTCACCTCCCCCGGGAAGTCAGGATTTACACATACCGGTCCGCGCAGCCGAAGAACGCCAGCACGGCAAAGACCACCGTGATCGCCGTGAAGAGCGTCACGATATGCTTTTCCGTCCACTTGTGTCCGGTCCAGCCACCCATCTCCAGGTGGTGATGGAAGGGGGCCATGCGGAAGACGCGCTTGCCGTGGGTGAGCTTGAAATAGCCCACCTGGATGATGTCCGACAGGGTCTCGATGATGTAGATGATGCCGAGAGGCACCAGGATGAGAGGCATATCCAGCGCGAAGGCCATGCCGCAGACAGCGCCGCCCAGAAACAGGCTGCCGGTATCACCCATGAAGCACTTCGCAGGATAGAAGTTATACAGCAGAAAGCCGAAGAGACCTCCGGTCAGGCCCGCGGCGAAAACGCCCAGAGACTCAAACCGGCTCCCCCACCAGAAGGTCACGGCGGTATAGCACACCATCACCGGAATGGTAACGCTGGCGGCGAGACCGTCAAGACCGTCTGTCAGGTTCACCGCGTTCACCGTACCGACGATGATGAAGGCCGCCAGGACGAAATACAGCCACTCCGGCATATCCACCGTCACGTTCCAGAAGGGGACGTACAGATGCGGCTCCAGATAGCCGTCCAGCCGCAGCAGATACAGCAGAGCCACGGATACCGCCAGCTGCAGGATGAACTTCGCCTTGGCGGAGAGGCCCAGGTTCTGCTTTTTCTTGAGCTTTTCGAAATCGTCCAGGAAGCCGATGGCGCCGAAAAACAGGGAGAACATCAGCACCACCACCGCGCCGCGGTCGCCGTGGACCATGTTCCGGAAGCCCACCGTCAGCACCGCCGCGGCCACCGCCGCGATGAAGATGATGCCGCCCATGGTGGGAGTCCCGGCCTTGGATTTGTGCCAGTTGGGACCGATCTCCTTGATCTCCTGCCCCGCCTTGATGCGGCGCAGCCAGGGGACATAGAACTTCCCCACCACCGCCGCTACGACGAAGGCTATGACAAACGCCAGGATCAGTCGGATAGTCATCATGATAGTTCCTCTCCTCTCGCTTCGGCGAGATGCATCGCGACGATCTCCCGCTCGTCCATGTGGTTTTTGACGCCGTTTACTTCCTGATAGGTCTCATGCCCCTTCCCCGCCAGGACGATGATATCCCCGGGCTCGTGGTGATCGATGACCCAGGCAATGGCCTCCCGCCGGTCCGGGATGACCGCCTTCGGCGCGTCCTCCGGGATCCCGGCCAGGATGTCGGAGATGATGGCCTCCGGATCCTCCGTGCGGGGATTGTCGCTGGTAACGACGGTGAAGTCGGCGTTCTCCGCGGCGATGCGGCCCATGATGGGGCGCTTGGTGCCGTCCCGGTCGCCGCCGCAGCCGAAGAGGGCCACGAGCCGCCCCTCCGTCACGGCGCGCATGGCCTGGAGCACCTTCTCAAGGGCGTCCGGCGTATGGGCGTAATCGATGACGATAGTGAAGTCCTTCGGTGTGGGGACCACCTCCACCCTGCCCTTCACCCCGGAGGCCGTCCCCAGGGCTCTTGCGGCATCCTCCAGCGGCACGTCCACCAGAGTCACCGCCGCCAGGGCCGTCAACGCGTTGCTGACGGAAAACCTTCCCGGGATACCCAGGGACACGGGGACCTGCTGGCTGCCCAGGCAGGCCGTGAAGTGCACGCCGGCTGCGGAGTATTCGATGTCCCGCGCGGTCAGATCGCCGCCGGCCGTTCCGAAGCCCAGCACCGGGCAGGATATCTTCTCCGTCATGAAGGGGACCCATGGATCGTCCGTGTTCACAGCGGCGGCGTCGCTCACCTGAAAAAGCAGGGCCTTGGCCGCGGCATAGTCCTTCATCGTCTTGTGGAAATCCAGGTGGTCCTGGGTGAGATTCGTAAAGACTCCCGCGGCGAAGCGGATGCCCGCCACCCGATCCAGGGCCAGCGCGTGGGAGGACACCTCCATGACAGCGTATGCGCAGCCCTCGTCCGCCATGCGCCGCAGGAGCTTCTGCAGCTCATAGGACTCCGGCGTGGTCCGCTCCGCGTGGAGCTCCGTATCGCCGATATAATTGGCTATGGTGCCGATGAGGCCCACCTTCGCACCCTTAGCCTCCTCCAGAATGTGCTTTATGAGGGTCGTGGAGGTTGTCTTTCCGTTGGTGCCGGTGACGCCGATCATGGTCAGGTCCTTCGCTGGATAGCCAAAAAACGCTGCCGACGCCAGCGCCAGAGCCTTCCGGCTGTCCGGCGTGAGGATATAGGGGATCTCGATCCCGTCCGGTACCTCCTGGCAGAGCACCGCCGCTGCGCCGCTTTTCACAGCCGCCGGGATGAAGCGGTGTCCGTCGGACGCAAAGCCCACCACAGCCACGAACAGGTCTCCCTCCCGCACCGCGCGGGAGTCGTAACGGATATCCCCGATCTCCATATCTGGATCGGCGGTGCACGCCGTCACGGGGATATCCCGGATGATGTCTTTAAGTTTCATAGGGTGCCTCCCTGGGATCAATACCGTCCGAGGTTGCTGGAGTCGGACAGGGATACGGTCACCACGCTGCCCACGGAGATCTGCTCTCCGGCAGGCACGCTCTGCCGTGTGACATACGCGGAGCCGCTGAGCATGGCGCCTTCGCCGTTGATATATAGTCCGGCCCAGCCCATGCGGATGCGGGCGGATTCATAGTCAAGGCCCGTAAGGTCCATCATAGTGACGGTGGATTCCTGAGGCTCCTCGTCGCCCAGGTACAGGATCACCTCGCTGTTGGCGGCGATGGTGGAGCCGGACCGGGGCAGCTGGGCCGTGACGGTCCCCTCGGAGCCCACGGTGCGGTAAGTGAAGCCCGCCTCCGTGACCGCCGCGGCCGCATCCGCCAGGTCAAGACCGATGACACGGGGCACGGCACGGTCCACGATGGCGGCCTCGTCGCCGCTGTACACCGGCTGGACGCCCAGAACGGGCAGAATGTCCGCCATGATGCTGCCCACGGTGGGCGCGGCCATCTGACCGCCGCTGACGTAGGTAGAGGCGTTGGGGCCGGGGGCCTTCAGCAGTACCAGCACCGCCACTTGTGGATCGTCCATGGGCGCGATGCCGATGAAGGAGACGATATAGCGCTTCGTACCGGTCTGGGCCTCATAGACCACGTCCTCGGAGGTGCCGGTCTTGCCGCCGATGCGATAACCGGCCACATAGGCGTTCTTACCTGTACCGGCGGAATTGCCCACGACCTGCTCCAGGATCTCGCACACATGGGCGGAGGTCTCCTCGCTGACCACCTGCCGCACGACGGTGGGCTCCCGCTGGGAGACGGTATTGCCCTCGCCGTCCAGCACCTCGCTGACCACATAGGGCTGCATGAGATTGCCGCCGTTCACCGCGGCGCTGACCGCCGTGATGAGCTGGAGCGGTGTGATGGTGAAGGTTTGGCCGAAGGAGGCCGCCGCCAGCTGGGATTGGTTATAGGGGTCGAAGAAAGTATCCTCGTCCCACCAGAGACTGTTGGACTCGCCCTGCAGGTCCACGCCAGTCTTGTCGAACAGGCCGAAGGCCCGGGCATACTCATAAAACCGCTCCGCCCCCACCTGCTGGCCGATGTTGACGAGGGCAACGTTGCAGGAGTTCATGATGGCCTGGGTCAGGGTCTCGGAGCCGTGTCCGCCGGTGTTCCAGCAGTTCAGGGGATCGGTACGACCGGCGACCATCATGCTGCCGCCGCAGAAGAAGGCGGAATCCATGGTGATGGCGCCGGATTCCAGACCCATGGCCAGGGTGATGATCTTGAACGTGGAGCCGGGCTCATATGTATCGGAGAGGGCCTTGTTCCGCCACTGGGCGTTCCGCGCCTCCGCCAGGACGGCGTCCGCCGTTTCCTGATCGATCTCCGCCAGGGCGTCCGCGCGCTCCTGGGTCTCCTCGTCCACCTCCAGGTAGTTGTTGGGATCATAATTCCCCAGAGAGGCCATGCCCAGGATCGCGCCGGTGTTCACGTCCATGACGATGCCTGCCGCGCCGTTCTGCAGGTCATAATTCTCCACCGCCAGCTCCAGGTGCTTCTCCAGGTAATACTGCACCGTCTCGTCGATGGTGAGGACGACGCTCTCGCCGTCCTGGGCGTCGTAGTAGTCCTCAAAATCCGTGAACAGCATATCCGTACCGTTGGCGGTGGTGGCCCGCACGATGCGGCCGTCCGTGCCGGAGAGAACGTCGTCGTAATAATACTCCACGCCGGCCAGGCCGTAATCGTCCGCGCCCACGAAGCCGATCACATGGCTGGCAAGGCTCGAATAGGGATAGTAACGCTTGGTGGCTTCCTCGATCTTTACGCCCTGGAACGCCCGGGTGACGGGCTTACCATCATCATTCAACGTCTGGTAGCCCGCCTCCTTGAAGGCGCGCACCTGCTCGGCGATCTCATCGTCCACCTTTTTGGCAACGGTCACATACCAGGAATTCCGGTTCTGACATTTCTCATAGATCTCATTGTAATCCATGTCCAGGATCTGGGAGAGCCCCTCCGCGATGAGGGCCGGGTCCTCCCCGTACATCACCATCTCCGCCGGGCTGAGATAGATATTCGAGACGGAGGCGCTCATGGCCAGGATGTTCATGTTACGGTCGTAAATCGTGCCGCGCTTGGCGGACACGGTGGTCTCCCGGAGCTGCTGATCCACCGCCAGAGCCTCGTAATAATCATGGTCGATGATCTGTATCCTGAACAGCCGCAGAGCCAGCAGTAAAAATGCAACTATGCCGCACACCACCATAAGGAAGAGTGTGCGGCGAAGCATCATGGTATTGGGCGAAACGGGTCCGCTTTTTTGTTTGCGCTTGATAGCCATGGAAATCTCCTTTGATACACCGGACACTGCAAGAGTTTACATAAGTATAACATACTTCTCCTGTAATATCCAGTATACTTCGTCCATCAGCTGAAATATGCCTTGACGGACGCGGCGAGATCCTCCAGGCCGAGGCTGAACATGTTCGTGCCGCTGCCGGAGAGCACGACGGCCTTGTCCGCGGAGGAGACGTTCGTCAGATAGTAGATCTGATCATCCCGAGGCTCCTGCATACCCAGGACGCCCACGGCGTATTCCTCCACATCCTTGAGGTTGAAGATGGTCTCATATTCGATGGTGAGCTTGTCCCGCTCGGCCTGGAGCTCCGTGATCTGGGCCTCCAGCTCCACCGCCGTGCGCGAGATGTTCACCAGCTGTATCTGGGCGAGAAGGGTCATGACGAACAGCACCACGACGCAGAGGACCCCCATCACCGCCAGCGGAGAAAAGCCCTGCTTGCCGCGGACGACGGTCTGGACCTTCTCCCGCACGTCCTCCTTGACCCAAATAGTCTCCCGGGGCGACTCCGCCTTCCTCGGCGGCGCTTCGTAGACCTCCTCCTCGGGGTAATAGGCGGGACTGCTGAAGTCGTAGGCCAGGGTACCGTCTACGGCGCCGGTGACGAAGTTATAGCTTTTGAAGTTCTTCGTGGTGCTCATGTTCTCATACCCTCTCCGCGATCCTGAGACGCGCGCTGCGCGCCCGGGGATTACGCTCTATTTCTTTCGGTGTGGGCGCCACGGGCTTTCGCGTGACGCTCCGAAGCGTCTGGACGAAGCCGCAGGTACACACCGGAAAATCCTTGGGGCAGGTGCAGCCGTTCTCCCGGCTGCGGATAGCTTCCTTCACCAGGCGGTCCTCCAGAGAATGAAAGCTGATGACCAGAAGCCGCCCGCCCACCGTCAGGCGGTCAGGAGCCTGGGCCAGCATCCGTTCCAGAGAGCCCAGCTCGTCGTTCACGGCGATGCGCAGCGCCTGGAAGCACCGCTTCGCCGGATGCTGCTTTTCCCGCAGCGCCGCGGCAGGCATCGTCCTTCGGATGATATCCACCAGCTCGCCTGTGGTCCGGATCGGAGCCTCCTCCCTGCGGGCCGCGATGGCGGCGGCGATGCGTCCGGCGTAGCGTTCCTCGCCGTAACGCCAGAAGACGCTCCGCAGCTCCGCCTCGCTCCAGGTGTTCAGGATGTCCGCCGCCGTCAGAGACTCGGACTCGTCCATCCGCATATCGAGCGGTGCGTCCTGGCTGTAAGAAAAGCCCCGCTCCGCGTTGTCCAGCTGGGGCGACGAAACGCCGAGATCGAACATCATGCCGTCGGCCTTGTCCACTCCGGCGCTGTCAAGGAGCGCTCCCAGGTCGCCGAAGTTCCCCTTGAGGAAGGTCACCCGGTCCCCAAAGGACTCCAGGCGCTTCCGGGCAAAGGCCAGGGCCCGGTCGTCCCGGTCGATGGAAATGAGCCGTCCGGTGGTGAGCTTCGAGGCGATGGCCTCCGAATGCCCGCCCAGGCCCAGGGTGCCGTCCACATAGACGCCGTCGGGCTTTATATCCAGATACCGGACGCACTCCGGAAGAAGTACGCTGATATGCTCCATCAGAAGTCGAGCTCCTGCATGAGAGCGGCGATGTTCTCAGGCGACATCTCCGTATCGCGGATATCCGCCCAGAGATCACTATTCCAAAACTCGGCGTGGTTGTTGGCGCCGAGGACGGTAACGCTTTTTTCGAGCTTGGCGAACTCCCGGAGGGTCTGCGGCAGCAGGATCCTCCCCTGGGCGTCCAGCTCGCACTTGGCGGCAAAGGCGTGCAGTGCGCGCATCTTCCGCTGGTCCTTGTAGGGCATGGCGCCGATCTTGTCAGAAAACTTCTGCCAGTTCTCCGCGCTGTAAGCACACAGGCAGGTGTCGGCGGAGATGGTGACATAGAACTCCGTACCGAGCTCCTCCCGCAGGCGCGCCGGGATGAACAGACGCCCCTTCGCGTCCAGGGAATGCTGATATTCACCTGTCATCCGGCTTCACCTCCGCCCCACTTTGTGGGAATTTGATGCACTTTACACCACTTTCCCCCACTCATGGATTCATTATAGGGGGCGTTCAAAGAAAATGCAATAGGCAGAAACCATTTTTTTCAGCTTTTTCACCTGTAAATTTTTTCCTTTTGTTGTAACTTTCGTAACCGACCACAACATCTAGTTCGGCATAAAAAAAGACCGGGCGAGGTACGGAAAAACCGTACCTCGCCCGGTTGGGCAAGCTATATGGGACGCGGGGTTAGTTTTCCTCGCGGGAGGCGCCGCCCTGATTATAGCCGGCGGCGGCATTGCGGTAGCGGGAGCGGGACTGGCGGATGATATCCAGGGACTGCGCCACGGTCTCCTCCGCGGAACGAAGAGTCTCGTCCACGTATTCGTTCATGGCGCGGTGGATCTCCCGGGATTTGTTCTCCGCGGAAGCCACAGTCTCCTCGGCGCGGGCGCGGGCCGCACGGACGATCTCCTGCTCGTCCACCAGCTTGCGGGCGCGTTCCTCGGCCATCTTGCGGATGGACTCACCCTCGCGCTTGGCGCTCTGGATGAATTCGTCCCGGCGGGAGACGAGACGCCGGGCCTCGGCGATCTCCGCCGGAAGCTGGTTCTTGATCTCCTCGATCAGGTCCAGGGCTTTGTCACGATCCACCAGGCACTTGTCGTTTCCAAGGGGCACGCCCCAGGCCTCGGAGATCATGTTGTAGAGCATTTCCACCAGCTCAAGGATCCCTTCATTCTCGTTCATTGCGTCTGCCTCCTGTTATTTGTTTTCTCTATGATGTCGTTGATGATCTCCGCGGGGGCAAACTCCGAGAGATCCGCTCCGTAGGCCGCCATCTCCTTGACGACGGTAGAGCTGAGGAAGGTATACTTTTCGCTGGATGTCAGGAAGAGCGTATCCAGCTCCGGGTTCATTTTTTTGTTGATGAGGGCGATCTGGAACTCATAGTCGAAATCCGACACGGCTCGAAGGCCCTTTACGATGACGGCGCCCTCGTGCTGCTTGGCGTATTCCGCCAGAAGCAGGTCCGTGGTGTCCACCTCCACGTTCGGGAAGCGGGCGACGACCTTCCGAACGAGCTCTACCCGCTCGGCGGTATTGAACATGTAGGTCTTGGCGCTGTTTTTCATGACGCAGACCACCACATGGTCAAAGATCTGCGCCGCCCGGCGGATGATGTTCAGGTGGCCGAGCGTGATGGGGTCGAAGCTGCCGGGGATGATCGCAGTCGTCATAACGAATTACCTCGCGTACAACGTGAGAGATATCTTGCCGTAGGAATAGGTCTTGCCCTTCGTATAAGGCGGTACCGGCTCCGGCATCGACTCGCCTCGCATACTTTCGACAAGTATTATACCACCTTCATTTAATATGTCAAACGAAAATAGCGCGTCCAGGGTATCGGCGTACAGTCCCGCATGATACGGGGGGTCCATGAGCACAAGATCGAACTTCCCGCAGCGTTTCAGAAAGCTCGCGGCATCCGACCGGACGACAGTACCCTGAAAGCCGCAGATGTCGAGGTTTTTCCGCACCAGCGCCAGAGATGCAGCACTGTTATCCACGAAGACGCATTCCCGTGCGCCTCGGCTGAGGGCTTCGATGCCCAGCTGGCCCGTCCCGGCAAAAAGATCCAGCACCCGCCGACCGGGCACGTCGAACTGAAGGATGCTGAAGATGGCCTCCTTCACCATGTCCGTGGTGGGCCGGACGGACTGGTCCTTGGGTTCATAAAGCTTGCGGCCTCTGGCCGATCCCGTGATGACTCTCATAACGTCTCCTCCCCATCAGGAGAGTCCTCCTCCCCACGATGGCAGTGTTCATATACGGCTTTGGCGGCATTCTGTGGGATAACGGCGCTCAGCTCCTCCACCGTAGCCTCCCGAATGCGCTTCATGCTCTTGAATGCGCGCAGCAGGGCCCTGCGGCGCTTCTCCCCCACCCCGGGGATCTCCTCCAGGCCGGAGGCTATGGTCTTCTGCCGCAGCTTCTTGTGATACGCGATAGCGAAGTTGTGGGTCTCCTCCTGGATGTTCCCCACCAGGGCGAACACGGCGGGATTGGCCTGGATGCCGATCTCACATCCGTCCCGGGTGGTCAGGGCCCGGGTGTGGTGCCGGTCGTCTTTTACCATGCCGAAGACGGGGACGTTCCCCAGGCCTTTCGCCGCCAGGGCGTCCTCCGCCGCGGCCACCTGTCCGGGACCGCCGTCGATGAAAAACGCGTCCGGCAGGGGCATGAATTTCTCGTCTCCGTCCAGAAACCGCTGGGCGCGGCGGGAAACAGCCTCATACATGCTGGCAAAATCGTCCTGCCCCTCCACAGTCTTCATGCGGAACTTGCGGTATTTCTTTTTGGCGGGCTTGCCCTCCTCGAACACCGTCATAGAGGCAACGATGCCGAAGTTCCCGGTGTTGGATATATCGTACGCCTCGATGCGGCGCAGCGGTCCCTCCATGACCAGCATCTTCCGCAGCCACTCCAGGGTCTTGGAGCGGCGCTCATACTCAGTCTCGGCCCGGAGGCTCTCCTCACGGGCATTTCGCATGGCGGCCTCGCCGAACTCCCTCCGCGTACCCCGCCGGGGGACGGACAGCTCCACCTTATGGCCCGCCATCTCCGTCAGGAGCCGCGCCAGAGCCTCCGCGTCCTCGATCTCGCAGGGCAGCAGCACCAGCTTTGGCCAGGCGCCGCGACGGACGTAGTACTGCCGCACGAGGCTGGACACAGCCTGGGCATCCTCCTCCAGGGGTTCCGGCATCAGCTCGAAATCCTTGCCAGTCAGGTCGCCGTCGGTATAGTGCAGCGCCACGAACGCCGTCCGCGCGCCGCGGTGGAAGCCGATGGCGTCGGTGTCCGCCCGGGCGGCCTTGATGACGTTCTGCCGGTTCGATACCTCCTGAACGGCCCTGATCCGATCCCGGAGCTGGGCGGCCTTCTCGAATCGGAGCTCCTCCGCCGCCTCGGTCATCTCCCGCTCCAGGCCCGCCAGAAGGGCCTTGGAGTCCCCGGAGAGGATCTGCTCCGCCTGCCCGATCCGGCGGCGGTATTCCTCCGCGTCCGGCTCGCCCCGGCACCAGCCGTCACAGGTGTTCATATGGAGGTTGAGGCAGGGCCGGTCCTTCCCGATGTCCCGGGGGAACCGACGCCCGCAGTCAGGCAGCTTCAGGGCTTTCGCCAGGGTCTCCAGGATACTTTTCGAAACGCCCCGGCCCCCGTAGGGCCCGAAATACCGGGCACCGTCGTCCTTCACTCTGTTCACGATGGTGAAGACGGGGTACTCCTCCCTCTCGTCCAGCCGCAGGAAGGGATATGTCTTATCGTCCCTGAGGAGAATGTTGTAGTGGGGCATATGGCGCTTGATAAGGCTGTTTTCCAGCACCAGCGCCTCGAACTCCGTGGCCGCCACGATGACGTCGAAATCGTCCACATGGCTCACCATGGCCGCCACCTTGGGAAGATGATCTCCGCGGAAATAGCTGGTGACGCGGTTTTTCAGCGCCTTGGCTTTGCCGACGTAGATGACCTCCCCCGCGGCGTCCTTCATGATATAGACGCCCGGCAGCAGCGGCAGCTTATTCGCTTTTTCCCTGAGCTCTGCGATCTTGTCCATGTTTCATAGATACAGAAGGAGGGTGTGCTGATGCGGCACACCCTTCCATCTGTTGTTAGTCGATTATTCCGCGAACTCCCGGTCGATGAGGTCAGCGAGGGTCTCGACGGCCTGCTCTTCATCCGTACCGTCGGCGATGATGGTGATGGTCGTACCCTTCACGATGCCCAGGGACAGAACGCCCAGAAGGCTCTTCGCATTGACGCGGCGATCATCCTTCTCAACCCAGATGACAGACTTGAATTCGTTGGCCTTCTGGATAAAGAAGGTCGCGGGCCGGGCGTGGAGGCCGACCTGGTTATTGATGGTAACTTCACGAGTAATCATGTGCACACCATTCCTTTACACATATCATTCTGGCCCTATATTACCAAAATTCATCCGACTTCGCAAACCCTATTTGCACGTTTTGGAGGAATGCACATACAACCGGGCGATTTCAGGAGGGTTTTATTTCAATTCAACCACGGTCACGCCGTTTTCACCCTCACCGTAGCGTCCCAGACGGAAGCTCTTGACCAGACGGTTGCGCCTGAGCATCTGCTGCACCGCCGCCCGGAGGGCTCCCGTACCCTTGCCGTGGATGATCCGGACGGATTTGAGTCTGGCGCGGTAGGCATTGTCGATATACCGCTCCACCACCAGATCCGCCTCGTCCGCCATCATGCCCCGTATGTCCAGCTCGGGCGGACAGGACGCCGCCCGCAGGGACGCCCCCGCCGCTGCGGACACGCTCTGTTTTTTCTTCGGCGCGTTCTCTATGAGGCGCACCTCCTCCGGCGAGGCGGTCACCTTCATGATCCCCGCCTGGAGGGACAGGGTCCCGTTGTCGTTCACCTTGATGACATCCGCCTTGACGCCGCTGGCCAGAAGCTCCACCGTATCCCCCGCAGCGATGGGCCGGGAGGGCTTCTCCGCAGGCGTATAGACTTCCTCCCGCTCCCGGACCTTGTCCTCCGCCAGATTCAGCTTCCGGCGCAGCTCCGCCCGGGCCTCGTTGATCTCGTGGACGTTGGCGCTGTCGTTGTCCAGCGCACGCTGGCGGTCGATCTCCCGGAAGGCCTCGTCCGCGGCTGCTCTGGCCTCGGCGATGATGCGCTCCGCGTCACGTTTGGCCTTGAGCTCCGCCTTTTCCAGGCGGACCTCCAGCTCCCGGCGCATCTGCTCGGCCCGCTTCGCGTCCTCCTCCGCGGCGCGCTTCAGACGCTCCTGGGCCTCGGTCTGCCGCTCCATGGCGACCCGCTGCTGCTCCAGCCTCTCGATGGTCTTCTCGAAGGTGGAGGTCTCCGCGGTGAGGCGCCGTCTGGCATCGTCGATGACGGTCTCCGGCAGGCCCAGCCGGGCGGATATGGCAAAGGCGTTGGACTTTCCCGGGATACCCACCAGGAGCCGATAGGTGGGCCGCAGGGTCTCCACATCGAACTCGCAGGAGGCGTTCACAACGCCCGGGGTGTTGGTGGCATAGATCTTCAGCTCCGCGTAGTGGGTGGTGGCCGCCATGAGAGCGCCTGCCTGACGGGCGTATTCGATGATGGCGATGGCCAGGGCCGCGCCCTCGGTGGGATCCGTGCCCGCGCCCACCTCGTCCAGCAGGACAAGGCTGCCCGGTCCGCAGTTTTTCAGGATCTCCACCATGTTCACCATATGGCTGGAGAAGGTGGAGAGGCTCTGCTCGATGGACTGCTCATCTCCGATGTCCGCCAGGATCGACTCCAGCACCGGTACAGCGCTGCCGTCCCCCGCGGGGATATGCAGGCCGCAGCCCGCCATGGCGCACATGAGGCCCAGGGTCTTGAGGGTCACGGTCTTGCCGCCTGTATTGGGTCCGGTAACGACGATGGTGTCGTGCTCCGCGCCGCCCAGGGTCAGGTCGATGGGCACGGCGGTGCTCTTCGGCAGGAGCGGGTGCCGGGCCTTTTTCAGGATGATCTCATCTTCCGTCAGGAGCGGCTCGCCACCGTTCATCTGATAGCTCAGCTCCGCCTTGGCAAAGATAAGGTCCAGGGCCGTCAGCACCGTATAGTCCAGGTCGATGTTCCCGCGGTTCGCGGCGCACTCGGCGGACAGCTCCATGAGGATGCGCTCGATCTCCGCCTTTTCCTTCGCTCCCAACTCCCGGAGCTCGTTGTTGGCCTTCACCACGCTCATGGGCTCCACGAACAACGTCGACCCGCTGCCGCTGACGTCATGGACAAGACCGGGCAGCTCGCCCTTTTTCTCCGCCCGGACAGGGACCACATACCGGCCGCCGCGCTGGGTAATGATAGCCTCCTGGAGGACCTTGGCGTAAGAGGGCGATGTGATGATCTTCTGGAGGCTGTCCCGGACGCGGGCCGTGGCCGCGCGCATTTTCCGGCGGATATCCGCGAGCTCAGGGCTGGCGCCGTCCGCGATCTCTTCCTCTCCGGTGATGGAGGTGGTGATCTTCTCCTCCAGGAAGCGGTTCGGCATGAGAGACACGAACAGGCGCTTCAGGCTTCCGCTCTCCCCCCGGCCCGCAGCATAGCTCGAAAGTGACCGCGCGCAGAACAGCACCCCGGCGATGTCCAGGAGCTCCCTGGTGTTCAGCATGCCTCCCAGGTCCGCCCGCGCAAGGGACGAGCGCACGTCCTTCAGGCCGGAGAAGGAGGGGCTTCCCTTCACCTCCACCATAAGCTTGGCGTCGGAGGTCTCCGCGAGGCGCTCCTTCACCTGCCGGGGATCTGCGGAGGGACGCAGGGCCAGCGCCGCTTCCTTCGCGCCGTCGGAGGCGGCCTTGGCCGCCAGAAGCTCCAGCACAGAGGGCAGCTCGATCGTCCTCAGGGATTTTTCGTAAAGTTCCTGTAATTCCATATCATTTCACGCTTTTATAGTAGTCGAGAGAATAAAAACTCCGGTCAAGCTGACGGCGGACATAGGTCTCGCACACCCTGGCCAGCCGCTCCTCAGAGGCTTCCGGGATAACGAAGGAAAACTCCTTCTTCGCCGGGGCGTTCACGATGTGCCGCATGGCCGCGAGAGTCTCGGCGTCCAGAGAGATCGACGCCCCCGCTGACAGTCCGCCGCAGTCCCGGCAATGGACCATGCCGTCCTCCGGCGCGAACATGGGATCGATAAGGTCCGCCCGCCCGCACACGCCGCAGACGTCCACCTCCGGGCGAAAACCCTCAAGGCACATGAGCCGAAGCTCGAACACGCTCTTCACATGCTCCGGGGCATACAGCCCCCGGCTCAGAGCGTACAAAGCGTTCAGCCCCAGCTGCAGCGCCGGCGCGTCCGGCATCTCCTCGGCGCAGACCGTATCGAGAAGATCCGCGAAATACGCTCCCAGAGCCAGCAGCGCGATATCCTCCCGGAGTCCCAGAAACTGCTCCAGGGTGGAGCCCTCGTCCGCCGTCCAGCGGCCTCTGTTGCCGAAGAGGGTGAACTCCGACCAGCACAGCGCCTGACTGGCGGCGCCGAGACGGCTGCCCTTCCGGAGAGCGCCCCTGGCCTTGACAGTCAGCTTTCCCCGATCCTCCGTCAGCACCGTAAGGATCAGGTCCGCCTCTTTATATCGGACCTCCCGCAGGACGAGGCCCCTTGTTCCAGCAAACATCTATGTACCGCCCTCACCGGCGGAAGGGTGTTCTATTGCCCTTCCCATCGTGACGGGGATCCTCCCGCCCGCGCCGGAGCAGCATCCAGCACAGGGGATCGCCCGTTTCCAAAAACAACTGCCAAAGAAGATCGGAACTGATCTCTTTCAAATAACCACCCCGCGATCGTAGTTTGTCTCTGCGGGGGGTATTTGATGCTTTGAACCGCTGCCAATATGCTCCAGTTTTCGTTACCGGGCGCATACGTGGGAATCCCACGCGCCTCAAAGCGAATACGAAGCATCATTCATCGGTGAAACCAAAATTTCTCAGAAGCGCGTCGCTGTCTCGCCAGTTCTCCTTGACCTTCACCCAGGTCTGCAGGAACACCTTCTGGCCCATGAAGGCCTCGATATCCCGCCGGGACAGCTCTCCGATGCGCTTTAGCATGGCGCCGTGCTTTCCGATGATGATGCCCTTGTGGGACTGCTTCTCGCAGTAAATGGTAACATCCATATCGATGATGTCGTCGTCCTCCCGCTGGGAGAATTTGGTGACGACGACGGCGGTGCCGTGGGGGATCTCCTTATCCAGGGTCAGGAGCAGCTTCTCCCGGACGATCTCCGCGCAGATCTGTTTTTCCGGCTGGTCGGAGACGATGTCGTCCGGGAAGAGCTGCGGCCCCTCCATGGCGAACTTCCCCAGCACCTCCAGAAGCTCCTCCACCCCCTCGCCGGTCTTGGCGGAGATAGGGACGATGTCCGCAAAATCATACGCCTCGCTGTACAGCGCCATCACAGGCAGGAGCTCCCGCTTGTCCGTAACCGTATCGGCTTTGTTGACCACCAGGACAGCGGGCATGGCATTTTCCCGGAGTCTGTCGATAAGGGCCCTCTCCTGGGGACCGATGGAGGCCACCGGCTCCACCAGAAGCGCCACGGCGTCCACGTCCGCCACGCTCTGACGGACCACGTTATCCATATAGTCCCCCAGCTTCGTGCGGGCGCGGTGGAAGCCCGGCGTATCGGCAAAGACGAACTGCGTGTCCCCCCGGCTGGTCACCGCCAGGATACGGCGGCGGGTCGTCTGGGGCTTGGGGGAAACAATGGTGATCTTCTCCCCCACCAGGGCGTTTGTGAGCGTGGACTTGCCGACATTCGGCCGTCCCGCGATGGTGATCATAGCGGTTTTCGTTATCATTCGTTCAATCCTCTGTTTTGATGCCGTTCGGTTCCAGAACGGCCATGATGACCTTCTCCCGGGCGCGCATGGCCCGCTTCATCTCGCCCTCGTCCACATGGTCGTAGCCCAGAAGATGCAGGACGCTGTGGACGGTGAGATAGCTGATCTCGTGCTCCGGGCCGTGGCCGAACTCCATCCCCTGGGCGGCGGCCCGGTCCGTGTTCAGCACCATGTCCCCCAGGAGCAGCCGTCCCGAACGGGGATCGGTGTCCCCCATGGGAAAGCTCAGCACATCCGTGGGCCTGTCCACATCCCGGAATTCTTTGTTGAGGACGTGGATACCGTCGTCGTCCGTCAGCAGTACGGACAGCTCGCAGGGCTCGGCGATCTCCTCCGCGTCCAGCACGGCCTTTGCCGCTTTTTTGATGCGCCGGCGCAGGGACAGGGGGCATTTTACCCCGTTTTCGCACCGGAGGCGCAGTTTGAGCTT
>CAJOIC010000001.1 GCA_905234625.1 uncultured Oscillospiraceae bacterium | reverse complement strand
GAAGGAGACGCCCTCCTCCGTGATCTTCCGCAGGCCCGCCAGGGAGAAGATCTGGAAACCGCCGCTGTCCGTGAGGATCGGGCCGTCCCAGGTCATGAACTTATGCAGGCCGCCCAGCTTCTTGATGAGTTCGTCCCCCGGGCGGACGTGGAGATGGTAGGTGTTCGACAGCTCGATCTGGCAGCCGATGCCCTCGAGGTCCTCCGCGGAGACGGCGCCCTTGATCGCCGCGACGGTGCCGACGTTCATGAACGCCGGCGTCTGGGCTGTGCCGTGGGGCGTGGTGAGTACACCGCGCCGCGCGCGGCCCTCGTCTTGTTTCAATCGTTCAAACATAAAACAGTATCCTTATCGAATCACTGGATAAACATCGCGTCCCCCATACTCACGGGAGAAGTGATTTACTTCGTCTGATTTCTTCTCTCGCACCTTAAAATACCACGGCCGCGGGCTGATGTCAAACCCGCGGCCGCACTGTATTCGCTTCTACTTCTTGAGGGTGTTCACCAGCTTGATCCCAGCCTCCTCGTCCAGCGTTCTCACGAGATCCGGGATCTTCACATACCCCTGGATGATGGAGCCGGACAGATTGTTCACCTCGTCCCACAGGCGGTTGAGGCGAACAGGCCCCCAGCCGAACTTGTCCCGCATGACCGTGAACAGGATCGCCCACGCATAGGTGATCGCGTCGTCCGTGGCCTCCTTCTTTGCCTTCAGGACATCGCGTTTGCTGACCGGGACGCACCGCGGATCGACCTTCTTACGTCGCTGCTTTGCCATCACACAGCCTCCGTATCAGGCATTTCAAAAACACTGACTCCAGCCGCCCACGCATTGAATATCGCATCGATTACATCGACACTCTCCTCCTCGGTTCTATACACACCAAGGCCGATTTCATCACTCGGGCCGGCCACCGTATAGGCAAGCACCAGCCATTCCTCCTCGTCAAGCTCTCTCGCCTGAACAAGTGTGACGTGATCCATATTGATTACCGCGCCACTTTTCCCCTTAACCAGCATTTTCGTCTTCCTCCTTTCTGCGTCTCCTCTTGTCCTTCAGGAACGCTCGCACGACTCCGGCGTCTTTATCGTGGATCGTGAGATGTTGGCCCTTTTCCAGCCGCCGATATACGATCAGTACCCGTTTGCCGCGCCGCGCCCTTATTACCTCGTAGTAATCTTTCGGTGCCTCAATGACCCAGCCGTTCTCTGCGAGCCACGCCTTGAACTCGTCGGCTCTGGATGCCGCCAGCAGATGTCTATTTGCCATACCGCACCTCCGCCGGACTCTTGAGCCAGTCCATCCAGCAGTCGCGGCAGGATCTCCCGACAAACCGCTTGCACATTGCTTTCCGCCTTTGATAGTCCTCCGGCGGGCAACAACCCTCTCCGTCTCCGATCAGAAGGTCAACAAGGTCGTCTGTGCTCATATTGCGTACGCAGTCTTCATTCGTCACGACTCGCTCCGCGCTGAAAAACTCCGCCGGATCATACGCGGCCCGCGAGCAGGCCGGACAGGTCTGCCGCCCCTCCGGGATCACCGCGCCGCAGCAGATGCAGGTGTCAGCCATCCCCGTCACCCCCATATTCCATCTTTTCGCCACAATGCGGGCAGATGTCAACGAGATTATACATGCCACAATACGGGATTGTTGGTGCTCTCGTTCCGCATTCAGAACAACACCAACCGGGATCTACAAAACAACTTGTGTCATCCCCGTGGTATTGCGGGTTTTTGACCCATTCAGCCATCGTCATCTTCCTCCTCCCGCTGCTCCTCAAAGGTGTTCTGGCATATCGTGCTATCCGCCAGAATACCGGCAATCGTTGGAACGGCGCAGTCGTTTGCGAACGGAAGCCACCACGCGCACCTTTCTTTGAGGCACTTACACCGAATGCCTCCGCCGAGACAAAGCGGACATACCTTAAGATCCATAGCCGGCCCTCCTCCGAAACCGGTCCGGCTCAGAACATGTCGCCCAATGCGGCATCCGCGCCATGCCAGTGGCAAAGCCGTCGAAATGCAGATGGCAGCGGATGACCTCGCCGTCGTCGGTCACAACCGTGTCCCCTCCGGCCTCGTCGTCCTGCTTATAGGCAAGCAGCCCCTCGTCGCACGGGAGCCATTTGCCCGCCGGCGTCTTCACCCACACAATTGGAGCACCGCATGATTTACACGTCGCCATTCAGTCGTTCCTCTCTTTCGCAGAACTCAGTCATTGCGTCGAGGATGTCATAAAGGACATCCATCACCTCGATGATCTCACCGTTCTCGTAGTCACCGGCGGCCTTACGGAGCGCGTCAGCGATCTTCTTGTCCTTCAGCTCACCTTTTCGGATGAACGGGTTTGGAGGATCTGGCATCTTCATACTTGTCCCTCCATCCTACGGATTACCTCCTCTGCCGTGAGGTAGCCGGCCACGCTATCGCCGTCCCTCTTGCGGACGACCGGCTGGCCCATGACCTCCAGCAGTCCCTGCTTGTAGCCGTATGACCCGGTGTGGCACACAGCATCCCATGACCGCTGCCCGTTCTTTCCGAAGACGATGATCTGGTGCCAGTCCATGCTGGCGATCCGACCCTTTTCGTCGATCTCCTGCTCGCAGTCCTCGCGGACGTACTTGATCTTCCGCTCTTTCAGAGCCGCCTCCAGCTTGTCCAGCTCAGTCATGGGCCATCGCCTCCAGCGCCGCCTCCGCTTCCTCGCGGGACAGAAAGACGGTTTTGCCGTAGATGCCTTCAAAACCGATTACACCCATGTATTTCCTTTCGCAATAGACCCTGATGCCGGATTTGTTGAACCTGAATGTGATAGCTTTCGCTTTATAGATCCCGTAGCCCGTGATGTAATACACCGTATCCCCCACCTTGCACGGCAGGACGATCAAGCGGCCCTCGGCATCGGCGGTCAGTATCTCGATGATCCGCACGATGTCGATGTCGTCCTTCGCGCTGTCATAATCAGCCTGGAATTTCGCAAAGGCAGCGCACTCCTCCGGCGTCAGGCCGCTGTCTTCATACTCGGCCAGTCTGGTGTAGCAGTCTTTTCCGGGGAGCCCTGCGCCATGACCCCCGCGCCACTCAGTCATCCTCTCCATCGTCTTCCTCCTCCATCTGATCGAGCAGCCTTTTCAGGTTTGCTCTCACCACTTCCAGCATGGCATCGTCCCGAACGGTAGACGCCACAATTTCCTTGTCTAACACGCTCATGTTGTGGTAGCCGCAGATGATCCTGTTGTCCTCCAGAACGGCCACCAGCGCCACGCTTCGTATGTCGTACTCGGAAAGCATCGAGACTTCTTCGTAGATGAACTCCTCGTACTCTTCCGGCGGCCGGTCCGAAACAATCACGAAGTCAGCCATCGGCCATCGCCTCCCTCGGCATCCAATGCTTTTCGTAGCCGCTTTCGAGGCATTCGTCGTACAGCACAGCAACCATCATGTACTGGCAGTACAGATTGCCGCAGTTCTCGCAGCACTTCGCGCTATCATTCATTTGCCGAAGCCCCCTTCCTCCAGACCGTCGTCCGGCTCGCTCCGCCGCGGCCAAGATCTTTCGCCCTCAGCCGTTTCAGACCCCGGATGTAGTCCTTCTTCGGATAGCAGACCTCCGGGCAGTCAGGCTTCCGCCGACACTTCATGCACGGATTATTCATGCGGAGCCCCCCTTCCGAGTAGATGATCTACGGTCACGCCGAGCACATCGGCGATCCGGCAGAGGTTCTCGATGGACGGCAGCCTCACGCCGCCCGTCCAGTAACAGAGCTGAGCCGGCTCGAAGCCGGCGGCTCTCGCGAGATCCATTTGCTTCATGTTCCTGTCCGCCAGATCTTCCTTCAGGATCTGCGCGAACGTCCACCGCAGCTTCGCCGCCGCGCTCGGCTCAACGGTTTTCGCCGCTGGTGTCAACACTTCTGTCCTCATCATTACCCTCCCGGCTTCTCGCACCGCTCGAAGCAGATCACCCCCACCCAGGGATTGGCGGCCCAGCCGTAGCGCGGTAAATCGGCAATCTTGATGGTGTTCACCCAAAGCGTTGCAAACGCCCCGACTGGATCTTCAAAGAAGACATTTCCAGCGTCCTCGTAGCTTTGTGCCGCTGAATACGCGACTTCTCCCATGCCGACGTTATAGCACCGGATACCCTCCGACCGCGCCCCCTCCGCCGTGATCTCCTGCAACCGCTCCGCCCGCACGTCTGTCACCCGCAGGAAAATTCTTGCAGCTGCCTTAGGCATGTGAATGGAGGGGTGCCAGCGAAAACCTGCATGTTTGAGCGAAGCCAGATCTATATCATCCATATCAGCAAAATAGATGTAGTCACCCTTCCCGGCATATTCCATCCATGTCTCCCGGACGTAGAGGACATCGCCCTTCTGATATGGCGCCACGATGACGCCGTGGTTATCGAGCTCCACTCCATACTTCGGACCATCAGGGGAGCCAAGGAACGTACCGCCGTGCAGAATGGCATGATCTCCCGCTTTGATAAGCCGCCGGGTCTGCGTTTTTCTGCCGGCCAGGATCGCCCGGACCATTTCCGTGTTGTACAGGATCGGTTTCATATACTTACTCCTCTCGTATTACTTGCCGCTGAACGCGGCCTTCAGGATCATCACCGGCAGCGTCACCGGGAACAGCAGGATCTTCAGCAGAAACTTCACACGGCTCACCTCCTCAGTTCGATATGTCGTAGCCCGTGTTCATGGCGAAATCATGCAAGGCCTCCGGCAGATACTTTTCGTAGATCTCGCCATGAGCCGCAAACCAGACGCTCGTGTCCAGATAGTTGTGGAAGCTCTCGATGTCCTCGTCCGGCTCTAGTCTCAGGAGATCACTGACCTCCTCGCGCTCTTCATCGGACAACTCGTCATATGCGATCACAGCGAGCTCGTGCAGGCGCTCGCTCAAGGCGTCCGCGATGTCGTCGATCCCCTTCTGGAAGACCACGCGCATGACGTTGTTCAGGTTGTAGTTCCCGTACCAATCGTGGCACATCTCAAGTATCTCGCTCATATCGTACTTCACGTCGTCGAGGACGCTCAGGTCTCCGTACCCACAGTCCATGACCTCGATCAGCAGATCGTCTTTCCAGCAGTCACTCATACAGCACCTTTCCTTCCCTCACGCAGATCGGGCAGACCCAGCCGATGGTTTTTCCAACCTTCCATCCTCGGCTCCGGGCGAACTCCCTGGCGCTGGTATAGGCCATCGTCCGATCCCACTCGATCTTCCTCAGCTTGCAGCAATCGCAAGTCACCACGCTCTTATAGCCCATTACTCCTTCACCTCACTCTCTTCCGGCTCGCCATCTTCGACTGGCATATCACACGAATTGCAATACCCGTCGTAGAACTTCGCGGCCCAACCCTTGTTGGGTCTGAGCTTTCCTCCGCACACGGGGCAGATCATAACTCCACCTCCGCGACCTTTTCTCTCTGCTTCTCTGCAAAAAGATCCTCGCACTCGCCTCTATAAACGACTTCAAAAGGACACCCTTTGCACGCGGTATATTTCGCGCAGAAATCCTCGAACTCTTCCTCGTCGTATTCCTCCTCGATCTCCGGCTCGGGCTCGTCGATGTAGCCCTCGTTTATCAGGTGATCGTAAAACCCATCATCGAGGAGCTGGAGCCCGTGCCAGTCAGTCAGCAGATTTAAAACGGTCTCCGCTTCCAGATCGCAAAGCAGATCCCACATCTGCTCCTGCTTTTCGTTCATCGCTGTCTATGCCTCCCATCTTGTAGGTCTTCCGCCGTTTCTTCTTCGTACCCTTCTGGTACTCAGCGATCCAGACGACCTTGCCAGATTTGTAGTGCCTGTAATGCCCTCGTACGGTGAATATGCCGCTTGGACTGGCGTGTGATCCCCGTGGCGAGGCCAGGAGCTTTCCGTTTCGCGTCTGAAGTATGTAAGTAGTCCGCCGCTTGCGTTGCGTGGCGGGTCGTTTACTGGTCTCTGGCGCTTTGTGGTTCGGGGCGTCCGGCGCAGACGTTACCGGGCGCTCGCCATAGACCATGAGCGCCATCAGCGAACAGTACACCGTCAACGCCGACTCAATGTGATCGTGGTGCACGTTGTCCTTGTTCTTCTTCAGCGTCATTTTCCCGTCATGCTGTCTAGCCTCGAATACCACGTTCCCGATCTTCCGCCCGTTCCTGCCTATATGGAGCTTCAGGACGTCTCCTTCTCTGACGCCAGTGATCTCGAAGCCTGACTCCACGAAAACGATCTTGACCGCTTTCAGAGGCGCCGGGAGGGAATGAACCTCGTCAACGTGTTCATCCCTCCATGCCAGCAACCGACGAGCATCGTCGTGACTGAGCTCAACCCTGTCCATCTCTCAGATCCCGGCCGCACTCCGGGCAGAACTTAGGGTAATAGGGATCCGTATCATCGTCCGCCTCGGCGAATAAATACGGCTTATCGAACTCGTCCACGCCGTAATACAGGCCAACCCAGCCGCCTCTCGCGACCTCCGTGCAGTTATCAAATCGAAGGCCCTGCGGGTCCCACTTCCGCCGACAGAACTCGCAGCCGGCTTCCGGCGTGACACAGCCGCGATCAGCGATCCGCCGTTTACCTCGGAGCTTCATAAACTCCTCTTCGGTGATCTTCCCGCGGTTCTTCTGCACTCGAAAGTACGAAACGAGGTAGTCATGCCGCTTCTTGATCTCCTTCAGTCTTCCGCCGAGCTCCTCGCGTTCTTTGTTCAGCTTCTCCAGCTCGGCCGCATACTCCGCCGCATATTCCACCTTCACGCCGCGCCCTCCTTCTCGGTCGCCGGGTCGTGCCAGTGAAGCCCCCGCGCTTTGTACAGCGGTATCCAGTGCGCCTCGTAGAAGTCGTACCCGGCACCGTCGATCCCGAATATGTACCCGTAGTCCTCCTGCTCGTAGACCCGGAACCCGCAGTCTGCCATCGCCTGAAGGCCATTGCCGATGTACTCGTTATCCACCCAAGCGTTGTCGATGCCGTCGCCGAAGGCCCACAAGGTCCCCCACATCGGGAGGAACCCGTCGCGCTCAACCTCGAAGTCGCTTGCGTCTGCCGACACCAGCTTCCCATCATCAAGCTCGATGCAGTACAGCTCGGTCTCTTCGTCGTAACTTCTGACCTCGCCTTCGTGCGTCGTTACCTCCCCCGGGATCTCGTACACATACACCCGGTCCCCTTTGGCCGGAGGCGTGATCTCGTTCAGTTCTTCATAGCCGCCAGCCTTCAGCAGCTTCTCTACGATGCCGTAGGGGATAGCGTTGAAGCCCTCCACCCACAGCTCCGCCGCCTCGCGGATCGTCATTCCTTCTCGGATCATCCTCGCACCTCCTGTTTTTCGATCACGCGCCAGCCCTTGCAGGGACTGTCCGCCCATATCGTGCAGCCTTCCGGCCAATCCCTGCTGCCCCGAATACGCTGGAGCAGATAAACGTAACGCTTTCTCGCCATGTCTTCCTCCTCAGATCGACGCGCAGAACTCGGCCAGCTTCCACCACAAGGCCAGCGTCCTCGCGCTCATTTTCACCTCATCCGGCGCCCCGGTCTTCAGATACCACTTGTGCGCCAGCGAGAACAGCCGGCTTGCGGACTCGCGCTCTGCCGGCGTGAACTCCTTCAGCCAGCGCTCCTTGAGCTTCCTCCCGTGCCACCGGGAGCCTTCTCTGGTCTCGCAGATCATCGCGTACGGGATCTTCTCGTTGATCTCGCCGCGGCTGAGCGTGACGTAAATTCTGGCCTCCATCTCACGCCTCCCTCGCAACGATCATGTCGTACAGCTTCGCCTTCAGGCCGAGGATCTCAGCCTCCAGCTCCTTGATCTTGTGGCTCTGCTCGATGCTCACGTCTTCCACTTCCCGGAAGCCTTTGTAGCACTCAGCCACCTTCGCTTCCATGTCCTTCGCTTTCTGCTCTGACTGAGCCAGCATCTTCTCCAGCCCGTCAGCCTCGCTCTTCAGCTTTGCCATCTGCGCCGGGATCTCCAGCGTGTACTTGTTGTAGAACTCCGTCGCCTGTTCCCAATGCCAGATGTTGAACAGGATCTGATAGAAGATGCCCCGCGTTCCGGGCCGCCCGGAGTAACGGCTCCCTTTGGGATCGGGCTCGCCCCTCTCGTTGTCACGGCCGATGTCGTTCGCGAGGAACACCAGGTCGTCGATGGCGGTATGCCCGAATATGTCCTGCGCCCTGCAAATATCTTCCTGAGCCAAGCTCAGACCGTGGGCGCGTACCTCAAGGATCAGATCCTTTGCGGTCTTGATGCTGTCGTACTTGCTGCTCATTTTCTCTTCCTCCCTGCGATCATTCCGGCGACTGCGGTGCCGCCCTTGATAATTCCGAAAACAATCAGTACCCACCCGAGGGTTCCGATGAAACTCATAGCCATTTCCTTTCTTGACTTCCGGCTTCCGCCGTTGTAAGATATGGGCGGAGCGGTTTACCCCGCCCATACCGTGCTTGGGTTAGTTGACCCAGCGGTCAACAAGGATAAGTACGGTGCCTACAATCAGGTCTATCAGCGCCCCGACCAAAACCTCCGGCCAAGAGATTTTCAGGTGCTGGTGGACCTTCTTTTTAGGCCCCTTCCGATGGCCCATAGGGTATCACCTCCAGTTCATTCCCCCCCCCACAGCTTTGGGTCTTGCCGCTGTGTTGTATGGGTTTCTTGTAACTATATCCTAACATAAATCCTTAAGTTTGTCAAGTAGTTTTCCTTAAATATTTCAGTTTTTTACCGCAAAGTCTGCGCCCGTGGCCGAACGTGCCACCGGCGCTCTTTTTATGCCGTCGCGAGCTTCCCCAGCAGATCTTTATACATAGATCGAAGCAGCTCGCACTGAGCTTCTGCGACAGCGAGAGCTTTCTCCTGATCTGACACCCCCCCTACAGGCGCCTGAACAGGAACCTCCTTGATGACCTCGACCGGGACCTCCTTGACGACCTCCACGATCTTCTCCTTCGGCTGGCCTGTGCTGAGATCCAGCGAGATTAGCATGGCGATCTCCAGGTTCGACATCTCCGCCGCTGTGATCTCGCAAACGTAGTCACCCAGCCGGTCAACCGAAACGCTCGTGACCTGTTCGCACAGGGCCGTGCTCTCGCGGCCGGTGCTGCGGATGGTAACGTGCGTCGGAAGATCGCGCTTCGGCTGCGTCGTTAGGTAGACAACCTCCACCACGTCGCTGTGCTCGTTGCACTTATCGTTGGACACGATGATCGCCGGCCGTCCGGCTCTCTGCTCGCTCCCGATGGAGTAAATCGACTCCACATAGTAGATCTGGCCCCTCTTAATCATTCTGCTTTCCTCCCCAATACATAGCTATTGTGTTCTCCAGGAACTCGTCCAGCCGGTCGTAGCTGAACATGACGTCGGTGTCCTCGTTCAGCGCATCCACGCAAGCCTGAACCGCCTCCGGCGTCACTCGCTCCTCCGGCACTTCGAGGATCTCCTCCAGCCGGAACGGGACCTCCTCCTCAATGAAGGCACCCAGCGGGTCCTTCAGCGCCTCCAGCGCAATTCTGACCGCTTCGTCCTTCCGGCGGATGAACTCCGCGTAGTCGCTGGTATCGTCTTTCTCCAGGATCGCCTCGTCAATGGTAAGCCACTCCACGAGTGCGTTGATCGCTTCAGTCCTTGTCATGCAGACACCTCCCAATTTATGGTGTATTTCTCGATCCTGTACATGAAGTCCGTGTTGTCAATATAGATCACCGCCTCCGTGTCTCGAAGATAGATGTCTCGATCATCGCAATACATGATCCATTCCCACAGCTCCGCTTCGTTTTTCGGTGGATCGTCTTCTTCCGCGAGTTTCTCTGATAGATCCTCCAGAATATTACATATCATCGCGTCGTATGCTTTTCTTTCGGACGCATGGATGGACGAGCCGAAGTAAATCTCGCTGGTTCCGTGGTAGACGGCGACGCTGCTCAGAACCCAAATCTCCATCACAGCTTTCTCTCCTTCTCTTCTATCTGGTGCAATACCGACGCATGGTATTCAACAAACTCTCTCCATAGCTCCTCCAGCGTCCCACTGATATACCCGTCGCCCTGATCGTCCACATGGTACAGGACCCAGCACGGATAGGACGGCGCTTCGTAGTCGTGCGCTGTGCTGTCCGGGTGGAACTCACCCAGCTTCAAGGCCGCGAGATCCTTCTCATTCGCCAGCCTCACCCACGAATAGTAGGCGTAATAGTCGCACCCCGGCGGTTCCATTGAGAACGAAGGCATCTCGCGCAGCCTCTTTTGCGCCTTCTCAAACTGCTCGGCCTCCTCGTACCTCTCGCAGTCAACGCGATCATTGAACTCCGTGCCGTCCTCGGCTATGTAGACCGTGGTCTCAATGACCTCCTGTCGTTTCTCGACCTTCATTCATATCCCTCCATCGCGTAGATATAGTCGTGGCAGCCGTCGTCGTCTTGGCTTGGCTTTCGCCCGTACACCATCGGCAGCCGGCACACGCCGAAGTCGTTGTAAGCGCAGTCTGCGCTGTCACAGTCTTCGCAGAGCATCTTTCGGAATACGAGCTGAGCCACCTCGGGCGTCCGATCCACGCCGTTCCCGTACAGGAGGTAGGCCACGCCGCGGCTATACCGCTCGTCGAACCATCTCCATACATCCTCGCGTTTTGTCCCGGCCTCGAAGCACATCCATTTCTCGCTGAGCATCAGGCGGCCATCCGCATCTTCATCAAACGGCACATCCGCGAGGTCGGCCCACATCATTTCGAGAGCCCGGTCCCTGCTCTCCAGCGTGTCCATCTGGAAGATCGTAACACTCACCCGAACACCACCTCCCCGAACAGCGCGTACTGGATGATGCAATCAGCCGCCTCCGCGTCGATCTCTCCGGTGTCAACGCCCAGCTTCGAGACGGCCCCGTACACGTCTCCGCCATTCTCCAGCCAGAGCCGGAAGCCCTGCACGAACTTCTCCAGATCCAGGTCCCATGTATCGTCGCTCTCGGCGTCATAGAACCGCAGAGATCCGCCGCGGCTGATCTGTTCGGACGCATACTCGCCCAGGTACTCGCCGCCGATCACTTCGCACCGGCGGCACCAGTAGGCGGTAACGCCGCCCTCCAGGGCGCATACCATGATGTCGTCCACGTTCTCCTGCTTCAGATCCACGACAATCTCCGCGTGGACCTCTGCCACCTTCTTCTTTCCGTTATCCATGCACTTCTCCTTTCTTTCGGCTCAGAACCGCCTCCAGCAGTTCATCGTCAAATACCAGCTCGCGGCCCCGTGCCAAGAACCGCGGTATTCTGATCTCGGCATAGACGCCATTCCTCACCATGTATCCGTCCGGGAGTTCAGGCGGGACCGGCCTCAGCCCTGTCATGTCGAACCCCATGTCGAACAGGGAAAGCTGAACAGGCTCTTCCATCACCCGGCGGAGCTGCCCGTAGTCATTGATGATATGGTTCCTCACCAGGTTCAGGTTTACCCCGTCCGGCCATGTCGGATCGGCGCAACCCTCGCACATGATCTGATCCCACCGGGCAAAGTCCTTCTCGAGCCGCTCGCGGATCTCCGCCTCGGTCATGTCGAAGACGGACACATTCTTCATGCTCTTTGCCATCTGTCACAGCTCCTCGTCGTCCCACCACCCGCATAACTCCATATAGAACGCCGCCGAAATCGGGTGCTGCCAGTCGCAGAAGTGGAACAGGTCCTCCGCCTTGCGTATGTCGCCCTCCATCTCGTCGATGAAGTCCTGCATCGTGTAGCAGTATCTGAGGATGTCCTCGATCACGTCTGGCGGCAGATCCTCCTGACCCGACGGGATCTCGTTCAAACACATGTCCGGGATATAGGCCACCTCGTCCGGTGCCGCCGGGTCAAAGGTAAGTGCTTTGTAAATCCCACATTCTTGGCCCGCTGCCAGCTCCAGAACGTCGCATAGCGCCTTTCCGGTATTGAGATATTCCCGGATCTCATTCTTCGTCATACGGCCTCGTACTCCCTTCTGAGCGTTCCGCTCGTCCATGCCGACGCCCGGTAACTCACATACTCGAATTGCTCGAACAGCGACTCCTTGATGCCGTCCAGATAGCGCTGGAAGTGCCGCGCCTGAAGGTTCTCCATCCAAGGCCGGTCCCAGGACTCCTCCTTCGGGATCAGCTCGAAGGCGAGGCTCCACTGGTTGTCCTCCGTCGCGATCCAGAACAGACCGTTCTCCAGGATAGCGCGGCGGCTCCGGCTCCGACTGTACGGGCCATCGGACAGCCATCCGTCGGTCTTCTGGAAGCTGGGGAAGCGCCGGGTCATGTCGTCCTGGAACAGCCGGACAGCATCTTCGATCTCCAGCTCCGTCCCGAACTGATCGAACTCGAAGCACTCCAACTCGTGATACGGCACGTCCCGCATGAGGCGGATGTCGTCCGGGTCGTCCAGCGCCCGATACACATACGGGTCGTCGTTGTCTATGTAATATTCCCCGCCAACCGGCGAGAACACGCCCACGTTGCCAGCGCCCATCTCAGCCTTCTCCTTTCGCCTCGCTCAGATAGTCTATCGCCTCCGTGATGGCATTCGAGGCATATTCGAGCTGCTCCGCCGCCTCTCTCATGGCGACCACCGGGTCCGAATACTGGAGGCTTTCCGGCATGTTGTCAGCCGCCTCGTTTTCCTGACCGAGCAGCTCTTCTATCTGCGCCTGAAGCTCGCTCAGGTTGTCCTCGATCTCGCTGATCGCCTTCCGTCTGGCCTTATTCATCCGGTTCACCTCCTTCCTTTATCCCATCCCGACTCGGGCAGTAGAACTCCTTCGCAACCGCATCCGCCGTCCGCCGATCCACGCCGACTTTCTCCAGCGCCCGATACGCCTGTTCCTTCAGCTTCGGATCGTCACCGGCCGACAACAGGTCAAAGATCAGATCTCCCAGCACCTACACCGCCTCCCCTCACACAAACAGGCTGATGAAGGCGAACATCCCCAGCGCCGTGAAGAAGCCGACGACCGCCCACTCGATCACGAGGACGATCTTTCGGACCAGCTCCACCGTCGGATTGACCTCCGCCTCCTGCTCACGCTCCCAGCGGCGCCGGTCACTGTTGCCGTTCACGATACGGAACAGCTCTGCCTCCTCGCTGGGCCTCCGGGGCTGACGGCGCCGGGTCTCGCCGGCCGCCGTCCCGATCACCACGAGCTTCCTGTCTTCCATGTCATTCTCCTTTCTTCCCCTTCTCAGGGATGGCTCTGTAACTTACCTTGTCGCTCAGCAGCGTCTTGTCTGCCAGCTCCTCAAGGGCTTCCGCGTGGGTGTTCACCGTTATGTACTTCCAGCCGGTCTTCGACTGCCAACCGATCCTGTACTTCACTCGGTCTCGACCTCCTCCACTATCTCGTACTCCGGGTGATGGACTCTCGCCTGATCCAAGTCGTCCACATAAGCAACTGTCCATTCCGGGTGCTCCGGGTCATACAGGCGGTACGCTTCCATGTACCAAATCCACTCAGCGTTGAGCCGGGTCTTCTCTGTGGCCTTGCCCTTCATCGTCCTCTCCTCCTCTCAGTAGGTGTTGCGGGCGCTGCTCGCCATCGCGTGGATCACAAGCCCGATGGCCTCCTCCACGGTCTTGGCATCGTCCCACCGGTTCTCGCCGACGAAGGCGTACTTCTTGCTCCCGTCTGGGATGGTCCCGATCACACAGGGATCAAACCCTACCTCTTCGATCTCGACCTCGAACAGGCCCTTCTCGCCGATGCATTTGAGGTAGCTCCAGCCGATCTTGGCCTTGGCCTTGCCAACCGACTTCACGGACCAGCTCCAGTACTTATCGGCCTCGCGCTCTCTCACGACCGCCGCCTTGATGGTTTCCTTGTACTCTCTCAGATCGAACATCGTCTTACCCTCCCATCAAAGAACCTTGTTAATTGTCCAGGTGTTGCGGCCGACCAGATTGTAGTAAACCACGACCTCGCGGTCATAACCGTCGTCGTCCTCGAAGTCTACCGCGATGCACTCGCCGAAGTCTTCGACGCTGAACTCGATCCCGGTCTCTTCCATCTTCTCGCGCACCATGAACTCGATCTCTTCGCGGACCGTCGTCCACTCACCGACCAGCTCGTCCAGGATCTCAGCTACTTCGTTTCTATACATCTTTCAGGCCCTCCGTTTAAGTTGTAGTTTTATCTTGTGAGTATATCCTAACATAAATCCTTAAGTTTGTCAATAGAAAATACTTAAGATTTTAAGATTTTTTCAAAAAATAACACACGCCCGTAAGCGGAGGGTCTGCGGGCGTGTCTACGTCGCCGCTATGACAACCTGGCGGCAGGGCATGACCGTCACCGTGTTCGTGCTGGCGCGGTTCACCGGGATCATCAGCGCCTCCGGCACGGACCACCCACGCCACAGGCGCTTTCGGATCGTCTCCTTGGCGACGCCCGTGATCTCGGACCACTCCCGGAGCGTATGGAGCTCGCCGTCGCACTCCAGCACAGTCGGCTCGCGCTTCACCGCCGGACGCGGCGCAGACCCTGACGCCGGCGGCTCATTCCCTTCGGAGAACAACCGGACGAAGGTCGCGTCGATCAGCCGGTTCAGCTCGTCGTCGCTCAGATACGGGAACAGCAGGGCAACCACATCCTGCACACCGTAGTCGTCGATCAGGGTCTTCACGAGCGCCTCCGCACCCTTCTCCGTCTTGAGTATGCTCTCCAGCCTCTGCACCGCTGTCATTCGTCGTCCTCCACCTCAAAGACCTCTGTGATGTCGATGCCGTTCTCGCCCAGCTCGTCGAGGGCATCCTGTATGTACTCTCGGTAGAACCGCGCCCGCGCCACATCCTCGCTCGCTGCGTAGATGTCCAGGCCCCCGGTGGCTACGAAGCACACTCTGTACTTCTTCAGACCTTTGGCTTGGTACTCCGGGGCGAAGCGGTACACGTCCCGCACCATCTCGCCGTGCTCGATGTCCGGTTCCGCCATGTCCCAAAAGGCCAGCCGCCAAACCTCGTCTCTCTCCTCGGCCGTCAGCTTCGGGGAACAGCACCAGTCGCTCCGACCCATGCCCCAATAGAACTGATCGCAAGCGTTCTCGTACGAGAACTGCTTGTCCACGTTCTTATACCGGCTCTTGTATTCCATCACTCTTTGCCTCCTCGCATTATATTTCCCGCGGCTTTCCCTTGAAGTTCTCTTTGCGCCATTCGTAATACCTCTGGAGTTCTGGCAGATCAAGGTCGTCTATAAGCGGCCTCTTTCTTCCCGGCCAGAGCTTATAATCAATATCACTCTTTAGAGGAAACGATGCCTTCACTTCGCTGCGTGCTCTGTCCCCATACGCCCTCTCTAATGCGTACCTGATTTCAAAGTACCACTCAGGCTCCGCTTCATATTCGACAATCTCAACAGTATATGTACCCTCAAACCCGAAACGCCTCGCCTTCCTATCTCTGTCAATCAGTTTTTGCGCCCTCCGCAGCGCATCTCTCCCGTAGAACGCGATCGCCTCTCCGTGGATAGGGTAATCGCTTCTCCTCTTGTTGAACGCCCAGCTTACACCGTCATCCCCGTACGAACTAGGCCAGTATTGCTCGCCGGTGGATTTTCTTGTGTACAGGACAGAGTACTTTTTCACTTCCGCTCCTCCAATTCCTTCGCTTTCGCGATGCACTTCTTCAGGTCCGGGCTGCTGAAAACCATGTGATACCCGCCGCAGACCAGTTCCTCCACGGAATACTCGCCGTGGAACAGATCCCTCACGTCCATGACGACCACCGGGTCGCCGTTCTTACCGTAGACTTCTCTCGCCATAACCCCGGCCCCTCCTTACAGCCCGAACACTTCATCCCGTATGCTGAGATCCTCGTCGATCACAGCCTCCATGTTTGCGCCCAGCTCCTCCAGCTCGTGGATCAGGCGCTCGACCTCGCGGCCGCCCTCGCACGTCTCGTAGTAGTGGCGCGTCGCCACCTTGAACTTCTCGAACGTGTCGTCGATGGCCCGCCGGCGGATCTCCTCCATCATGGCGTCGGTCTTCATCCGCAGCCCCTGCAACGTAAACATATCAGATCCCCCTTACCCAATAATCTTCTCTTAGGCCGTAGCCCACGCCCGGGATCACGAGCCAGACAGCTCTCGGCTCGTACTGAACCTTACCAATCTTCTCGGCCCTTGTCTGAACCTCTTCCTTCGTCCAGCCCTTAACGTCGCACTCCCGGAAGTAGTAGACGCTCCCGCCGTACTTGATCTCCATTCTTGGCGCCTCCCCTCACGCTCTCTTGGCTTCCCGGACGAACCGCTCCGCCTCGTCATAGCTGCCGAACCAGGCCGTGTAGACATCGGCCTCTCGGGTTCTCTGGAACGAGCTCAGAGGCCGCTTCTCAGCCTCGACCTTGTTGGTGATGCCGGACCATCCATGTCTGTCGTCGTACCATTTGCTCGTGACGCAGTACCACGTCTTCATTCTCAGCACCTCCTCAGTCCGTCGTGTGATCGCAGGAGTCGCGGATGTCTTGCAGAACAATCTCCTTGGCGTCGATCTTGTCCAGTTTCCAGCCGGCCTTGTTCAGCCGCCTCCACACATGGGTGTGCGCCTGATCGTATGAATACGCCGCTATGTACTCCTCCCAGGTGTCATGTAGAGGCGGCTCCATGAACCGCTCCCGCGTAGCCGTGATCGTGAACTTCCAGCAATACATCACTCTTCCTCCTCTTCCCAAAACTTCCTCCAGAAGAACTGGAGCGCCACGTCCAGATCGTCCTTCGTCGCACCGGTCTGGAACATCACGTCGGCCAGCGCAGAATAAACCTCATGCCGAATATCCATCATCTCGCCTCCTCAGTCGCAGATATAGCTGAACTTCATCGGATCATAGCTGACATCTACCACGCTCCGTTTCAAAACACTCTTTGGCGAGCACCTCCACGTTGAAACCAATCGCCAATCGCTTCCAGGGCCGCCATATTCAAGGACGCTGCCGCCGCCAAGGTCGGCCTTTCCGAACCTCCGCGCCACCTTGATCTTCTCCTTGTACTGATTGACCGTCATGTCGCCCCCTCCTCTCACGAGATCGTCAGCCGCATGGAGCAGCTCTCGATCATGTACTTCTTGCACAGCCGCGGGTGATCCTTCTCGAAGCTCTTCCTGTCGAAGCTGCGGCTCAGGATCTCCTTGAAGCGGATGATGAAGCTCCCGGTGTTGTGCTCCGTCTCGTTCCGCGCCGTCATGTCCCGCCGGATCTCGTCCTTCAGATCGTTGATCTCGGTCTCCAGCGCCTTCTTCTGCTCCTCCAGCTCCTTGATCTTCCTGATCCTGTTTTCCAATGCCCTGTCGCCCATATCGGACCTCCTTGACTTTTTGCGGCCGATGCTTTATGGTGTAGGGGACGGGCGGCCATCCCGCCCCCGCCATCTTCTGTTGGACGGGCTCCTCGCTGTGGTAGGCTTTGGGAGCCCGTCCTTTTCTCCGACTCAGTTGACTACCGGACGGATCAGCCCGTATTCTACCGAGACCTTCGCCATCGTGTGGGCCAGCTCTTTCTCGATCCCCTGCTTGATAAGATCCTGCTCGTAGGCTTTCATCGCTTTCTTCTCGGCTGCTGTCATGGTCTTCGTCCTCCGTGTAATTTGTAGTTTTACTTTGTACTTTAATCCTACCATAAATCCTTAAGTTTGTCAAGTGTTTTACGCAAAAATCCTTAAGTTTTTTACTTAACATTCCAGACGGTCTTGGAAACGCAAAAAACGCCCCCAGCTCAAGGGCTGAGGGCGATCTTTCTGGAAAGGGCCAGCGACTCTCGCCGGCACTCCCCGAATTTCTATTCTAAGGTTTAGTATCACTTAATTCTTTACGTTCTCTCTAGTATATAGCTTTATTATTTATAAAAATATATATAATATAAAAGATTCTTGCGGAAAATCTGCGGAGTTTCCTAACGACTGTCCTCGTGACATCTTCCTATACATAATATAAGACAATTCAGCTTTTGTCCGCAGGATATTTTGACGACTGTCCGCGTGACAGGTATGTTTCCAGAAAAAGTCAAATGTGACCGTCCGCGTGACGGTCGTGCGGATTGTCCTGCGGACAAAAAGAAAAACCCCCGATGCACCATGAGATGCACCGGGGGCTCGTCATTCTTTCGGCTTCTTCCGCCGAGGCTTCTTCCCGTAGCGGACGCAACAGGCGTCGATCCACGCTTGCTGTTCCTTGCGGTCAGCGGCGCGGCGCTCGTCGTAGCCTCGCCGCCACTCTTTGTACCGATCACAGGCTGAGGAACACGCCGGGTAGCGATCAGGGCAGTCTATGCACGGGCTGCCCTGATAGTTCCATAGGAGGCTGGGGCCACGCCTATCACTTGCCATAGCCATGCTTCCGTTCATCCTTGTGCTTATACCAGCAGAGCTGGAAGATGATTGCCACGACCGTCGCGCCGCCGAACAGATAGATCAGATAGCCGACCAGGATCTTGAGCAGGATGCTCACCGCTCACACCTTCTCCGTGTTCTGAAGATCTATCCAGCCGACGCCGGACTTGAGCTTGCCGTAGCCGTCGCGTTCCTCGATGATGGTGTATGCGCCATTGTTGAGGGTGCCGACTTCTACCGGCGGCTCCTTGTAGATCGGTCGCCGGCTCTTGACGCGGACGACGTAGTTCACATCAGCCGTGGGTTTGTCCGGCTCAGGTGCCTCGTCGGGATCTTCCGCCGGGGTCTCCGGCGTGACGCCCTTGACAGCCTTCTCCCAGGCGGTCCAGGTGTCGTCTCCGGCAACACCGTCAACGTACAGTCCCTGATCCTTCTGGAAGGCGCGGGTGGCCTCGTCGGTCTTGGTTCCGAAGTCGCCGTCAGCGCCGGCGGTGCCGAGGTCATAGCCAAGGCTCAGGAGTCCCTTCTGGTACTCCTCCACATCGTCGCCGGTACAGCCCTTCTGGAGCACAGGATGGCCTCCAGCCAGGATCGCATTGACCTTCGCAGCCAGATCGCTCATGCGACTCAGGAGCCAATCGCCGGGGCAGGATTTGTTCGCAAACCAGCAATGGACCGTCAGCAGCATCTCGTGGCCGGCGGGCGTGTAGGCCAGCGCTTTGGCCTTGTCGCTGATCCAGACCAGCTTGCTCTTGCCGTTCCGCTTGCAGATGTCGGCGCAGAGCCGGATCAGCGTCTGGTACACGGCGTCGTTCATGCGGTACGGCGACGTAGTATCGCTGGCGCACTCGATGGTGACAGCCCGGTTGTCGTTCGCGCTGGAGGAAGTGCACCACGAGCGGTTTTTCTCCTCGACGTACAGACCGACGCGACCATCCTTGTCGATGCCGTAGTTGGAGCTGGCCTGTGTGGAGCTTCTGGCAAACCACGAGCCCAGACTCTCCGCCGTACACTGGCCGACGACACAGTGCGGGGAGATCCTATCGATGGTATGCGCCCGCTGGCCGGAGTTGTTCGGGCTGAGGTTCCGATGGACGACCATAGAGCTGTTCGTGTAGGTCATTCCTCGTCGTCCCCCTTTCCGTTGGAGAGCTCCGCCACGGTCTCAGCGGTATAATCGACGCCCTCCTCTCCGGGGATGCCGTCGAAGGGAGTCTCAGGCTTCATGCTTGCCGCGCTCCTCTCCTTTGATCTCGGCGATCAGAGCCTCGCCAGCACCCGTAATCAGGGCGTTGAGATCGACTCCCGCTGCATTGAGTGTGTTTATGCAGGAGGCCGACATCTTATCATACGCGCCCTTGAGGAGCTTTCTGCCGAGGTCCTCGATCTCATGTTTAGTCAGTTTGCCGTCGGCGCTCTTGGCCTTCAGGTCTTCCACGACCGTCTGCTGGAGCTCCAGCACCGTGGTCTGCGCGGCGCCTGTCGCTTCCTCGACGGCGGCGGCGATGCTCTTCAGCTCGGCGGTCTTGCCGATCTTCGACATCAGCCAAGCGCCCAGGATGCCAATCAGCGTCACAACCAGCGTCGAGACGATGCTTACCACAGTCTCAATGATTACGTTTTCCATAAAGATCCTCCTTATTTTTCGATCAGCCAGTTAGTCAGCTCGTCCTTCGCACGGACCATTTCGTCGGTGTTATTGCCGTCGATGCCGTGAGACAGCAGGGCCAACAGGGCTCTTTGGGTCTTGCGGTTGCTCTCGTACAGGGCTTCGATGCGCTCTTTGTCAGCCTTGAAAAAGCCCTCGAACTCCGCAACCTTCTTCTCCAGCGCGTCCAGGCGCTCATTCTGCTCGCGGTTCGGCTTTTTGACGTGGTTCACCGCCTTGATGATCCAGCCAATCGCCGCTCCTATGGCAGAGATCCCGGCGCAGACCGCAAGAAAGCCGGCCACGATCTGTGCCGGCGTCAGCATGATAGGGATGTCCAATGCAGATCTTCCTCCTTTCCGCAGTCCGCGATCTCGGCGTCTACCGCCTCTCGTTCGGCTGCCAGACTCACTCTCAGGGCGTCGTCAACGGCGAGCCACTCCTCGATCACAAGGGCTTGCTCGCGGATGATCTCGCTCTGTGCCTGTACGATGGCGCACAGACGCTCAATGGTTTCTATCTGAGCCATCTCTTCACGATACCCACCTCCATAAAGAATTGAGGGCGCAGCCGGAGCCACACCCTCGCTCGATTTATTCACCGCCGGCCGGATGGTCCGGCCAGTCGATGTCATACGGGAAACCTTCCTGCTGAGGCAGATCTCGGAGCGCCTGACGGTAAGCCGCCACGCCGCCAAGAAGGACCTCGCCCAGCTTCTTGAAGAAACTCAGCCACGCCGTAAAGGTGGTGCCGGACGGAACGGACAGGCCCAGCCGATCCAGCGCCATCTCGCAGTCAGAGGCCGCCAGCAGATCGTCGCGGACCAGCCGCGCAGCAGCGGCTGCCTTCTCGTAGTCCTCCTGCATGGCCTTCTGGAGCCACGCCGCGCTGTTGGTGACACGCTCATACAAGTCGTCCGTAAACGGCACGGTCAGGGTGTACTCGTCGGCCATGAACTGCGGAGCGCTCTCCTCCGGCTGCGGTATCTCGGCGATGTTCTGGCGGAAGAAGATCACGGCGTTATCGCCTGCGCGTACCACCTGGATCTCGTCAGGTCGCTCGGAGTAATAGGTCTTTGCTCGCATTTGAAATAATCCTCCTGCATTTCTTGGGATTTACATACGGCAGGACTCGATCCTGCCGGAAGTTGTAGCTGTCACAGTGCTTCAGTATGCCGATATACGACACGATGCCCTCGGCCATGTGGACACTCAGGTTCGTCTGGCCTCGTTTCATCTTCCTGGAGATGCGGTACATCAGCCGCTTCCGCAGCACGGTAAAGCCGGGATAAAACGTGTACGAGAGGAACGGGATGCCCCGCCCTCTCGCACTCTTCGTTTTCGTCTCCGGCACTCGGCCGCGCAGCCGCGTCCTCGCTATGCGGAAGATCTGCCAGTCGTCCTTGAGCCTCATGCCCAACTCCTGGACCCGCCGCTTCATATACAGGAACGCCTTGCGGAGATGCCGCTTGTTGTTCGATGCCATGCCAACGTCGTCCATATATCGAGTGAACCATACGTCCGGGAACAGCCGACGGAGTTGCTGGTCTATCTCCATCAGCGCGATATTCGCGAACCAATGACTCGTCGGATGGCCTATGGCGAGCCCCACGCCCGTCGGACTCATGTTCCGCATGATCCTCGCGGCGAAGTCGATAAACTTCTTGTCTTTGAAGATCCGGCGCAGCCCTCTCAGGACCGCCTCATGCGGACAGGTCTCGTAAAAATGCCGTATATCGCTCGTCGCGCCGTATCTGCACTTCTTGGCCTTGAGCACTTTCTTCAATCCATTCGTCGCCCTTGTCTGTCCGGCGTTAGGGATCGAGCCGCAGTTATAAAAATAATTCCGGCGTACGATATAGGGAATGGCGATGATAAGCCACGCTTGCTGAGCCGCTTGGTCCTCAATACATGGTATTTTCAGATGCCGGATCTTCCCCTTGTATGTGTCGGTGATCGTCGTCTCGCGGTTCTCATGAAACTCAAACGTCCCGTCCCGCAGCTTTATGAACAGCTCCTCGCCGTACCGTTCCGCGTTCTTCGCGATATGCTGAGCCATCTTATTGTCCGGCTTGTTCTTCGCAATCAGCTTCTCGGCGGCGATGCAGTTCTCACGCTCCACCATACGCTCATACAGGTGTCCAACTCTTCTCGGCATTGATGTTTCGCCCTCTCTTGCCTGAACGGGCGGTCGAACGCTCCCCCAGGAGCGCCTACTAGTCCGTTTCCCTACCCCGGCGCCTCAGCTCCGGGGCGGCTATTATTTTCACCAAGGGGTGAGGCTGTAAGACGCTGACACTTCGTCAACGGAGATGTCAAGAGAGATGGACGAGCCGAGATGTTCCAGTTCGCGTTCGACGCGGCGTTGTTCCAGTTCCCGTACAGGGGGCCATCGTTCGTCCCGTTGTTCGCGTTGCCGCCGCACTGAAGGAGAAACCAAAACCCGGCCCTTCGCCTCTTACAGCCTATACTGATTTTCAAGGGATTTTATGGATCAAAGACCGCCCTCGCGGTCAGGTCATGCGTTGCTGCGCTATGAGAATGCCAAGGGGGATGCGTCCCCCTTGGCGAACCCCCTTAGGGGGATTTGAGATGGGGACGAGCCGAAATGTTCCAGTACGCGTACGACGCGGCGGTGTTCCAGTACCCGCACAGGGGGCCATCGTGCGTCCCGTTGGTCGCGTGGCCGCCGCACAGAAGGATGGTGTTCCCGGCCGTTGCGTTGATATAGTGGTAGTCCCCAACGGGAGCGGAGGCGCTGCCGCCGACCGCCGTGCAGATCGGCGCAATCGAGATCAGATCCGACCGACTGAGCTGCGCCAGCGTCTGGATATAACCGCCTGTCGTCGCCAGCGTTATGCCGGTGTCGATGTGAACCCCGGTGTTCAGCGCGTCTGCGGCGTCCGCCTCAGCCCGGTCGTGCGCGAGCCAGACCTTGTTGGAGCTATCGCGGTACGCGCCCAGGATATAGAACCAGAGGTTGCCGTAGATCACCGCGCCGCGGTAGTACACGTTGCTCTGGCCGTCCGGTCCGATGTAGCCGGACTTGGAGCCGATGTCCGCGTCCGCCACGTTGCTCAGGCCGTGTACGCTCCAGAAGTGGGCGGTCGTCACGGTCACGGCCTCGTTCAGCGTGACATCCAGCAGCGTCGAGTCGCTGGCATCCGTCGCCGTGCTGACGACGATGTAGGAGCCGACCTCGACGCCGCCGTTCGACGTGCCGATGTCGAATATCGCGCCGGGGATAACCGTGCCGGCGTTCGCCTTCAGGACCTTCACAACCGTGCTGGCCGTGGCTGCCTCCTGGATGGTGTCGGAGCTCTGCCGATACAACGAGGACACGCCGCTGCCGATGGCGCTCTGGAGGTTCATACTGGCGAACTCCACGATAGCCAGCAGGATATTTCCATCCAGCGTGAAGATGTCGTCCACGGTCATTTTCGCATTCTTCGCGTACCCGTGCATGGTGCTCATGGCGATCCTCTTCGCGGGCATACCCACGGACGGGATCAGCACGGTCTTCTCGGTGCCGTCGATCTGACGGCTCACGCTGCGGCCGTGCCACCGGCCCATGATGTCCTCCTCGTAGTGGACGTAGCCGCCCAGCGGCGCGTCCGTGACATCGAAGTACCGATACGTCCCGTCGTCCCAGCTCTTGCCCCAAAACTCCGGGGTGTAGACCCACACGCCATCAGCATCGTCGTAGCTGAAGTCGGGGTCTCCCTCCCAGGCTTTGACCGCCTTGCGGATACTATCGCCGGAGCTCAGACCGTAGTACACGTCGATGTCGATATTGCACAGCTTACGTCCAGCCCACGGATAAATGTTATCGAACGGGTTGGAGTAGTTCGCGTTCACCGAACCACTGTGCTTGAAGTTCGTGACCGTCGTGGTGATGCCCTCCGCGTCGTTCAGGCGCGTCAGGCTCGCCGTTGCCTTGTCCCACCGGGCCGTATAGTGGTGAACACCCACGGCGTTAATGACGTAGGTGTCCGAGAGGCCGGGGAACTTGATGGATTTCAGAGCTTTGCTTCCCATACTTCCTCCTTAGCTGTCTGCTGTGATGGTGATGTTGCCGTCGCCGTCGTCCGTAAAGGTGTACCCGCAGGCTTCCAGCTCCGCGTCGGCCACGGCCTTGTCCGTGTACTTCTTACCGAGAGTAAAGAACGTCAGGACAAGCTGGAGGATCTTACTAAATACGTTTCCTTCCATGATGTCCTCCTTACTGTGGAATGAATACGCCGGACTCGTTCGTAATGTAGACCTTCGCGTCCACGTCGGCCACAACATACAGAACGGAAAACGGCGCGAACGTGTCCGTGTCATAAAGACCATCCACGCTCGCACCGCTTGTCGGAAGCGTCGCCGGGGTGTTGTCTGCAACGATGAACGCCTGAACCACCCTGCCGCCGCCCGAATTGGTGCCTTTCGGCTCTGCGCTGATTGCTTTCATCAGCTTTACCTCCTTCTTCGAGTATTCCTTATCCGAGAGTAATAACAACGTTCCCGTCGTCGTTGCTGTCGGTGAAGGTCACAACGGTGACATCGGCGAGCTCCGGCATGTCGTCCTTGCTCGGCTCCAGATGGAGCTTGCCGTCGGCGGTGAAGCTCGGGATGTAATATCCGCCTGTCACCTGCTCAATGATCTCCTCCACGTTCGCGATCAGATCCTGAAGCACGATGAACTCGTTGGAGCTCTCCACGGAGGCGTCGCCCAGCGGACACGCCTCCACCTGGATAAAGAACGTGCCGGAACCGAGGATCGCGTCGCCGTTCATCAGCATGACATCGGCGGCCACGATGCCCTTGACGGCCAGAGTCTGCTGGGTCAGCTCCACCGTGATCGTGCCGTCCTGGTTGATCGTCGCCGGATTGTAGATGCCGGTTCTGTCCGGCTTGATCGCTCGGAAGTACGCCGTATCGCCAGAGGCCGGCATGAGTTGCTCCCCGTTTTCCATCAGAGTCACCTTCAGAAACCGGGTCGCATTGTCGTCCTGCTTCGCGTGGATGTACTTGTACCGCGCCAGACACGACACGTCCAGCACGATCTCCTGCGTGTAAGTCATTTCTGATCTCCTTTCTCGGACTTGGCCGGATCTTCGATCTTGGGCTCCTGTCCGCTCAACCACTCGGCCGCCTCCTGCTGGATCTGGTTCTGCTCTATGGCTTTGATCTCGTCAGCCAGCTCCGCCAGCACCATCCGAGTGATGCAGCACGGGAGGCCGCTGGCGTTCACCAGTTCGACCACCCCTTTTTTGAACTCCGCCGTAGCGAAGTTCGGCCCCTTGTTTACTACGTTTGCCATGATGAAGTACCTCCTGTTTTATCCACCGTATCTTATGAGCACGGTATAAGATGTTCCGTTGATCGTGATGCTTTGCCAATAGGCATTTGTCATGTCTGAGCCGTATTGCCCGAGCTTCGCGGTCCGCGCCGTGAGTGTCTGGCCCGTTGGTACAGTCAGGCCACCATTGAAGGTCGCAGCTCCCGCCACTGTAAGTGCGCCACTGGCTCCGATGCTCCCGCAATAAAGAGGCCCTTCATTCGTTTGGGTAAGCGTGTTGTAACCAAGCCAAATTCCGTTCGGTTGAACCGCTGTATAGGAATAACCATCCGCTGAATAGGTACGAACTCGACCAATTTGATCGCTTCCAGCATAAATTGCCACCTTCCTGGTCCCGGTGTAATCGTGCAGGTCTATCTCACCGCCGGCATTCCCTTGGTTTGCATAGAGATTGATTGCCAGCACATTGCCAGAGCTTCCTGGCTTAAAGATCTGAATATTACCGCGGTTGTCGTCCGTCTCCCGGATCCATACCGTGCTGGCGTTCCCAATGTAGCCACCAGTCCGAGGGAGCGCGTAGGTTGAATAGTTTCCGCTGTCAAGGACAGCTCGCCACACCCCCCACGTGCCGCTGTTCTGTCCTCTTATATAGACGTGTGGATCGTCGCCGTTTGTGACAGCCAGCTGTGAGTCCCATCCGCCGAGGTTATCCCAAAACATGTGCAGGATATGAGCGTCGCAGCCTCCGGGTTTCGCCGACATGCTGCTTGTAGCAAGGAACTTCGACATTCCGCCGGAGCCTGTGATCGGCATGTCTGCCGTGGACGGTCTCGACGTATAGAAATTTCTCAGCAACGTCGGATCGTACAACACCCCATCAATGCGAAGGCCACCATACATGAGGTTGCGCTCCGTATAGCCGTCAGGGTTCAGCCCGTTATTCAGCACATACCCGGCAACATAGCCAGAGTCGCCGGCGTTCGCTATCCCGATGGAGAGGTGCTTCATCGCCTCGGTCCCCATGACAGAACTCGTTCGCGACACCAGGAATGCGAGTCCATAATCTGAGCCAACGCCCAAATATGGATGCACGGCAAGGGTGCCTTGCTTTAGACCGTTATCGAAGCGGAGGCCGTACTGATACAGAAAAGCCGTAGATCCATTCCCGTCCGCATTGGTCGTCAGGGAGCCGGTCAGCGTCGCGTTGCCGGCGTATAGGCTGCCATCGGAGCCGAGAGTTATCATCTCGGTCCCGCCTACGGTGACGTGCATGCCGCTCGCATTAAAGGTGTAGTTCACCATACTTGCCACGGCGTCGGCGGTCGCAAGGGAGCTCTGAACGCTCTGCGCGAAGCAGTTAACCGTCAGGCTGTTGGTCTGCACCTTTGCCGCCGTGACCGCTTGCGCGGCCAGCAGATCGGTCGTGATCGCGCCGTCCGTGATGGAAGTCGTGCCGGTCTTGTGCTGCACCCACGAACCGTTGACGTAGACGTACATACGGTCGAGGCCGGAGCCGTCGGAGGACTGAGCAATCACCCACGTATAGCCGCTCGCGGTCGAGGCGTAGGTGTAATAATAGCCGTTCCCGGAGCAGTAATAGAGGTCGCCCAGGTGGGCGGCCTTCAATGCGTTTGTGGTCCAGCTTGAAGCCGGGGAATTGCTGTTCGTCGGAACAGCGCTCCCGGAGTATGCGATCTTGTACCACACATCGTTGGTCTTCGGGTTGCTCGGCGCGTCCGTCTGGTAGTAGACCTGAGCCCGGCTGTATGCCGTGCTGTTGGCGCTGTTCAGCGCGTTCGCCAGCGTCGGCGCAGATGTCGTAACCGTCCCGTTCGTCAGCGTTGTCTTGACCCTGATCCAGATGTATTTCCCGGACTCCCACGCAGGACAGGTCTCAGACCAGCCAGCAGCAGAGCCGCTCGGCGCCGTGGTGTTCGATGTGGACAGGATGTACTCTTCGACGACGGAAGTTACGCCGACGCCCTGCGGCCCGCTGTCTCCGGTATCGCCCTTTTCGCCGTATGTGCCGATAATGACCGGGGTCGTATCTGTCGGATTACCGGAGGAATAGCTGATCGTTTCGTAGTTCCACAGATACTTGTTGGTGGCATCTATCGTCTGGATGCTCGTTGTCCACCCGGAGGTGTTCTTCGTCACACCAGAGGACGCCGAAGTAGCCAGATAGTGCTCGGTGACGCCCGTAATACTGCGGCCAGCAGCGCCGTCGGCACCAAACACGCCGATAACAGCCGGAGTCGTTGACGGACTCGTGCCGTCTGTGTAGTGGATCGTCTCGTAATTCCAGAGGAACTTATCCGTCGCGTCCAGCGTAGGAACAGCGGTACTCCAGCCGGTGACTGGCGCCGTGGTCGAGTCACTGGACTTGGCGTAGTATTCTGTGATGCCAGAGACTCCACGTCCGTCCTCGCCTTTGATCTTCGCCCATGTGTAGGAAGCGACCGTTGTCGGGTCCGCCTGTGTTGTGTCTACACACGTTCCCATGTATTCACCGACTTCCTCGCCGCTGTTTCCGGTGAATGTTTGACCGCCGTCGTCACTGTACTTGATGTGCAAATAGTACGTCGTGCCGTCCGTGCCGTCCGTGCCGGGGATGCCCTGTTCGCCCTGCTCGCCCTGAAGGCCTTGGAAACGCGCCCAGGTGTAATCAGCCGGATCGGAACTGTCGAGCGCCGTCGTGTCAACATAAGTTCCGATGTAGGTCGATGGCGTCTCCGTCATGTCGGAAGCCGCCGGGTTAGCCACCGCCGAGTATTTGATGTGGAAGTACGTCGTGTCGCCGTCGGCACCAGCGGGTCCCTGGATGCCCTGTTCTCCCTGCGGCCCCTGTGGACCCGTGGCTCCATGCACTCCGATCACTCTCGGCGTCGTGCATACCGGCGTGTCGCTGTCCGTAAATACGATGGCCTCATAGTTCCAGATGTACGGATAGGCCGTGCTGGAGATCTGCGGGACCGTGTACCACGTATTCCCGGAGATCGTGACGCCCGTCTCCTGATCGGACACGAGGTAATACTCGGTGATGCTCACGATACCGCGGCCGTCCTGCGTGTACGTCGCTATGATGAACGGCGTTGTCGTCTCGATTGTGCCGTCGCTGTACTCTATTTCCTCGTAATTCCAGAGATAAGGCTTCGTAGCGTCGATGGTCTGCGTCGTCACGTCTTCGCTCCAACCGGGGGTGTCTGGAGATATGCCAGCGGACTCCATCTCGATCTCGCCAACGCCTTCGTCAGTCACCGTCAGGCGTCCGTTTTCCGGGATAGTGATATTGCCGTCGCCGTCGTCGATGGCCTCGAACTCGTCTGTTATGATCTCGATGTCACCGTCGCCGTAGTCCTCCGCCCTGATCGCCAGAGCATCCGACGCGGTGGCGAGGTAGTAGTTTGTGATCCGCACTACGCCGCGCCCGGTGACGCCGTACACGCCGATGATTGCCGGCCCGAACACCGCGCTCGTGCCGTCCGTGTATGTCACGACCTCATAGTTCCAGAGGTATCTCAGCGCCGGCGTGATCGTCTGTACCGTCGTCGTCCAACCGGGGGTCTCTGTCGTCACGCCAGAGTCCAGCGCCGACGCAAGATAATGTTCGACCACGTTCGCGATGCCGCGCCCGTCGTCTCCGTCTTCAGACCAGTTGCCGATCAAGGCCGGGTCCGTGTCATAGCTCGTCCCATCCGTGTAATTGACGTGCTCGTAGTTCCAGAGATACGGAGCGGCCGACGAGACGTGCTGCACGGCGTTCGTCCATCCAGCGTGTGCGCGGGTGACGCCGCTGCTCTCCGTCGTTGCCAGATAATACTCGACGACCGAGGAGATCCCTCGGCCGTTTGTACCGTCCTCGCCCTTGATCTTGGACCAGGCATACGACGTGTACGTCTGCGGGTCCTGCCGGGTTGTGTCTGTGCAGACGCCGATATAAACCGCGCCGGTGAATGTCGTCGTGCTGAAGTTTTCCGAGCCATCTGCCGATGTGGAGTACGCGAAGTGGACATAGTAGCTGTCGCCTGGGGTGCCGTCGTCGCCGTCCTCCCCAAAGTAGCTCGCGAGGTACGACGTGCTTGTGGTCTGATCCTCGTATATCGTCACCGTGCGCTGCCAGAGGTATTTCCCAGGTTCCACGCTCGGCATCGACGGTTGCCAGCCAGACACTGGGACCGTGTTCGTTGTGGTGAGGGCATAGCTCACCTCCACGCTCTCGACACCCACGCCATCCTGTCCCACGGCGCCGGAGATGCAGGTCGGGAACGACTCCGAGGTGTTGCCATCGGCATACGTCGTCACCGTCTTCTGCCACATATACATACCCTGCGTCCAGTCAGGCGCGACTGTGCTCCAGTCGTTATCAGAGATGTCTTCCGGGGCCTCGCCAGGTGTCTCCACGGTGCTGTATGCGGACAGGGCATAATACACAGCCACGCCGCGGATCGCCTCAGAGGAAAGCGCCAGAGTGCCTTCCTCGCCCAGCTCCTCCGCAACATCGCCGATCACCAGCTTGTTCGCCGCGATGCTATTCGCGATAATGTACTCACCGCGGATCACGACGCCCTCGATCAAGCTCGTGATGAACGTATCATCAAAGGTCATGGCCGTCGTGTACGGCCCCTGTATGCCGGTAGAGGATTTGCCGAAGCCGTTGATATTCCATCTCCACACAACCTGAGCCGTGTTCGGGTCCGCCGTGTCCATGATGAAGATTTCCGAACCGTCGGAGTACACATGACCGCCAAAAACGCCGGTCAGCATGGCGGTCGCCATGTTGATCCGGCTCTCTAGGTAGTTGCTCGACTGCGCGATCTCTTCCGTGGTCTGCTCGGCAATCCTCGCCGTGCGGGTCTTGATCGTCGCCGGCACCGATGCCAGCGTGATCTTGTTGTCGTCCTCGCCGTCCGGGTACTCGTCGTACTCGACGATCTGATGGTTCACGCGGACGCCCCGGTCCCTGTCGATCAGCGTTATGACCTTGTGCATCGCGAAATCCAGGAACGAATACCGGGGGTCTCTCGCCGCGAGATCCTCCGCGTCGCAGGAGTACGATCGCACAGGGTTCGCCATCGCCGCCAGTTTCGCTTTCGTGTCGGCATACAAATTTTCCGGGACCGTGTACCTCTCGTCGGCCCAATACGCTACGACCACTTTGTCGGAATAGGTGTTGTCGTCAACATACTGGAGCCCGTACCGCCGCCCGTCTACGATGGCGTCCTCCATCGTCATACCGTCCGCGCCGTAGGCATACATCCTCGTGGCAAAGTCAGACGTGGAGCCCTTGAAGCTGAGCGCCTTCAGGTTCAGCTCCGTCGTCAGGTACTCGCCCGTCGGCACTTCCATGTCGGGGTTATGGACCACCACGCGCTTCTCCGGGATATGCCACACGAAGTACACGCCGTAGGTGTGCATACACTGATACACCACGTCGTAATCCGTGCAGTAGTCGAAGCTGATGCTCCGCCGGATCGTGGACACATTTCCGTTCTCAATGGTCCAGCCGTCCGGCAGATGCTGAGCGAGGACCTGGGTCAACAGGCGCGTCTCGCTCTTGTAGTCTCTATAAAACCGGCCCTTCAGAAAATCGAAGTCCAGCTCGCACGTTATGCGGTCGTCGTCGATTTTCTTCACCAGCCAGCTATTGTCAGCCGCCAGTATGCGGCACTCCTCGGCGATCAGCGGGTACTGCTCGTGCGCCGTGTCCAGATAGAACGTCAGCGTGTCACAGCCGTCCAGCTTATGCTTGATGTGCAGCCGCCTATAACCAGAAAGCGGATGGTGTACGCCATCCGCTCCAATCAGTCTTATCATCTCGCCCTCTCCTTTACTGCCAGATGGGGTAGTAGCTCACCTCGACTCGCGAGGCGCCGGAGAAAGTGATCTCATTCAGCCCCGGCTCCAGGTCCGGCCACGCCGTCATGTCGCACTTGGCAAAGATGTTCTCGCCGTCCTCGTCGGTCACGGTCGTAAAAACACCGTCTATGACGATCTCACCCTCCGTCACGTCTGTGAACGTGATACCCCCAAACACAACCGTCGATGCCGACGGCGTGATCTTCACGACGGCCGGCGTGGTACAATTCCCTTCGACCGTCACATAGCTCCCGGAAGCCGTAAACACCTTTGTCTCCATCGGCTCGTGCCTGAACCCGATCAGCTCGAACTCAACCTGCAAGATCCAGGGAGCCATTTCCTGCGGCTCTGAGGCGCTCACATACTCGCACCAATAGTGGAAGCCGTCCGGGAGCATTAGGGACGTTTCCTGACGCAGTATTGCGGTGACACGCGATATTGCGAGGGTGATCTCTCTCATGCTTTCGCCCTCAAAGTCGATTTTCAGCCGGATCGACCTCAGCCCCACGCGGGTTTGGAGCTTCACAGGCACCAGACGCGCGGGCGGCTTCACATAGTTGTTCTCATACGCAGTCGGTCCTACCTCGTAGCTGAGAAGGTAGCCGCCGAACGCCTCAAGCTCAATGCCATTTATCACTGTCTTCATCATTCGTCACTCCATTCCAGCTCTTCGGCTATATACGGCGTGATGATCCGCGCCGTCCTTCGGCCGTCCACATTGATGTTGTTCACGATATACTTCGGGTTGCCGCTCTCACCGGCAGCCTCGTCTTCGTCCTCCAAGCTCGTGTCATACGATCTGGAAGCAGCCGCCGCGGTAATGCCCGTGCCAGCCGCGCTCGCCATAGCCTGTACGGAGCCTTTGCCGCTCGCCACGAGCGCGTCGTAGTCCACACCGAAATCGACGTCCGCGATCTCGTCGGCGGCGTCCTGCACAGCGGCAACCGCCGTGTCCGTCTCGTCCTCCACGCCTCCGGCAAGGCCGAGCATGAGGTTTTTGCCGATCACGTCCCTGAACAGCTTGGACGGGGACGCGATGCCGAAAAAGCCCTTCACTCGGTCGAACACCGAGCGGCAGGCCGCGGCAGCGGATGCCACGACAGAACTGACCGCGTTTCCAATGCCCGTCGCCAGACCGCGCAGGAGGTTGAAGCCAGCCGATACCATCGACGGGATCAGGCCGGTGATCGCCTGAACAATCGATCTCCCGATCTGCGGGATCGAGGCCACGATGGTCGAAATGATCTGCGGCAGAGCCTGGATCAGCGCTACAAATAGCTGGATGCCCGACTGAACGATCAGCGGGATATTGCTCAGGATCGCCTGTATAATTGCCGAGATGATCTGCGGCAGAGCCATAACAATGGTCGTTATGATCTGCGGCAGGGCTCCGATCAGCGAGGTCAGTAACTGTACGCCGCACTGGATCAGCAGCGGGATATTCGCCAGCAGCGCCTGGATGATCGAGGAAATGATCTGCGGGAGCACCGCGACAATCGCTATGATGATCTGCGGCAGGGCGCTCACCAGCGACACAAGGAGCTGTACGCCACACTGGATGATCTGCGGGATCATGCCAACCAGCGTCGAGATGATCGCCGCGATGATCTGAGGCAGGACCAGCACGATAGCGTAGATTATATCGGGCAGGGCCTGAACCAGCGAGACGAGGAGCTGAACACCGCAGTCTACGATCTGCGGTATCATCCCCAAGAGCGTCCCGACGATCTCCGTTATGATCTGAGGAAGCGCCTGACAGATCGTCACGATGATCTCGGGCAGGGCCTGAACCAGCGCCGTCAGCAACTGGACCCCGGCCGTAACCACCATGTCGATCAGCGCGAGGATGCCCTCGCAGATGCTTGTCACGATCTGAGGCAGGGCCGCGATCAGCGCCGAGATGATCTGAGGCATCGCCGCTACGATGCCTTCCACCAGCGAGACGGCCGTCTGTATCAGCGTGTCGAGCGTTGCGAGGATGCCATCGACAAGACTCTGCACAATCGTCGGCAGGGCCGCAAGCAGCGTCGGGATCGCATCAAGGAGACCCTGCGCCAGCGCGCCAATCATCTCGATACCAGCTTGGATCACCAGCGGCAGGTACGTCACAACCGCCTCCGTGAACTGGAGGAGCCCCTCCATCGCCGTCTGCATGATCTGCGGCGCGTTCGCCGCTATACCGTTGCAGAGCGCGATAATGAGTTCGCCGCCCAAGACCACGAGCTGCGTCGTGATGCTGAGGATGCCCTCCAGTAGCGCCATTCCAGCCTGGACCGCTGCCTCCGCCAAAACCGGGGCGCTGTCGATCAGCCCCTGTACCAGCCCTTCAATGAGCTGTACGCCACCCTGCACAAACTGCGGGATGTAGTCAGAGATATAGGTAACAGCCTCAGCCAAAACGCTGCCAACGGCGCTCGCCAGGCCACTGAGACCGCCTTCATCCACGGCGGTCTTGAGATCGCCCATGAGTTTTATACCCTCCTGCGCGAAACCGCGGAGGGGCTCTTGGGCGTTCTTATACAAAGAGATCCCGAAGCCCTCGGTCGTGGACTTCAGGATGGTTATATCGCCCTGGAGGTTGTCCAACTTGGTCGCCGCCATCTGCTCGGCGGCTCCCGTGCAGTCGTTGAGGCCGTCTCGCATTTCTACGAGTTCCTCCTCCGACTTGTTCATGATCGTGTTCGCGGCTTTCAAGCCGGCACTCGTGAAGATCGTGCTGAGGTACATCGACTTCTCTTCCTCAGTACATCCAGAGAGCGCCGCCTCCAGATCGCCCATCACGTCGATCATGTCGCGCTGGTTACCCTGTGCGTCATATGCAGAGACGCCCAGCTCTTCCAGCGCTCCAGCCGCGTTATCCGTCGGCGCGTACAGATCGCTCATGGCGCGGCTAAGGAGCGTGCCGGCATTGGAACCCTGGTAGCCGCCTTCAGCCATCGCAAGAAGCAGCGTGCCAGTCGTATCGAGCGCCTGGTTATAGGAGCCGGCCATCGCCGCCGCACCCTGAACAGCGTCACCAAACTGAGCCGTGGACGTGTTCGCCATCGTCGCGCCCTTGGCGTACATATTTGCGACGTACTCGGCGTTATCACCAGCGCTGTCCATCTCAATGTTCATGGCCTTCATGGTCGTGGTAATGTACCCGGCCGCGTCTGCCATGTCCATTTCGCCAGCCGCTGCCAGCGAGAGCGTAGACCCTATGGTCGAGAGCTGTTCATCTACCGAGAGTCCTGCTTGCGCGAGGATATTAAATCCGTTCGCCGCCTCGGTTGCGGAGAACTTCGTTGTGGCCCCAAGCTCAAGGGCCTTTTCCTCGATATTCCCGATCTGATCGACCGTTGTACCCATTGTCGCGGCCACGCCGGACATAGCGTACTCGAAGTCGGAGCCGACGCCCACCGCATAGGTGCCAAGCCCTACAAGGGCAGTCCCGGCAGCCGCAATAGCTGTCGTCACGCCGGAGAGCGTCGTCGCGCCCAGCTTCGCCAGACCCGTTTTTAGACCGCTCTCGTCTATTTTGGTATCGAGGGTAATCGAACCATCAGCCATACAATCACTTCCTTTTTCTGAGTAATTGCACGGCTCATAGGCTCAATGTGCATATAAAAAATCCCTCGCGCCGGTTCGCAGCGCAAGGGATCTATTCTCGTATTTAGGGCAGGCTCATTCCCTGATAATCTGTACGCGGCTATCGGGAACGTATTTCCCGATGTCTTCCATCACCTCTACGTCCGACTTGTGGTACACGATCTTCCCGAACCCGCTATACTCAACCGTGATCGTGTTCCAATACGGCTCAAACTCTTCGCCTGTCGTTCTCATGATGATCTCCGCTATGTGGTCCGCGTCACCCACCACGAAGAACTCGAAGTCTGTCATGGAATAATCCGCAAATCCGTCATTCCACGACTTTTGTTCTGTATCATCATGCTCGCCGATGTTCTCGGCGCTGAAGCCATCAGCCCCATCTATGCGCACATGAATATCGTCTCCTTCGAGAACTACGCCCTCAACCTTCTGGTTTCCTCGTGTGTAGCCCTGAATGGCCTCCGCCGCCGAGCTGATGATCGCTTCGGTATCAATCGTCTCCGGTGCCGCAAACGCCTCGGACACCTGGATCGGCGCCGATGTTTCCGCGGGGGACCGAGCTCCAGCCTCCCAGCCTTCGTCCCACGCCTCCTTTACCGTAGAGCAGCCAGCCAGCACAACAACCAGTACCAGCGCAGCCGCTACGGCCGCATACTTACCTTTCATCGTGGCAGTCCTCCTAATCAAAGTCAGGAGGATTATACCACGCGGTCACGGTTTTGGGAACACCTGAACTCCGTCTTTGATAATAAGCTCAAATTCCCTCTTGCATCCCCGTGTGCAGGCCAGAAAAACGCCGTGGCACTCAGAGGTGTTATCGTATAGGCTGTGCTTTGCGTTGCAATACGGGCAACGTACCCATGTTCTCTCGATGGATGGCTTTTTCACATGAACCCTCCAAACGCCGCTCCTGCCTGAGCGACTTTCTCTTCGTATGTCAGATTTTGCGGCAGCGCGTAGATCCGCTTCAGCTTCGCTATGCGGCTCCGCTCCTTCTGGTCTTTGATCTTGCCGAGATCGGTCGCTCGGTAGCTCATGATCTGGCAAATCTTGATGTCCTCGCCGAGCCCCTGAAACATGGCATGGAATTTCCACCAATGCAAGAACGGGATCTCGTTCAGATCCACGCCGTACTGAGTCAGGAACGCCGAGAAGATATACGGTGCGTCAAAGTCGAAGTCATAGATCATCTTCGGGCGCAGCTCCACGTCGCCGTTTTTCACCACGCGCTTCTTCTTGGTCTCCACGTCCTCCCCGAGCTGATACAGCCACAGGATCGCGTGGAAGGCACCGGCAACATCGTGCGGGATGTTCTCGCCATAGAACCGCTCCAGCGTCAACAGGACCTTCTTGGCGTTGTCCATCTCCGTGTCCTTCATTGTCTGCTCAAAGCGGATGAAGTTCCGAAAATCTGCATCTACAAAAAAAGCCCTGCCGTCAACCTTGACGGCATCGGGCAGGGCGTCTAACAAAATATTCGGCTTCATTTCTTCTTCGGCGCAGGGATGCCCTTCGCCTTCTTCTGAGTGGGCCGAGTAGAGATCTGACGGAAGGTCTGACGCGCTTTCAGCACATCATCCTTCTGAGCGCTCACGAACGCAAGGAACTGCTCGTAGGCGTCGTAGTGGACGGCGATGTTATTCTTCTCGGAGCACAGCGCAATACCAGCGCCTTCGCCGAAAACGCGGTCAAAGAACCGCTTCAGCATATCGCACTGTGCGCGGTACATATCCGACGCCCGGCCATCCTTCGGGATCTCGCGCTCTTCCTCGGCCATCTTATCGACGGCCGCCTCCATGCGCTCAACCTCGTCGGCGTCACGGGCATCGAACTCGTACTCGGCTCCATTATAGCGGAACAGGGTAATAACCTCCTGGCTCATTTGCTCATACCTCCGCTATCTCAGGTGCTCGCCGCGAACGTCTTCGTGGCGATGGTGAAGGTGCCGGGGATGATGTCGCCGACGGCCTTCATGGCGCCGGTGTAGACCAGCGCGTCGGTGCCGTCGCCCTTGTTGCCGGGAATGATCGCGTAGGCCCGCTTGTAGGCAGGGCAAACGCCATCGCTCTCCTCCCAGCGGTTGACGGTAATCACGTTGCGGTGGGTGTCGTTGCCGACAAGCTCGCCGTCGTGGATCTTCACGATCTCCTGCACCACGGGGTCGTCAGAGATGCAGTCCGCGCTGTACTCGATGGACGGAGCGTAGCCGATGACATCGGTCTTCTCGGTCTTATAGTTGACGTACTTACGGCTGTACTCCTTCGGATTTTTGTTCTCCGGGAAGGACGTAAAGCCTTCGCCAATCAGGTTGAAGGTCTCGGTGGTGGCCCCGCCAGTTCCGGCGGTCAGACAGCCCATGTAGGCTTCCCACTGATACCGCATAATCAGGTCGTTTGCCATAGTTACCTCCTGTGAAATTTATACTCAAGCTCAAACAGAGCTTGGTAATCCTCGGAATCGTCCTCATACCTTGCGGCGATGGACGGCGTATTCGTCAGGTCGATCTTCACCGCCTGACGCTGCTCGTCAATGACAGGCAGTCGAACAAAGTTGCCGCTGTGATCTTTCTCCCTCAGCCACTCTGCCAGTTCCCACAGGCAGCCGGTTGCATCAAGCCTCGCGGCCGTGTCCTCTGCCTGTATGTGGACATATACAGCAAAAGACCATACACCGAGGTACGAGCCGTCGATGTATGGCCTTCGCTTCTCCGCGTTGGCGAGCTGCTGGAGCATCATACTGACCCCATCCTTCTGGAGATCCTCTAGCCGGATCTCGCACGGCTTCTTCGGCCATGCGTTCAGGTGGTTCTTCATCGCCTCCGCGATGTAAGGGCCGTCGTTCGTGTAGAACTTCGCCATAGGCCATCATCCTTTCATGATCTTGTTGACCCCCGGTTCCCAGGAGCTCTTCAGCTTGACAGCTTTCGCTTTCTCAAACCACTGAGCGCAAGCCTGGGGGTGCTTCTGCGTCGAAAAGTGACGGCCGACGCCGTAGTAGTTCACGCGAGCATACGGCGCATTGTAGACCACCGTTCCGCTGCCTATCACCGTGCCGGAGTTGCCGCTGTTCATCAGGTAGCCAGTCTGCATGGGGACGTATGGACCACAGTCCTTCAGGACCTCGTTGTCGAGCCACTTCTGCGCCGCTTGGTACTTCGGACTGAACCGGTTGAGGCACTCGGCTTCGTGGATTTTGACGCTAAACTTCATCTGGCGCTCACCTCAAAATGCCACATCCGCCGGGTGCCTTTCTTCCTGCGGAAAAACCGCGTGACCTTAAGCTCGGGCTCGAACCCGACCTTCTGGATCTTGTCCTTACCCTTATCGCTCAGGGTCCAGTACGGCGTCTTATCGGTCAGCTCGGCCCACTCGTCATACGGCAGATAGCTCCGGGCCGTCGCCCCGTCTTCAGACGTGGCGGTCGTGCCGTGGTCGAAAATATACAGCGTGGCTCCGTCGTTCGACTGGTTGCCGTTGTTGCCGACCGAGGCTCCGATGCCAAGAACGCAGCAGCATTTCTTCAGCACCGTCACCTGATACGATGCAACATTGTTGACTTCGCCGACATAGTTGGAGAGATAAACCGTGTCCGGCCTCATTCTGCTCGTCGCCATGCTCAGCCCCCTCTCCGGGGATCTCCTGCATACACCCACGCGCTACGAAGGCCCAGCCTCGTCAGGATCATCAGCGTCAGCGGAGAAACCGGGATGCCGTAGATCATGGAGATCTGGCTGCCCGAGCTCGCGCTCGAATACCCGCTTCCGCCGGACACGCTGTAATCGCCGAGAGACTCGCTCCCTCCGCTCTGCGACGCTTCGGACAGTCCGGAGATCGCATCGACGCCGCCCTGCTCATAGATCAGCTCCGTCTGATAGCATACAGCCTTCAGGAACTTCTCGTCGGTGAGCATAGCATCCGGGATCTTGTACGAACACAGGCAATCAACGATGTCCGACGCAATCTCCGCCATACGCGGAAAGTCGGAGGCCGGTATTACCGAGCCTCCGAACGTCTGCGAGTAATAGGTGCTGTCGATATACGCCATACCAGCACCTCCGGGATCAGCCGCGGCTGATGATACGCGCGATGGGGATAGCCTTGCGGCTGATATACACCTTGCCGGTGGTCTCGGTGGAGTTCACCAGCTCCCAGTTGGCACCGTTCTCCAGCTCCGCGTCGGTCGGGCTGAGGGTCGCCATGGACGCCTGAGTGAAGCTGATGCCGTAGGGAGCAAAGCACTTCCGCTGACGGGAGTACAGGGTGTCCTGACCGCCGTTCTTCGCGGGGTTGCGGTCCACCTCGTAGGGAACCTTCGCGCCGCAGTCGGTGTACTCGATGGCGCCGTCGCCGAGGACGTAGGTGGTGTACTTGGTGTACTCCACGTTGCCGGAGGTAGTGGTCGCCACGGCGATGGTGCCGGTAGTGGAAACGATGGACGCTTCCGGGGCGCCGGTGCCGTAATAGCCGCTCTTCTCGGTGAAGGTAATCACCGCGCCAGACCGGGTAACGGCGTACTCGGCCAGAGTGCCGAGCGCGGTCACGAGGGCGGTCGCCGCCGCGGTGGGGCTGGCGGCGGAAGTGGCGTCGAGGGTAACAGACTTGCCAGCGGCGCGGATCACGTCTCCAGCGGCCAGGGTGCCGCCGATGGTGACGGTGTGGACACCGGCGGTCGCGGTGACAGCCTGGGTCGGCATATCGTCGTCCACCAGGACCATACGGCCGTTGATGGTGCCAATGCCGATCTCGCGCTCCATGCCGTTGGAGTCGGTGTACTTCAGGTAGGTCAGCAGCTTCAGGTTCTCAAGGTTGGTCGCCACGAAGCTGTGCATGATCGCCATGCTGAAGGAGCTCTTGTTGTCGCCACAAGCCTTCTGCATACCGGTGTTCATGGTGGTCGCGTCCATGTAGCCGGTCTTACCTTCGGAGTTGACAACCACGCTGACGTCATGGGTATGCTCCGCCACGAACTTCGCACCCTCGGTGTCGCTCATGTTGAACACGCCCTTCAGGATGCTCAGGATGGTGTCCTGATCGACCTCGCCCCAATACTCGGCGATCTGCTGAGCGACGTTCTCAAGGAAGTCCTCGCCGCCGGTGATGTCGTAGCTGAAGTCGTTCTCGGTCCACGCATTGGAGCGGCCCACGACCACACGGCTGTGCCGGAAGGTCTTGGTCTTGTCCGCGGCGATGTCGGTCTGGCCGTCATAGTTGCTGGGGGTGCTGCCAGAGATAAGGCCGCGAAGGGTGGTGGTGATATAGTTGCCGCCGGTCTGATCGGTCATGGCGGACGCCAGATCCGGGCGGGGACGCAGGGCGCGGCTCTTCACGAGCTCGCTGCGCTTGGTGTTGGGAATACGATCAACGTAGCCCTGGAACACCTCTGCGTTGAACAGTTTGCTGTCAAAAATACCGGGCATAATTCATTTTCCTTTCTTAGTCATAAGAGATTTTCGCTTCGGGGTGCTCGTTCTTCAGCTTCATGAGTTCAGAGAGCGTCCTCCGCTTCTTCGGATCGGCCGGAGGGTCGGTAGGCGCGAAGCTCGGCTTCGGCTTGGCGGGGTCAGCGGGGGGATCTGCCGGCGGGTCCTGCGGCGCAGGATCGGCAGACACAAAGCCCGTCGGATTGTTCTTCTGGATCTCCGCCATGAAGTCGTCGGCACCGAGGAACTTCTCGCCCTCACGCTTGAACTCCTTTGCCATGAACTGAGCAAACACAGCATCCTTCACGAGATCGTTCGCATAGGGGAACGCGCTGAGATAGGAGCGAGCCGCGAACTCGTACTCCTGATCCGCGAGCTTCTGCTGAAGCGCCGCGGTGTCGGTGTTGTACTTCTCCTCCCAATCTGCGGCAGACTTCTTGATGCCCTCGATGTCCATATCCTTGTAGGACTGGATCGTCGCATTGGCGTCCGTAAGCTGCTGCTGGACGCCTTCGAGCTCAGTCACCTTCGCGTCGAATTTGTCCTTGGAGACGTAGCCGCCATCGGACAGGTTCACGAGCTTGATGCCCGACTCCGCCTCGATCTTGGCCGTGAGCTGATCGAAGGTCAGCGCCTCCGGCTGGCCGTCGTCCGTGGTCCCGAACAGTTTCTTCAGGTACTCGTACATGATTTGTCCTTCCTTTCGTTTCGCTGATTTCGTTTAATCGTCGGTTCACTCCGACATCCGCTATCCGGGTTTATATCTCTCCCGGCAGGAGAAGCGAGGCGGTTTATATGCCATGCCACAGGGCGAGAAAAAAGCGGCCTCTCGGCCGCAGCTTTCACAGGATGATGCAGAGGTTTTCCTTCTTCTCGTAGGCGTCCAGATACGCCTCTCCCTTATCGCCATTGTAGGTGATCTCGTAGTACATCCCATCCGGGAGCGTGGTACTTACGAGAGCTTTGCTGTTCTGGAGCGTCTTGCAGAGCCAGACGACGTACACATCGTTCGTCGTCACGATGTACGGCAGGTTCTTTCCGACTCTGTTGGCGTAGTCCGCAACGGTTTCCTTGCAGAATTTGACGAATTTCTCCTCGTTCACAATTATCTCCTCTCGCGTTACACTTTGCCGTTCGGCCTGTTCGTGAAGCAATCGAAGGCCAGGACCAGAACAGCGGCAATCACAATAAACACGGCAGTCTTCACAGCAGCCTCCTTCAGTCGATCACGACCAAGATCCGCGCAGGACCCTCTACCTTTGGACTAACCTCCTTGTACGGAGGCACCGGGATCTCATGGACACCAGGGCGCTTCGCCAGTTCTTCAACCAGTGCGCTCGTCGTCACTATCCCGAGGAAATCTTCCGTCTTCACAATCATCACCCCCTCGCTTTTCGGTCGGCCCAAACAGCTTTGCCGCTTACGCTTCTGTCGAAGCCACCAACTTGTTCGCGGGTGCGGTCTCTGCCGCGTCCCGTCTCCTCCAGATAGTTCCTCAGTCTGGCCTCGCGGTTCTTCAGCTTGACCGAGGCTCCCTGGAAGTCATGCAGATACATCTCACGGTCTCCGTCAGACCGGGCCGCCTGAGCCGCGGCGTTGTAGGTGACGCACTCTCGCTTCGCAGCCCTGACTTGGCGCTCGTAATACCTCTGCCGCTGCTGCTGCTCGTACTCCAGATCGTTGTCGCGTCCGGCATCCGCCGCCGGATCTTCCGAGAACGACCGCGTAGATAACCCCTCGAAGAACGGGAAAAAGCTGTGGTAGCAGTTCCACCCACACAGCCCGTCGCCGTCTCCATAGCCTGTCTCGCGGTAGAAGTCGCCATACTCCTTGTGATAGCCCTTGATGCAGTAAACGCGCCCCTGCCATACTGCATGGCTGGGACGCGCTCCCGCATGACTGCTGACCTCCACGAGTTCACAGCCCATCTCCTCCGCCCTCGCGAGCTGGAGCTTCGAGATCGACTGATTTACGCCTGTCGTGACCGCCCTGCGGACGGCTGCCTCTACGCTCGAATTGCCGGAGGCGTAGGACACCTGAGTTATGCCGTTTCGGGCGAGCTCCGTTACCGCCATATGAATTGCCCGTGACGGCGCGAAGGCGCCCGACATGATTTGTATATAGGCTCGGTCTAAAAGCCCGTTCAGGCCCGCGTACGAGCTCGTGGCGGTGGTTTTCGTGAAATTTGTTATCAGCCCCATCGTCTGTGAGGTTCCTTGCAGCAGGATCGCCCTCATAGCGGGAGACTGAGAGATCGCGCCGGGGGCAAGCCCAGCGCGTCGGTATATGGCATCGTCGAAGCTAAGGGACCGACTGGCGGCCTGTCCCATGATCCGGGTGATGTCCTTCCGAGACTGACCGCTGGCTTTCGAGAGCGTAGCTGTCAGATCCTCCTGGAACATTCCCATCTCCCTCGCTTTACGCGCTTGCCATTGAGTCGTCTCGCTGACGTAGCCCATCTTCATCATCCGGCGGACCATGTCGCTCGCTATATCTTCCTCGACCTGAGCGAAGAGATCCACAACTTCAGCCGACACCCCGGACAGATATGCAGGCGTCAGCATGGTCGGCCTCCTTATTCGGGCGTTGCGGCCGTCGGCTCAGGCTGCGGATTGTTCGCACCCTCACCGGGCTCCGGCTCGTTCAGGAAGCCCATGATGTCGTCGTCGCTCGGCTGATCGCCCTGAGCCTCTGCAATCTTCTTCCGCGCCGTGGCTTCGTCTTCTCCGTACCACTTCATGCGGTACTCATACTTCGCCATAAGGCCGTCACGGACCTCCTGCTGGTCGCGTATGCGCTGGGCCTCCGCGTCCGTAATAATCGAGTCGTCGAACTGGAACGTGACCTCATAGTCGCCCTCCGGCGCCAGCTCGTACAGCGTGGCAAGGGTGTCGATGGCGTACACCAGATGCTCCAGCGCCGTCTGAAGCGCCTTCTGGATGTCAGACACGGTGGAGTAGCTCCTCTGCTGGGAGGTCTTCACTTCCGTCGCCGTCTTTGCTTCCACCGCCGGGTTGGAAACCGTGCCGTATGCCAGCCCACACTGATACTCCACATTCCGAAGGTACTCGTTCAGGCCGTTATACAGGCTCTCGTCCCGGAACTCCGGGCTGAACGGCTCTAGCTTCTGGTCGCGGTCGAAGCCGAACGTGCGGTAAAGCCGTTCCTCGCCTTCCGGCAGGATCGGCTCTCCGACTTCATTTCTCTTGAACAGCGTCTCGGCCGCATGGATCGCTCTCTCGCCGGATTTGAACTCCCATCGGATCTCGGACCACTGTTTGTCGGCCTCATAGATCTGCTCAATGGCTCTGGAGTAGATGGACACGCCCAGCGGCGACTTCGGCTCCACGTTGTTCGCGAACGGCATCTTGTAGTACACGAACAGCGTCTTCTCGATGTCGTCGATCCTGACGACCGGGCTGATGCCGGCCCATTTTTCCACCTCGGCCAGAGGCACTTCATCGCCAAGCGCCTCGTCGGACGCGGTGATGTCGCTGATCTTCTGCCGGAACGCTTTGTTGCGGATCGTCAGCGTCGTCCCGTCCAGCGAGTGCTCCTCCAGCCGTGTGTATCGATATTCCTCGTCGTAGGCGTAATCAGCGAACACGCCGCCCGTGATCTCTCCATCAGAGTCAAACGTCGTCGGGTAGAAATCCTCAGCCTGTACGTCCGTGACGTAGATCCTGTCGCCGCTGACGTACGGCTTGAACACGACGCCGCCTTTAGCGGCGGCATACTCCGTGTTCCGACGCGCCCGCCGAACCACCGGAGCATACTGCTTCTGGAGGAACTCCGCCCGCGGTCCTTCGCCTATGATCTCGGACTCCATCTCCACCGTCACCAGACGCGCGACCTCCATGGCGATGGATGACGGCAAACCCATCGTGAGCTGCCCCTTCTTCAGATCTTTCCACGGGGGCTCGTTTGCATACAACTGAGACCAGAGCTGGATCGCCTCCTCCATCTTCGAGGATGTCGCCAGCTCAATGTCAAACGCCTTCTCGATGTTATTTCTGTGGAACAACCCACGCACCACCTTTCTGATCGCCGCAATTATATCCATAGCTCCTCCGCCGTCACGATCTCGTCTCGATGTAATACTTGATGTCATGCTCATAGCTGTACTCGAAGGCGTCCAGACTGTCTATGTCTGAGGTGCCGTCGTCGAGCCGGTCCATGCCCACAAACTTAGGGTTCCACACCGCCGTCCTGAGCGCGTCTTCCAGCGTCTCGCAGTCGTCGGTGTAGAGAAACCGGCCGGTGTTGCACAGCGTCGTGAACGCAAAAATCCGGTCGTTTATGCGGTCCTTCAGCGCATACATAACCGGGATATTACCCATGCCAGCCTGGGTAATGGCTTTTCTCATTCCCCGGATCAACACCGGCTCAGCCGAGTCGCAGTAGATCTGAGTGACACGCCCGTACGTCTGACGCATCCGCTTCACAAAAAGCACCAGCAACTCGCCGAGATCGTCCGGGTCGATCTCCTTGTCGGTATGCAGCTCCGAGGCCAGCGCCACCAGCTTCTTATAGCCCACCGTCGGGGCGGAGCACACGAAACCGTGGCCGGAGCCATTGCCTCCGAAGTCCACGCCTATCGTGATACCGAGAAGCTCTCGCCGCTCGGACATCTGCTTTGCCTTGTTGACAGAAATCTTCAGCGGATTGTCAGCCTGGGCTGAGAGCGTCGCGAACTTCGTGTAGATCAGCCCGTTCGCGATGCTCCGGCGCCCCAGGATGTCCCGGATGAACCAGATGCTGTTTTCCTCGTACTGGCTGATGATCTCCTGCCGTCGCTCTTCCGTCAGCGTGGCATTGTCGAAGATCGTGAAGTGCTCGTAATTATAACCGCCGAGGAGCTTTCCCTCAGCGTTCAGATCGCGGTATTTGTCGATGTAGTTCGCATAGATCGGCGCCTTCGGATGGTCCGGGTTCAGGTCCCAAAAGATCTTCCGGCGCTTCGATGCCAGCGTACGGTTGAACGCCTCCTGTATCATCGTGTCGTGATGGAGGTTGATCTCCGTCGCAATCCACATCCCGTAGGAGTTACCACGGATCTTTCGGAAACTGCCGGAGTTGTCGCCTCCGGCGAAGATCACTATTCTCGTGCGGTTCCCGGTCGCCGGACCGCAGATATACAGGCAGTCGTTGCCCTTGTACTGGCCCCATCTGCTCTGGCCTCGGAAGATCCACTCAAGCCCGAAGCCGTTGGCGTCTCCTATGTTCAGCTTCGCGTTTGCCATCGTAGAGCCCGTCGCGAGGTGGATCTTATCCGGCGTCGTCTTGAGCTCATGCGCGAAGGCATACACGTTGTCGATGGTCTTACCGGCTCGGACAGCGCCCTCCGCAAAATTGAACGTACAGTCCCGACATCGGCGGATGTACTCTTGGTGCTTGCCACCGAAGTTATACGGGATCGTCTTCCGTTTCCGAACCCGGTTCTTCTGGCGGAGCCGCATTGCCGCCGTAGATTGTCTCGTCTGTATCATCAAGATCCTCAATTTCTATCGTGGTGCGCGGCTTATCGGACCATTCGTCGGAGTTCCTGTTTTTCAGCCAGAAGCACATAGCACCCACGTCGGCCGGGACGTGCTTCTTGATCGTCCTGACCTTGACCGGCTTTACGTTGCCGTCCTTGTCGTACTCAATGACGCGCTCCTCTTCGTCGTAGTCGTAGCCATTCGCCCTCTGGTAGAGGGACTTCTCCACCTTCGCGTCTGCACAGGCTTTTCCTTTCGTGATCGCTTCGTCGAATGACGGATATTGCTTTCGCCACCGCGGGATCGTTCTCCGCGATATGCCGAAGGCGTCGGCCATCTCCTCGTCCGTAGCTCCTCTGATAGCCAGCGACCAAGCCCAATCGTCGTGATACTCGGAATTGTACTTGCTTTTTGCCGGCACCAGACATCACTCACTTTCCGGCCAGATAGTCCGCGGCAAGGTACTCGATAAGCTGCCAGCGGTTTTTGCTCGTCACTACGCCTTCCTTCTCGGCTTTCTTCACAGCCTGAGATATGACGTTTGCAGCCTCCGCAGGGACCGCGTTGCTCCCGAAGATCTTCGCAAGGTACGTCCAGTCTTCCTCCTCGTCAAAGCCGAAGGCGTCCATTTTCTCCATGACGCACTCGATCATGGAGTGGATCGCCGCGCCCATGTTCCGTATATCCGTGAACTTCTGGTATTTCCTGAGCGCCTCCACGAATGAGTTGCACTGTTCGTACGCCGCCACGCCGATGATCTCCGGGGATGTCAACTCCAACTGCTTCACCAGCGCGTCCATATCCTCCACCTGATGCGGCAGGAACGAGAACGTCACGTTCTTGAAATCGAAATGCACCGCCGGCGACAGCATCTTGTCGTACTGTTCCAGCGGCTCCTCCATGATCTCTTTTCCGATGAAGCTCTCCAGCATATCGTCCACGTCGTCGAGCATCTTGCAGATTTCACGGAGCGTGGACTTATCGTCGAAGCCGGAGATCGCGTTATGCGCGAGCTGCTTCGAGGCGATCTTGCTCCGGCTGAGGCCACTCACGTCCAGAATGACGATGATCTCCTTCAGACCGGCCTCTCTCGCGCTCTTAATCCGATGATGGCCGGAGACGATCTCCAGAACGCCGTCCTTCAGCGCGAGAAGCGGCAGGGACTCAAGCTGGCCGCGGTTCTTGATGTTCGCGGTGAGCTGATCCTGCATCTCCTTCTTCATGATCCGGGCATTGATGTCCTGCTCCTTCACGTCGGAGATCTGGACCTTCGCTATGACAAGGCCCGTCCCCATGTCATAGATCACTTCATATTTTGCGCCCTGCTGTTCTGCCATTTCTTCTCCTTCCTGAGCCATTCGGCAAGCGTGGATTTTTCGTCGCGGCCTTCGACAAGCTCTGCCTCATAGGTGAGCTTGTAGCCGTTCTGAGGGTCTTCCTTGCGCTGTACGAGCTTCATAATCCCGCGAACCTCTTTGTTCTCCGGGTACTTCGTCAGCATGGCGGTCCGCACAACCTCCAATTTTTGAAAACGGAACTCTTCAATGAACGTGCTGTAAAACGGCTTGTTCATAGCCAGCATATACGCCAAACGTCCAAGTCTGTAGGTGTCATGTCTCGCCTTCATTACATACCACACGAACACCGTCTTCCTATCTGCAACGTAGGCATCGGCGACGAACGTGCCAAATACCGCCGTAACGTAACCATCCACCAATACAGCGAAGTTGTTCTTTGCAGCAGAGCCAACAAAATTGTGCGTCCACAGGCTCCGATAGTATTGCGCGGTTTCTCCGGTAACATGGATTATCTGGCATGTACTCGCCTCGGTAATCTCATAGTCGCTCGGTAAGATGCTGCAAGGCAACGGCTCCATCTTACTTTCACCGGGCCGCTTGATCTTCTTCCCGTTGGCGTAAGCCACCGCCTCCTCCTCGCGGTTCGTCGTCAGGTAGGAGTTGAGATCAGCGCGGGTCCCGGCCCGGGCAAAGATTGTATGTCCCACGGCCTCGCCGGGGCGCTTTTCCTGATAGCAGAGCACCAGAGCCGCCGCGTTTTCGCAGAGATCGAACAGCTCCTTGTGACCCGTCTCCGGGTCGAACATTTTGTACTCCGGCTCCTTCCAGGTCATTTTTCCCTGAGTATCGTAGAACTTCTCGTAGCCGGCGAAGTACGTCGGCGGGTTTGCTATGATGATCGTCTGCGGATCGTCGAGCACTTCTTCGAGGTGCGCCCACATATCCAGCGGCCGGTAGCTCATGCCGCCGAGAAGGTTCCTCGTGACCTCGATCTGCCGCCGGATGCTCTCGATGTGCTCGACCCTCCGCCGCCGAAGGTCTACCAGCATATTGTGGTAATACTCGTTCCCTGCGCTCTTGGACGTGCGGAGATAGATCTGAGCATACAGCGCTGTCGCCGGGTCAAGCAGTTCTTCGTCGCTGAAGCCCTGCGCGTGGATCTCCAGAGGCTCCAGAGACTGCCCGGTGATCGCATATCCCATGACCGATGTCATCATAGAGACATCGCTCGTTTCGATCTGCTCAGGCTTAAAGCCGGCCTGTACCGCGAGGTTCGCCATCGCGAAGGTCCCGGCACACGGCTCGACAAAGCGCGTGTACCCGGCCTTCCTCGCTGTCTTCAAAAGCTCGATCAGGAACTTCTGCTCCACTCCGTTCAGGCACCCCAGGAACATCTCTCCAGGGTTCATAAAAAACGCCATTTACAGCCTCCTTATAGCGTCCGCACCACTTTGTCCAGAACGCCAAGGCAGAGATCGGAGGCATCTTCCTTGTTTCTCCAATACTCCGCCGCTCCGTCTTTGGTGGCGTCGGAAACAGTCTTTATCAGAAGGCACGGTTTCTCGTTACGCTGGCACGTCAGCGCAATCCCCGCCGCCTCCATATCGCATATCTCCGCCCGGAACTCAGAGCGAAGCCACTCTTTTTCTGCGGCATCCGCGACGAACTTGTCGCCCGAGGCGCAGACAACTGCGTCCAGACGGCGGTCAACATACTGCGCTCTAATCACGAGACTCCTGTCCAGCGTGATATACCGGCTCGTCATGTCCGCATACTGGCCTCGGTCAACGCCATCCACGGCGGACACATCGTAGTCGTAGTGGACGACGCTGTTCACCACCACCGTCCGCCCGACGGACATCTCAGGCGACAGCCCACCTACGACGCCGTAGTTGAGGATCAGATCGACCCCGAAGCAGTCAATGAGGTGTTGGGTGGCAGCAGCCGCAAAAATCTCACCTGCCCCACTATGCAGGGCGTACAGCGTATATTCGGGCGTCTTATAGAGCGAAACATCAAAAATGCTCTTGCCCTTCCCTGACGGAAGGCCGTACTTTCTCTCCAGCGCTCCCGTCTCAACGGCGACCACCAAACCAACTCTCTTCATGCGTCCTCCTCGACATAAAAATAGGGCAGCCAGCTTTTACTGACTGCCCTTATATGGACCGGAGACCGGCTTGCGAGGCCAAAACTCCCTCAAGGCTAGAGGGTGTGATGCACTTTCACCATCTCCGGGTAGGTGTCCTGTCAAACAGCGACATCTGCTCTCCTATATCGTCCGTCGGCTCTGCGGGTTTCTCCGCGGCCTTCGGTTTTTCAGCTTTCTTCGGCGCCGCAGCCTTCGGCGGGTTCGGATCGGCCAGCTCTTCGATGATCTCACCGGTGTTCTTCATCCACCACTCGGCAAACATCGTCCGATGGCACCAGTCTTCCGGCTTTCGGACATCCTCGAAGCACAGCAGGACCAGATCCTTGCACTCTTCGTCAGCTCTCGCCTCCATCCGCTGAACCATGCCGATGATCCGATCTCGACCAATCGCGTCCAGCTTCGCCATGTACGCCGTTTTGTACTGATCGTACGGCAGATGGAGCATCGCGCCCTTCGGGGCGAGTGAGTAGCACTGCTCTCTCACCTCATACCCCAACTTAAATTTTGGAGCTCCGAGACTGATCCCCACGGGATAGTAGTCGCCGCTCAACAGCTCCTTGTTGCTGTACCGGCTCGTATAGATCGCCATTCAAAAATGCCTCCTACATCTCTATAATTCATTATAGCACATTTATCCTCTAAAGTACAGGGTTTACCGCTATTTTCAACGGTTTTTTACCTGCTGCCTCTCGGGATTTGTCTCTCGCCCGTGCGCGTTTTTGGGGTGACAGATCGTGCCGTTGAGATGCCTCGACATTCAAAAATGGCCGTAGTGTCCGGGTTTTTGAAAACTTAAATTCTTGCGTTTTTCGTTATAACACAGGACACAATGGACTGTCAATGGCAACTTTTTGGCACGAACTCACCTGAAAAACACTCCGTCGATGCCGAAAATGCGCGGGGCAAGACGCTTTTGAGCCGCTTTCACGTCCTTGTAGACAGTCGAAACATCGATGTGTTCATTCTCCGCGATCTGCTCGGCCGTCCACGCTTCGTCGTCTATGTAGAGGCGCTTGATCGTCCTCCACCTCCGCAGCTCCTCTTCCTTCCCCGTCCTCTTGCAGAACTCACCGTAATCCGCGACCGCCCTCTTGATGTGCTCGATGATAAGGGCGGTCTTCGCCGCGGACCGTTTGATGCTCTCGACGTACACCTCGTTCTCCGAGGCTTTTCCTGTCATGAGGCTGAGGATGTCATACACGTCCTCGTCGCACTGGAGCGCTTCATAGACTGAGCGCTCGCTGTTCGCGAGGAGGCCGCGGTAGTTGATAAGCAACAGCCGCGTGTTGTGCAGCCGGCGGTCGAACGCCTTCTTCCGCTGGGTCTCCTGCTCCTTGCGGTACGTCTCAATGACGAGCGCCACGATCTCCTTCATCTGCTCCTCACTCAACTGGCTCTTACTCATTTCCACGTCCTCCTCTTCCTCGCCCCTATCGGGCGTCGCTCTTATTCTCCAATATCCACGCGGTTCCTGCTCCGCATGGCTTCATCGTCCAGGAGCTCTTGAAGGATGGCCCCGTCACTCCTCTTCCACCTGTTCCCTCGCTCGATGCGTCGCTTCAGACGCCCAAACGGGCTCAGGTAACCAATACTGAAGTACCTGCTGATCGCGTGGGCGATGTCATCCGAGTAGTACGGGCTCGTTCCAAACGTGCTCACCCGGACACCTTCCACTCGCCACTTCCGCTCAACCTTCTGCCGCCAGAAGATCGTCTCGATCTTGCATTTCTCCGCTATGCCGGCGGCCTTGACGCATTTCTCGATATACCGCTCGCGCCGGATCTTATACTCAAACATGCGGCACCTCACTCTTCCGGCTCGTCGTACTGGTAGTCGTCGTCGGCTCCATCTTCGTCATTGTCGTCTCCAACTTCGTCATCCGGCTCTTCGGTGACGTCATTGACCTCCTCCGGCTCGTCGCCCTTCACATAGATCCCGAACAGGACGCGGCCGTCCTCCTCGACCATGACCGCCATGAACTCGCGGCCGTCGAAGTCGCAGACGGAGCACACGACCGGGACGCCGACGGCATCGGCCAGCACGTTCCTCTCGCAGTAGAACGTATCATCCTCCGCGAAGCTGGAGGCCGCGACGACCTTCCCGTCCTCCGTGCGGATGCCGAACTCCCCGCCGACCTCCACGACGCTCAGAGCCGCTCCGACAAACTGTTTGAAATACTCATACGCGGCTTCATCGACCGCCTTGATGCTTACCGTACGCTTCAGCTCCGCGTCCACCTCTACGCCGTCCTCGTTGGCAATCTCCGTGAAAGCCGCGTCGATGGCGTTGTCCGGCGCCGGGAGCGCGACGGATCTCGCCGAAGAGCTCTATCAGCTCCGCCTTCGGCATCTTCTTAATTCTGCTGAGGTTTGTCATTCCGTTTCCTCCATGAGCTTTTCCAGCTCGTAGAACTGGTTCCTGGCCGCCGCCTTTCGCCACGACCTTCCCTTGAACTCCACCGGGTAGCACATCTCGAAAATCCGATCATAGATCCGGCTGTACTGGATGTTGTCCTCCAGCTTCATGTCGGCCATCTGATTATTCGTCGTCAGGATGATCGGGAGCTTCGCCCGGTATCTGCTGTCTATGATGTTGTAGACCTTCTCCAGCGCTGTGTCCGTGCTTCGTTCGGCGCCGAGATCGTCGATCACGAGCAGCTTCACACGTGAGATCCTCTCTATGAGCTGTTCTGCGTCGGAGCCATACCCTATCGTGCCGAGGATCTTCACGAACGATGTCATAAGGACCGACACGCCGCGGTCGATCAGGTGGTTCGCTATACACGCCGCGGCGAACGTCTTGCCCGTGCCAGGGGCGCCCCAAAAGAGCAGCCCCTGATTTCTCTCCAGCATGAGATCGAAATGCTCCGCGTAAAACCTGGTAGTCTTGAGGACCTTCTCGTTGTCTGCCCTCTGTGTGAATGCGTCGAACCGAGCCGCCTCCAGACGTGCATCCATAAGGCTATGCCGGCGTAGGGATCTCATTCGCTCCATCTCCTCCGCTTCCACCCTCCTACGTTCCGCTTCCGCGAACTTGGCTTGCTGGCACTCACAGATGCAGGGGACGATCCTCTCACCTGAGTTTCCCTCCCAATCGGCCAACTGGATCTTCGTCTGCTTCGCCGTGCGACACCTTCCGCAGTACAGGAGACCGTCGTCCCCGACGTAATCGCCATCCTCGCGGCGCGACTGCTTTTCCGCCGCCTGAATGACCGGGCCGAGGAGCTCTTGAGGATCAAACATCGTCGCCACCCCACTCGTCATACGGGTTGCTCTCCGGCGTCGCCGCAACATCCTTCGGGATGAATGGCTCGAACGGGAGCGTATCGCTCAGGAACGTCTTCGGGTGCTTGATGTACTCCTCCTCCGTCTTCAGTCTCCGGCAGTCGGATGCGTACGCCATCGCCGCTCCTATGAGCTGGGCCTCAGAAAACCCGTCGTTCAGACGAGCCTTCCACTTCTTGTAGGCCGCGCCCTTGTCCATTTTCTTCGTCCGAGGGTAGACCTCCCAAAACTTCAGGAACGGCACCGGGTAATCGTTCTTCGGCGCCGGGGCCGCCGGCGGAGGACCTGGCCGTCTCGGTTTCTTCGGCGCGGGAGGGGGCGCGGATGCCTCCGCCTCCCTCTTTCTCTCGCGCTCAGCCCTCTTCCGCTCGGTGTCCTTTGCCTTGCGGTCCTGATAGCTGTACCAATACGATTGCCAGTCAGCCCAATCGTGGATATAGAGCTCGTCGCCGCTCTTGTCGATGTACCCGCAGGACACGAGCGTCCGAACCACCTCGTCAGGGTCCAGCCCGTCAGCGAGGCCGGGACTCACCGCCACAGCGATGTCAACCTCGTCAGCGTACAGGACCTTGCCGCTTCGATCCGCGTTATTCCGGCCCCATATCCACACCCGGTTCAAAATCCCTATGGCCTCGTTCTGAGAACAGCCCAGGGCAGATGCCAGCTTTCTGGATTTCGGGCCTAATATCTGATCGTGGACGCATATCCACATAGCGTTTACCTACCTTCCGGGCTTACTGTTCCTCGCCGTACCCCTCGTCGTACGCGCCGCTCTCCTGAGCCTCCATCTGAGCGTCACAGATCTCCGCCAGCCGGAGCATCGCCTTTTTATACAGGCTCTCGGTCATGTCCGTCGTGTTCGTCAGACCCAGCTCTTCGATGATGGAACGAACGACCTCGATGCCTTCTTCCTTGCCGAACACGTTCTGTGCCTTGCGGAACATGGCCTGACGCTCTTCCTGAGAGATCACGGGCTCGGGCACCTCTCCGTCGCCGCCCGTGATGTCCTCGAAGTTCACAGGGATCGCACCGGACGCCACCATCTCCTCTTCGGAGTACACACCCTCATAGTCCTTCGGGAAGGCGTCGCGGACGCACTGGCTGATGGCAACCTTGTTTATCATCGTTGACGGCTTCGACTTCCAGTTCGCCATGCCCTTGTTGTACTCGGCTAGGGACACCTCCTTGAACGCCGTGCGCTCGGCTCCAGCTCGCATGAAGTGGACGCGGCACCATCCGCCGATCAACTCCTCGCCGGGGTACAGGCAGCACCCTTCCTTCTGGATGATCTCCTCTCCACGCTGGACAACGATGCCGTCCTTTTTGAACAGATAGTCCGGGTTGCTGAAGGCCCTGCGGAGATATGCGTCCTTGCCGACGACCATCTGCGCGGGATCGTTCCCGAACTTAATCAGATATACCTCCCCGCTTGCCAGCGGGTTCAGCCCCTGCATCTTGCAGGTGTTCATGAAGAAGACGACCTCCTGATCGCTGACCTTATCCGCAGCGCCGCGGACAAGATACTTCTTCACGAAATCGAGATCCAGCTCGACACGAGTGCCGAGCACCTCGTAGCTGACAGCCAGAGCGTTCTGCTCAGCCTTACTCAGCGCAGTTGTATTTGCCATAATCAGCTCCTCCTAAAACTGGTTTTTACGGTTTCCTTATACTTGACGCCGGGGATCTCGATACTGCCCTTCGATGCCCGGATCAGGCGCATGACCGCAGCCCTGTCCACCGGCCTCAACTCCATCCCGGCGAAGACCACCGGGACCACCGCGCCGTCGATAGACTCGATCTCCCAATCCTTCGTCTGACTGACGCCCTTGACCTTCTGCTGAGCCGCCGGCTGGACGGAGTACGTCGCCGCCTGATCCATGACCTCGGCGTCCATCATGGCGTCCTCGGCTCCGGCCACGTCACCCTGCTCCTCCAGCTCAACGGCTCTCTGGAGCTGGCGCTCGCGTTCAGCCTCCGCAGCCCGACGCATGGCCTCCTCTTCCTCGCGGCGCTTCCGCTCCTGTTCCTGAGCGTACTCGCCCATCGTGCGTTTGAGGATCTTCTCGGCGTTCTTCAGCGGCGCGAGGACCGCCTTCTCGCGGTCGCACACGGCTTTGTGGGCTTTGTACGCCGCATCCTTCAGCGGTTTGAAGAAATCCACGACCTCGGCCGACTTCGTTTTCAGCGTGACGCCGAACTCCGCAGCCTTGGCGTATTCCACCTCGCTCGTGATCGTGACGGCCTCGGCCCGAAGCTCGATGTCCGTCACTTCTCTCGCGAGGATCATTTCGTCCTCGGTCGCGGTGCTCGCCGGCTGTGGTACTACGGCGACAACCTGTTCTGTCTCTGCCATCTTCTGACTCCTTTCAAAATTTGTCTTGGTAGTTCTTTATCGTCAGGAGCGCGGAGATCACTCTCCAACTCTCTTGCCGCTCGTTGAAGTGGGTGTAGCCATACATCCCACCTCTCTCCAGATGGAGGATCGCTCTGTCCTCGATCTTGACGCCGTGGCTGTCGAACGCCCGGTCATATCCCTCAAGCTGTACTCCGCACAGCATATACTGAAGCGAGGACGTGGTTTTCAGGTCGATCAGCGTCGTCGCGCCTTTCACCTTGCACAAGATGTCTGCCGTCCCCGCATATCGCAGGATCTTGTGATACACCCGAACCTCTGTTCCGAGGAACTCCGGCTTGAAGGTGTCGCACCATCTCTTGAAGGCATCCAGATACCCCTGATACTCCGGGCGGATGTCCTCGATGCCGAACGCCGCGTAATTCTCACAGGCGTTATGGACCTCCGTCCCGCGCTGAGCCGCCGCTTCCAACACCGCCGGGTCAATCGTGCCATAGACCTTCTTGCTCAGCGGCTCCATGAGCGTCGTAACGCTGGGGATCGCCAGCCCGTTCAGCAGATAAAGATGCCCCTCCTCGCGGAACTCAAGCTCCGGGAGGGATAGGGCCTCAAAATCCAATGCCGACAAAGCTGTCCACCTCCGCCGTCCGTCTTACAGCGCCGTAGTCTTCAAAGAGGATGCCGGGGGCCGCTTCCGTAAAGCAATCCTCGTGATACTCCAACCCCTCGAAATCGACGTAGCCTTCACCATCCACAATCTCTTCGTTGCAGTACGCACACGTCGAGAACACCGCCGGCTCCGGCTCGTTCGGACATCCTCTCATGCAGGGATGGCTTCCGCAGATCGCGCACATGATCTTTTCTCTCCTTTCAGGTTGATAGCGGTCCGCATGAAGTAGTCTCTCAACTCGTTCTCGTACAAAACCGGCAAATAGCTCTCCGGCCGGCCGATAACCCTCAGCTTCCGCATGGTGTATTCGAGGACCTCGTTCGCCGTCTCCGCCGGGATCTTGACCCCCAGCTTTGCCTCGACATAAACCTCGATCCGTCTGGCCTCTTTCGTATTCATTCCTTCACCTCAGCTTTCATATGGACTCGGCAGGCTCCAGTTCCAGATCTGCGCCTCGCTGAAGCGGTAGGCATTTCTGAAGTGATTGTGCTCGCCGTCTCCACCAAACCACAGATATGAAGCCGGGAGCACACGCCCCACGGAGCTTTCTCCGTTATGCTCGCGCTCCCAGCGGTCAGCCACGTCCTGAGCCAGCTCGGTCAGATCGCGTCCGAAATCGTCCACCGTCGGAAAACTCTCGTCGTAGCAGAACTGACTCGGCTGGAGGATCACTTCCGATACCGACATCTCCCAGGCATCCGCCCGGTTGAAGTACGTCCATATCACCGCCGCCTGTTCCGTCACGCTCTCAACGCCGCGAGCCTCGCCGTACACGCCCTTCGCGACCATCACGATCTCGCGTTCGGAGATAAGGCTGTTGCCTCGCCGTTCCGTCTGCGCTACCGACATTTGCTCCAGCAATTCGGAGGGAATGGCATTGACGGGCTCTTCCATGATCGTGGCGATCTCATACGCACTTGTACCGTCCGCGGTGATGATGTGGATAGGCGTAACGGTGGAGCTCGTACGCACCTCTTGAGAGGCTTCTACGCTGTTCTTCGCGCCGGATGCCAGCGCTACGAACACGGCGCCGACGGCGATGTAGGCTAAGGACTTCTTTATCTCTCTGCGCCTACGCGCTTTCCTGGAGCGTCTTGCCACCCGATCTCTCCTCCTTTCTGGCTTTCGGCCGCGCCATCGGACCGATGTTGATTTTCCTCATTCTCTTGAGCGCCGCCACCAGCTCGGCATCCGAGGTTATACCGAACTCCGTTGCCAGCAGCTCTCTCAATGCAGCCGCCTCAGCCATCGCTCACTCCGTTCACGATCTTGCTTCCGATCAGCTTCAGCTCACCGGCTGCGGCGATCAACTCGTCCACGAACTCAAGGATCTCTACAAGATCCGGGGTCTCATCGGCTGTTATCACGCCGTCCGCCGTGATGTCTATGAGCGCCTCGCGGACATTCTCGACCTCTGACTGGCGGAGCATACGGATAAGCCGCAGGGCCACGCTCTCGACCGTGGTCGGCTCCGTGTCAGGCAGCGGATAACCTCGCCCAATCGGACACTCATTCGAGCAGTACCACACCTTCAGCTCCGGGGCCTTGTATAGATCGGCCATCAGGACGATCTTATCGACCGGGATCACCTTCGTGACGCCGAGCTCGTAATCCGCAAGACTGGAAACGGAGATCCCCAGCATCTCCGCAGCACGTTCGCGGCTAGATAGCCTGTCGTCGTATTTTGCGGCCTCTTTCCTGCACCGAAAACAGACGTTCTCACAGGCTTTCGTAGCGTCACGTCCCATTTTCCAAAACCTCCAAAACTGATAAAATTAAGCCGACTCAAAGGCCGTGCTTAAATTTTCGTCGATACCAAGGAACTCGTTGATCTTCTTCCGAGCTTTCGGCGAGTCCACTCTGCACGAGATCACCCCAGCCATATACGTCCGGCTCAGGCCAATCGTGCTGGCAAGCTGTTCGTAGCTCATATCGCGGTCGATCACAGCCTTGCGGACCGTCTTCTCCCACTCGGATGTCTTCTCGTTTGCCACCGGAACGTAAGCAGGGAACCCTTCGAGTCCCAGCGCACCATTGATCCGTCCCCGCGCAGCTCGCGATATGATCCGGCCGCTGATGATCCCTGCAAGATACGCCGGGTGGAGCCCGACTACCTCTCCAAGATCCTTATGGGACATCTCCCTATCAATCAGCGCCTTCTCAACTTCCTTTGTCCATTCGGACATTTCTCTCGTCAAACGTCTCCCTCCTTTACTTTTTAAGGTCCAAATGGTATAATCCTTAAAGATGTACGGTTTCCGCCAAACACCTCACAGGTACTACCATTTGTAGGTTTATGGTGTAGCTTTATCATAACTTAAATTCTTAAGTTTGTCAAGTGTTTACAACACAAAATTTTACGGAGGTCTTCGCATGACAATTCAGGAGCGTATGTACTCTATTCTGGAGAGCAAGCCCGGTAAATCCCAGGCCGAGCTGGCCGCCGTTCTCGGCGTTGGAACGGCGCAGACCACAAGCTGGAAAAAGCGCCAGGCAGATCCTCCGGCGAAATACATCGCACAGATCGCCGAGTACCTCGAAGTCTCTATCCCCTACCTTCTGACCGGCGTGGACAAAAACCCACAGCCTCTTTCTCGTGATGAAAAAGAGTTCCTCGCCATGTTCAACGGTCTCAACGCCAGTCAGAAACGGCTTATCAAGGCCGGCATGAGAGATTTCCTCGCGGCAAATTCTGAGCAAGAAACCGCAGTCGGGTAATCAGCTTCGCGGCCGCCGTCCGCGAGATCGGCAAGCCATAAGCGCAAAAAATGCCAGCTCCGCGCACATACGCAGGGCTGGCATTTACAATCCGATATTCAGGAGGCCACACATGGCTGAGCAACTTCGAGGAGACGAACACATCACCTTTGACGGGATGCCGACGGGGCACTTGATCGGCGACTTCTGGCGGTGGGCGTCGTCCGACCTTCTGAGCAATACACTCCGCGGCGTGTATAGCGAGTTCATCGTGGCGACCGCGCTCGGAGCCGACACCTCCAGCGTCCGGGAGGAATGGACCGACTTCGATCTCTTCTTTCCCTATGAATGGCAGGATGGTTCCGAATACCGCACCGCCGTCCGCGTGGAAGTCAAGAGTGCCGCCTATCTCCAGTCGTGGAAGCAGACCCGTCCATCGCCAATCTCTTTTGGAATACAGAAGACCTTAGGCTGGACGCCCGTCGATGGCTACACTGAGGACCGGGCGCGGCGCTCCGATGTATATGTCTTCTGTCTCTACAACGTCACAGACCGGGACAAGGCGGACCTTCTTTCGCTGGACGGCTGGGACTTCTATGTCGTCTCCACTCGCCGCATTGACGAGATCTGCGGCAACCAACGGACGATCACGCTGTCTCGTCTCCGGAGCCTCGCCCCAATCAAAACAGATTATGACGGCATCCGGCCGGCGGTCGAAGCCTGTCTAAAGAACGGAGGACCTCAATGAAGGAGAGCGCGACAAAGCTGCCCGACAAAGCGGCGATATACATACGAGTCTCCACGCAATACCAGGTGGATCGAGCCAGTCTGCCCGTCCAGCGCGAGGAACTCATCAACTACGCCAAGTACGCGCTGAACATCGACCGCTACGAGATCTTCGAGGATGCCGGCTATTCCGCAAAGAACACAGATCGGCCAGCATACCAGCAGATGATGTCTCGCGTCCGAGCCGGTGAATTCTCACACATCCTCGTCTGGAAGATCGACCGTATCAGTCGGAACCTTCTCGACTTCGCCGCCATGTATGCCGAGCTGAAGAAGCTGGGCGTCGTCTTTGTCTCCAAAAACGAGCAGTTCGATACCTCAAACGCAATGGGCGAGGCCATGCTGAAGATCATCCTTGTCTTCGCCGAGCTGGAGCGCAACATGACCTCCGAGCGCGTCACCGCTGTGATGATCGCACGAGCGAACGATGGGATCTGGAACGGTGGCAAGATCCCCTTCGGGTACGATTACGACAAGGAAACCAAGACCTTCACCATCAACGAGAGCGAGGCCGCCGTCATTCGGATGATCTACGACCTCTACGAGTCCAATCACTCTCTCCTGCAAACGGCGCAGACATTGAACGAGAAGGGCCTCCTGCCTCGAAGCGGCGTCCCGTGGAACCCGACAACGGTGCATACCATGCTTCGGAGCCCGTTCTATACCGGGATCTATCGCTATAACTACCGGAGTGAGGGCGGATCGTCCTTTGTCGTTAAGCCGGAAAAAGAGTGGATCTTCGTCCAGAACCACCACCCGGCGATCATCGAGCCGGAGCGTCAGCAATCGGTCATAGCCTCCATGCGGAGCCAGCAGAGAGGCCAGCCCGGAAGTGGACTCTCGTATAACCGAGGCATCACCCACCTTTTCGCCGGCCTTCTCACCTGCGATTACTGCGGAGGCAACATGACAGCGACACAGGACCGGGAACGCGCTGACGGCTGGAGGCCGTCTGTCTACGCTTGCAGTCGCCACCGCCGCTTCAAAGACTGCCCGAACAAATACGTCTCCGACGTGTCCATCGGCCCATTCGTCTTCAACTTCATCGCCAACCTGATCCGAGCCTCGAACAGCTTCGGAAAGACCACCGCCATCGAGACGCTGGAGAAGAAGCTCCTCCGAGGACAAGCCTTCTCCGAGGTGGACCATCTCGGCCGCGCCGGTCTGGAGGAACTCTACAACCACCTCCGCAGCGGCGTCGGCGTCCTTGAGTATGAGCCGCCTTCCAACGCAGCCGAGTCCGACGACGCGCCCGACGAGTATGATCTCCTCCTCTCCGAGAAGCGGAAGGACGAACGCGCCCTGAACCGGCTCAAGCAGCTCTTCCTATTCAGCGAGGACAGCATGGCCGAGGTGGACTATATCACTGAGCGCCAGCGCCTTCTCGATGCCATCGATGACATCGACGAACGTCTCGCGGAGCTGGAGCACTCTCACGCCGGCGCGAACATGAGTGACGACGAGTTCATCGCCAAGGCCAGCTACTTCATCTTCGCCCAAAAATTGCAGGATCGGCGGCAGATCAACTACGAGAGTTTCATCCGAAAAATCGACCCTCAGATCCCCAAAGATTTCATCAACTCCATCGTACAAAACTTTTGTATTCGAGACGGCAAAATCGTCTCAATTCTCTTCAAAAACGGCATAAAAGTCCAATTTTTCTACAAATGACAAAAAGACCGCGAGAGGCCAAAATCCTTTGATTTCAAGCCTTTCGCGGTCTCTCTATCTGACAAACTAAATCACGTCTCCAATAAACATCGCATCGCCAAAGCTGAAGAAGCGATACCGTTTGGCAACGGCCTCCCGGTAGGCGTTCAGGATGTGCTCCCGTCCGGCAAGGGCGGAGACGAGCATCACGAGGGTGGAGCCCGGCAGATGGAAGTTCGTCACCAGCGCGTCCACGCAGCGGAAGGTATAGCCGGGATAGATGAAGATGTTCGTCCAGCGGGACCCGGCCTCGATGCGCCCGTCCTCCCCCGCAAAGCTCTCCAGCGTGCGGCAGGAGGTCGTGCCGACGGCGACGATCCGGTGTCCGGACGCCTTCGCGCGGCGGATGGCCGCGGCGGTATCCTCCGGGACCGTGCAGAACTCGGAGTGCATCTCGTGCTCCTCCACGTCCTCGACCTTGACAGGACGGAAGGTGCCGAGGCCGACGTGCAGCGTCACGAAGCGCACGTCCACCCCCATGGCGCGGACCTCGTCGAGAAGCTCCGGCGTGAAGTGCAGCCCCGCCGTGGGCGCCGCGGCGCTGCCGGGCTCCCGGGCATAGACGGTCTGGTAGCGCTCGGGATCGTCGAGCTGGGTCTTGATGTACGGCGGCAGGGGCATCTGGCCAAGGCGGTCCAGAAGCTCCAGGAAGATCCCCTCGTAGGTAAAGCGGAGGATGCGGTCGCCGCTGTCCGTGACCTCCTCGACCTCGGCGGTCAGCTCGCCGTTTTCCCCGAAGGAGACGACGGTCCCCCGGCGCATCTTTTTCCCGGGACGGGTCAGGCATTCCCAGCGGTCGCCGCCGAGTTCCTTCAGGAGGACGACCTCCGTCAAGCCCCCGGAGGGACGGGTACCGAACAGCCTCGCCGGGATGACGCGGGAGTCGTTCAGCACGAGGCAGTCCCCCGGACGGAGATACTGCGGCAGATCGTAAAAGTGCCGGTGCTCCGTCTTCCCGGTGGTCTTGTCGAGCACCAGAAGACGGGAGCCGTCCCGCCGCTCCAGCGGCGTCTGGGCGATGAGCTCCTCGGGCAGGTCATAGAGAAAATCCGATGTTTTCAAGTTCAGTACGCTCCGTATTGCAGACGGGACCCGTCGAAGTAGAATCCGAGGATCTCCTGATAGTTTTTGCCGTAGCTTCCGGCCATGGCATAGGCGCCGTACTGGCTCAGCCCGATGCCGTGGCCCCAGCCGAGGCGGGTGCAGGTGAAGCTGTCCGAAGCGGCGTCATAGGTCACAGAATAGCGGAAGCTGTAGGCGGTGAAGCCGAAGGCGGACAGGAAATCCCAGCGATCGAAGTCCGTGGTCTGGTCGATGACGACGGTCCATCCGCTTTCGGTCTCCAGGGTGACGCTCTTGACATTTCCCGTGCCGGGATAGGTATCGACGCGGATGCCGTCCTTCACCAGACGCGTGCCGCTCAGGCCGAATTGTCCCAGGAGCGACTGCATGGCGGAGCCGGTGCGGCTCTGGGTGATGGAGTAGGTGTAGTTCGCGGCGATGGAGCTCACGGCCTGCTCATAGGGATCGACTTTGCCGACGAGGTAGGGCCGTCCGCTCCCGCCCCAGACATGGGCGTAGTCCTCCGTGGCGCCGCCGTCGCAGCAGAAAAAGTACGTCTCGCAGAGGCTGCCGTTGTAGGTGAGATACTGCCCCGCCGTGGCGTCCACCGCGGCGTCCGTGGCGGTGAAATAGCTCTCGCTGTAGGTGATGGCCCGCCCGCGGTAGAGCTGTGAGCCGGTGTTCGAAAGGACATCCACGCCGTAATTGGCGTAGGCGTTCCAGTCCGCGGTCATGACGAAGTTCCGCGCGCAGACCGCCGCGGCCTTCAGGCTCTCGGCCGGCCAGGTGTTTCCGAACTCGTACGGAATGACGCCCTTGACGTAGTCCTCGATGCCGACGTAGTTGATGACGGAGATCTTCCCGGAGGCGTTGTAGGCCGGACGAAGCTCGAAGCCTCCCCGATAGCGGTACTCCCCATTCACCCGGGTGACGGCGGTATCGGAGCCGGTGGGCCGGATGGCAAGGTTCCCGCCGACGGTGAGGAGCGTGCTCCCTCCCCCGTCCCGGACGGTGAAGGTACTGCCGTCCGTGGTGATCGAGAGGGTCCCGGCGTTCAGATCCCCCGCGTACTGGAAGCGGCGGTCGGAA